>JADLDR010000010.1 GCA_020846535.1 Armatimonadota bacterium | reverse complement strand
TTCGTGAAATAGTTCTTGCTCACATTCTGGCAAGCGAGACCGAACAAGAAAAAAGGCGCACACCGGTGCGCCCATACAGACATTTTCCCAAGCGAAAAGCCGTAGGGCTTACCGCTCAGCCAACCTCTCTCGCTTCTTGATCGAGCAACTTTGCATACCTCTTATGAAACGACTGCTTCGCCCTTCGTAACGACATGTCGATGTTCTCCTGCTTCATGCCGGCACGCCGGGCGATCTCTTCATAGGATAGATCTTCGATATACTTCCAGATCAACAGTTGCCGATGCCTTTCCGGGAGTTGCGCCAGGGCTGCATAGACCCGTTCGTGGACGGCTGCATGCTGTTCCGCCAGGAACTCCTGCTCCAGAACACCCATCGCCTGCGCCGCCTCCAAGACGCGCTCCTCCACATCCGCTTCCGTGATCTCCGGCCTGCGCTTTCGCCGCCGCAGATGGCCTCGATAGACATTGACCAGAATCCGATAGAGCCATCCCCTTCGGTCTGACGCCTCCCGCAGCCCATGCTGGCTGAGGACGCATCGCAGGCAGACTTCCTGGCACATATCTTCCGCGTCCTCCCGGTGGCCCACCAGATGCAGGGCGCAACCCATCAGCCAGGCACGGCAGGCATTGCCCTGGCACAAGCCAGGCATCCATGTGTCTTTTGGCAATAATTGCCCCCCTTCAGGGGGGCGGGACGGTTCCTGCTCCATCGTGAGCCGGTTGGCAATCATGCCGCAGCGCCGTCGCTGCTGCGTCCCCCCGGTTCATGATTGCCTGCCTGATCGCCTCCTTGGGCGGTCGGGTTTTTCCAGGTAATGACCGCCTATCCCTATAATAGCAAGGTATAGCGCAAATGTCAAGAGGCAAAACCGGAGGCCAGTTTTTGTGACAAGAGAAGCGGAAATGGCACGGCAGTTTTTACCCTATGGGTGATATGTCGCTCAATGGACTCCCAGCCAGCCCAGCAGCCGGGAGATCAGGAAGAAGCTGGCAGCGCCGAGGAGAACGGAGGTGCGGGCCCCCTTACGCCCGCTTTCGTTGACGGTGGGGATGAGTTCGGTGGCGGCCACGTAGACAAAGGTTCCGGCGGCCACGGCCAGGATGCCCTTCATCCACAGGTCGTTCAGATGGCCCACCAGGAGGGAAAGGAGCGCGCCCACCATGGTCGCCAGGGCGACCCCGATAGCGCCCAGAAACGCCACTCGCTTCTTGCCGGTGGAGGCCAGCAGGACGGCGGAGAGGCTGAACGTGCCGGGCACTTTATGGGTCAGGATCCCGACCAGGATCGGAACCGCCAGAGCGGAGCGGACGCCTATCGCCGCCGCTATCGCCAGCCCGTCGAAAAAGGAATGGATGAAGAGGCCGATAAAAATCGCCAGCGAGGCGGCATGAGTGACAGGAAGCATCTCGCTGACATGCTCGCGGGGGCCGTGGTCGTGGGCGTGGAAGCCAAGAGGGGTCTGCTCGAAGAGGAAGATCAGGAAATATCCCAACACCACCAGCAAAGGGGCCGCGCCGAAGCCTTCCAGGGCTTCCGGGAAGATGTCCAGCACGGTGACGGACAGCAGGAAACCGGCTCCGAATCCGATGAAATAGACCAGTTTGCGCTCGAACCTCTCGCCGAGCGCGACCGCCAGCCAGCCGCCCAGCATATCGGCCACCGACGCCAGCAGGCTGAACCCGATGACCGCCAGATAATCCTCTCTCATGGACATGAAATCTCCCGCGAGCCGCCGCTTCGGAAGAAATGCCTTCCCTATTGTGATGGGGCCGACCGCAACAACCTGCCGGGCCGATTCATTATACCTGAATCCACCCTGAAAATCAATCGGGGTGGCAAGGAACCGGGCTGACCCTTCTCGAACTATGGTGAATGGAGGCATAAAACGATGCTCAATATACTGACCCGCCTGATTCCCAAGGAAAAAAAAGAAGCCCTGCGGCAGGAGGTGACGGTCTACTTGCAAGGGCTGAGGTCGGAGCCTTTCGACAGCGTTCCGGCACTCCGAAAGGCCGTCCTGGCGAAAATCGAAAGCTATAACGAAATCCCTGCCCTCGGAAAGCAGCTTTTATCCGGGCGGGTTAACGGCATCCAGGCCCGGGCCCCGGCGGAATTTCTGGACAAACTGATCGCCGAAGTGCAGGCTTTATAGTGATCAGGACCGTGTCCGTAGGGGCGACCCGATGAGTCGCCCTGGTAGACCACCTTACGCCCCTCCCTCTACTGCGCCTTTCAGCGAAAGTCCCCCCGATGCAGTCTGCGAAGAGCGACAGCGACGAGGCAGGGTGTTGGAGTCAAGATTAAGATGTGGAGCGATCCTGGCCGATCCGGAGGGGCGAACCTGGTGTTCGCCCAGGCCTCCGAAGATCGCTTGGGGCAGGGCGAATCTGGTGTTCGCCCCATCGCGATCAAGATAAGGGTGACTGTCCCGCCGGGGCGAGGGGCGGGCCTTTGATAGATTGTTACCTAACCCCCCCTCCCCCTTCCCGAAACGGGCAGGGGGAGGGGATGGGATGGTCAAGTACCGCACCCTCTCTCCCCCTCTCCCCGGAGGCGCTCCGGCGCATCCCTTGGGTTTCGGGGCGAGGGGCCAGGGGAGAGCGGTCACCCCTCCCCCAGGAGCGGAGGAGGTTTCCCCTGATCTGGATCGCTATGGGCGAATCTAGTGTTCGCCCCTACGGCCTTGTCCCGGGGGAAGCGGCACCCTTACTCCAACGGGCTGCTTAGCCGACTGCATCGATGAGGGAGTCTGCGCGGCCCATAAAAAATCTCCGGCGTCATTGCCGGAGATTTCGAATTTCATGCTGTCACGCCGGTTTCAGGGCGTCGAACTCCTCGAATTCGCCTTCGATGAAGTATTTGACCCGGGTTTTCTTGTATTCCTTCGTGCTGAAGAGAAGGTCGTATTCCCCGATGCCCGTTTCCTGGGACATAACCTCGGCGACCGTATGGCATTCGGGCGCGCTGCGAGCATGGATCATGGTAAAGATCGAATAGGGCCAGTCCGGGTAGGTCGGGCGATGATAGCAGTGGCTGACCGCGGTGTAAGAGGCCATTTTCAGGCCGATTTCCTCGATTCGCTCTTCCGGCACGGCCCATACTCCCATAGCATTCGCCACATAACCGGCTTCGCGGTGGTGCAGCACGGCGGAGAAGCGGCGCATCTGCCCGCGCTCCAGAAACCGCTTCGCGATCTCCAAAAGCTGCGATTCACTCGCCCCCATCCGCTCCGACATGACCTCGAAGGGGCGGGGAATGATCGGGATGTCCTTCTGAAGCTCGCGGATCGCGCGTATATCTCCTTCTGTCAGGGGCACGACCTGAGGGGCGATTTTCCAACTGTAGCCTGCGCCGCTTTCCTTGCGCGTGATTTCCGCCTCGCTGTTCATATCCAGGTTTACCCCGATTTTGAAGAGGCGGATGGTGGGAAGAAGCCACATCCTGTCCGGACGGGTCAGTTCCGTCAGGCGGCTGACATCGGCCTCCAGGCTGCGCCCCGGGGGAACGGCTATCGTGAACCAGAGGTTATACGGGTGGTTTCGCCTGTAGTTGTGGCTCACGCCAGGGTGTTTGCTGATCACTTCCGCTTCCGCATCGACGCGCTCTTTCGGAAACTGCATCGCCACCAGGGAGCTGCTGTACCCCAGGTTCCTGGAATCGAAGATGGCGCTGATCTGGCGGATGATGCGGGTCTCTTTCAGCCGCCGTATCCGGTCCATCGCTTCCTCGGCCGGCAGCCCCGCCGCCTCCCCTATCGCCGCGAACGGCTCCGAAACCAGCGGAAAATCGCCCTGGATCACATTCATCAATATTCTGTCCGCCGCATCCGGCTCATATCGGACTGCATCGCGCATAACGGCCATTTCGTCCTCCCTTATAGGTGTTTCGAGCAAGGGGGGCCTGCTTCCCCCATTCCCATCATCCTGAAGCTCCGGTGTTTACCAGCCTGTAGTAAGTATCCCTCCGCTTCGGAATATATCCCGCCGTGCGGATCTGGCGTTCCATTTCCTCAATGGACATCACGAATTGGGTTCCGGCGGCGCTGACAACGTTTTCCTCCATCATAGTGCTGCCATAGTCGTTCAGTCCGTAGCCCAGGGCGACCTGGGCGATTTTCGGCCCCTGCGTCACCCACGATGCCTGCATGTTGTCGATGTTGTCCAGAAATATCCGGGAGACGGCGGTGGTTCGCAGATAATCGAACGCGCTGGCCCGGGAGCCGCCGAGTTCGGTATCGTCCGGCTGGAAGCTCCAGGCGATGAAAGCCGTGAATCCTCCCGTCTCGTCCTGGAGATCGCGCACGCGCTGGAGATGATTCATGCGGTGATCCGGTCTTTCCACCGAGCCGTACATCATGGTGGCGGTGGTGGGCATCCCGATCCGCTGCGCGGCGCACATCACGCCTAGCCATTCCTCGGTCGTGTCTTTATAGGGCGCGATCTGGCGGCGCACCTCGTCATCCAGGATTTCGCCGCCCGCGCCGGGCAGGGAATCCAGACCCGCCGCGTGCAGGCGGCGGAGCGTCTCCTCGATACCGAGCTTGGAGAGGCGGGCGATGTGCATGACTTCGGCAACGGAGAGGGAGTGCATATGCACCCGGTAGCGGGCCTTGATCTGGCGGAGCAGATCCTCGAAATACTCGATCTTCAGGCGCGGGTTGACCCCGCCCTGCATCAGCACTTCGGTGCCGCCGACCGCCACCAGTTCCTCTATCTTGCGGAAGATCGCTTCATGGGGCAGGACATAACCTTCCGCATGGCCGGGGATGCGGTAGAAGGCGCAGAACTTGCATCGCACCCAGCAGATGTTGGTATAGTTGATGTTCCGCCCGATCACATAGGTGACAATGAGTTCGGGATGCTTCCTGCGCCTCACGAAGTCGGCAAGCACCGCCAGGTCGGTCAGGTTGGAATGCCGGAAGAGGCGCATCCCATCGTCATAGGCGATCCGCTCTCCGGTCAGGACTTTTTCAGCGATATCTTCGATGCCCTGCATCGGCCCGGCGGCCTTTGCGGATAGGGAGAGTGGATTCATCTTGAACCTCGACGAGTGAGGGGCGTTGGCTGACGATTTCAGGAACGGCTCAGGATGCGGTAGCGGTTGTCCCGTTCGACTGGCTCCCGGCCCGCTTCGCGGATCAGGTCCATAAGCTGGCTGTGGGTGAGGGACTGGCGGGTGTCGGTCACGGCGTCGCGGGTGATTTCGTATTCCATCACTGTGCCGTCGATATCGTCCGCGCCGTACCAGAGAGCCGCCTGGGAAATCTGGGGCGAGATCATCACCCAGAAGGCTTTGATGTGGTCGAAGTTATCGAGCATGAGCCGCCCGATGGCTATTTCCTTCAGGTTGTCGTCTCCGGTGGCGGCGGGCAGGCCCTCCAGGTCGGTTTTTTCCGGGTGAAACTCCAGGGGGATATAGCAGTGGAAGCCACCCGTCTCGTCCTGAAGATCGCGCAGCCTCAGCAGGTGGTCGACCTTTTCCTCCGGCTCCTCGATATGGCCGTAAAGCAGGGTAGCGTTGGAGGGCAGGCCCAGCCGATGCGCGGCGCGGGCCATCGCCAGCCATTCGTCGCCATTTTGCTTTAAGGGGAAAAGCTCCCGGTGTACCCGGTCGCTGAAAACCTCCGCCCCGCCCCCGGGCAGGGAGTCCAGCCCGGCCTCCATCAGTTGGGGCAGCACTTCTTCCAGCGGCTTTTTCGCCTGACGGCAGATTTCGGCCAGTTCCACCATCGTATAGGCTTTGATATGCACATCGGGCCGGACTTCCTTCACGGCCCGGAGGATGTCCAGATAATAACGGTAGGGGAGGCGGGGGTTGATCCCGGCCACCATATGGATTTCCGTGATGGGAAGGTGCAGATATTCCCGCACACGGTCTTGAACCTGCTCCGGCGTAAGGGTATAGGCGGAGGGGTCTCGCGGCAGGGAATAGAAAGAGCAGAACTTGCAGAACTTGTTGCAGATATTGGTATAATTGATATGCTGATTCCGAACGTAATAGGCGAGGGAGCCGTTCTTCCGCTCCCGGACGATGTTTGCCATCGTCCCGATGGCGGTCAGGTCGGAAGAGGCGTACAGGCGCATGCCGTCCTCGAACCCCAGCCGCCGGCCTTCCAGCACTTTCTCTTGGATATCCGCCAGTTCCGAACCGCGGAGTAATGAAGCGAACATGACAGGCTCCGTTTGCATCAAAAGGACTACAGGCCCAGTTTCCCCCACATCGCGTCGATGCGTTCCTTGACATCTGAAGACATCTTCAGAACATCGGGCCAGGTGCGGGTGTAGCCTTCTTCGGGCCATTTGCGGGTGGCATCGATACCGAGCTTGCCGCCCCAGTCGGTATACATCGCCGAATGGTCCAGAACGTCGGTGGGGCCTTCGGAGATCATGCAATCCCGCTTGGGGTCCAGATGCGTGCCCACCTTCCAGATCACTTCCCGCATGTCCTGCACGTTGCAGTCCTTATCGACGATGATGACGACTTTGGTGAACATCAACTGCCCCAGGCCCCACACCGCATGCATGACCTTGCGGGCGTGGCCCGGATAACGCTTATCGATGGAGATGATCGCCAGGTTGTGGAAGATGCCTTCCACCGGCAGGTTCATATCCACGATCTCAGGCAGAGTCTTCCTGATGAGCGGCAGGAAGACGCGCTCGGTGGCCTTGCCCAGGAAGCCGTCCTCCATCGGGGGAGGGCCGACGATGGTGGTGGCGTAAATCGGGTCGCGCTTGTGGGTGATGGCGGTCAGATGGAAGACCGGGTATTCGTCCGCCAGGGAATAATAGCCCGTGTGGTCTCCGAACGGCCCTTCCAGCCGCCGCTCGTGCGGTTCCACATAGCCCTCCAGGATGATATGGGCATTGGCGGGGACTTCCAGGTCCACCGTTTTACATTTGACCAGATCGACATGCCTGTCGCGCACGAAGGCGGCTAGCATCATTTCGTCGATCTCTTCAGGCAACGGGGCGGTGGCGGCGTAGATCAGGGACGGCTCCGCGCTGAGGGCGACCGCCACCTCCAGCCGCTGCCCCATTTCTTCGGCCACC
Source organism: Armatimonadota bacterium (assembly GCA_020846535.1). Classification (GTDB taxonomy): domain Bacteria; phylum Armatimonadota; class JADLDR01; order JADLDR01; family JADLDR01; genus JADLDR01. The sequence continues at coordinate 8,841 of JADLDR010000010.1, read as the reverse complement.
CGGTAGTGCTGCGCCCCGCCCTTGTGCCTCTGCCAGTGCATCCCCAGCGTTCGGGCATCGAATTTTTGGAGGCGGTACATTCCCACATTCCGCGTTCCCAGCCTGGGGTGTTTGGTAAATACGAGCGGAAGGGTGATATAGGGGCCTCCGTCCTGGGGCCAGCAGGTGATGATCGGGATCTTGTCCAGGGAGGCCGTTTCGGTCTCCACCACCTCCTGACAGATGCCGTCCTTGACCACGCGGGGCGTCAGTTCGCTGAGCATCTTGAGCTTGGGCAGCAGTTTCAGCTTGTCCATGAAGGAGACGGGGATTTTCGGCTCCAGCAGCCCGGCGATCTCCTCTGCGATGGCGTCCAGGCTGTCGGCCTCCAGCGCCCAGGCCATCCGTTCGGCGGAGCCGTACATATTCATCAACACCGGCCATGTGTGGCCTTTCACATCGGTGAAGAGAAGGGCCGGACCGCCCTTCTTCACCACGCGGTCCGCGATTTCGGTCATTTCCAGATACGGATCGACCGGCTCGGCGATGACTTTGATCTGCCCCTTCTGGCGCAGCAGTTCGACAAACTCACTCAGGTCGCGGTATGCCAATCGGTTCTCCTGACAGGCTCTATTTCACCATATTGAGCAGCGTTTGAGGCCGGGCGATCCCTTCGTTCATGCTGCCGCTGCGAAAACCCAGCAGGTCGAGGGTGACGTATTTGTATCCCAGTTCTTTGAAGCGGGCGACGATCCGCTCCCGCAGGCCGCCTTCAAACAGGCGGCGCATCTCGTCCACAGGGATTTCGATGCGGGCGATCTCTTCATGGTGGCGCACCCGAAACTGCCAGAAACCGCTCTCCCGGAGGAACTGCTCGGCGGCCTCCACCGTATGGAGCTTCTCTTCGGTGATCCGGTTGCCGTAGGCGAAGCGGGAGGAGAGGCAGGCGAAAGAGGCTTTGTTCCAGGTCGGAAGGTCCCATTTGCGGGAGAGGTGGCGGATATCCTCTTTGGTCAGGTCGGCCTCATCCATCGGAGCGCGGATGCCGAGTTCCCGGGCCGCCTGCTGGCCGGGCCGGAAATCGCCCCGGTCGTCGGCTATCGCCCCATAGACCAGGCGCTTATAGCCGAGTTCCCGGGCCATTGGCTCCAGCTTGGAGAAGAGCTCCGATTTGCAGAAATAGCATCGGTTCGTAGGATTGGCCGCATAGTTGGGGTCGCTCAGCTCATCGGTATCGACAAAGCGGTGAGGAATACCGATGAGTTGCGCGATGCGGGTCGCTTCCTCCATCTCGGCCTGAGGGTAGGAGGCGGAACGGGCCGTCACCGCCAGCGCCCTCTCCCCAAGCGCCACATAAGCGGCTTTCGCCAGATAAGCGCTGTCCACACCGCCCGAATAGGCCACGATCACGCTCTCCATAGAGCGCAGCAGATCGAGCAGGCGTCCTTCCTTCTCTTCCGGTGTCAATCGCTCCTCCTTTGCATGGAATATATCAAAACGCTGGCTGTATATTTGAACACAGATGAACATCGTTCAGAACGGATGGACCCGGATAAATACCGATAAAAAACTATCCGTCTCCACCCTGCTTTTATCTGTATCTATCTGTGTTCAAAAAGACATCTCCTTACGCCCCCGAAGCCACAGCTTTCTGTTCGCGGGCGTGGTAGGAACTGCGTACCAGGGGGCCGGATTCGACGTGCTTGAAGCCCATCGATTCGCCGGCCTGCTTGAGTTCGACGAATTCTTCCGGGGCGTAGTAGCGGTCTACGGGCAGGTGGTTCAGGGAGGGGCGCAGGTACTGCCCGATGGTCAGGATATCGCAGCCGTGGGCGATCATGTCTCCGAAAGTCTCGATGAGTTCATCTCTGGTCTCCCCCACCCCCACCATCAGGCCCGACTTGGTGGTCAGCCCGGCGTCTTTGGAACGGCGCAAAAGTTCCAGAGAGCGGGGATATTTGGCCTGGGGACGGACGCGGCGGTAGAGGCGGCTGACCGTTTCCATATTGTGGTTCAGAACATCGGGCCGTTCGTTAATGACCTTTTGCAGCGCATCCTGGTTACCCTCAAAATCGGGTATGAGAACTTCGATCTGGCAGTCCGGACTGAGAAGGCGGATTTGCCGGATCGTTCTGGCGAAGATGAAAGCCCCCCCGTCCTTGAGGTCGTCCCGGTTGACCGAGGTGACCACCGCGTATTTCAGGCTCAGCTTGCACACCGCTTCGGCCACATTGTAAGGTTCCTGCAAATCCACCGCGGAGGGCCTGCCTGTGAGGACGGCGCAGAAGCCGCAACTGCGGGTGCAGGTATTGCCCAACAGCATGAAGGTGGCGGTTCGTTTTTCCCAGCATTCGCCGATATTGGGGCACCGGGCGCTTTCACAGACGGTGTGGAGGTTGTGGTGGCGGACAAGCCCTTTAAGTTCCGAGAAGTTTTCACCCCCCGGAGCCTTGAGGCGCAGCCAGGCAGGATGGCTCATCGGGCCGCTCCTTTCAAAGCGCAGGGCAGAGGCAGCCGCGCCGCCCCTGCCCTGTCGCACGATTCCAAAAGGCGCAGGTCCGCTGTCCGTCCGGCTCTTTCGGAAGGATACAGCCCGGCCCGGCGCCCGTTCTATTCTTATTCCGCGGAGCCGCAACCTGAAGAGCAGCCGCTGCCGCAGCCGCCTGCAGGAGCGTTGGGGTTGTCGATTTTGAAGCCGGTGCCCATCGCCGTTTCCACAAAATCGACCGTGGAACCGGTCAGGAGCGGCAGGCTCGCATTATCGATAAAGACTCGGACGCCGTTACTCTCGAATACCTGGTCATCCTCGATGGGCAACTCATCCAGGCCCATGCCGTATTGAAGCCCGGAGCAGCCCGACCCGGCCACATACACTCTGAGACCGTAATCGAGCTTGTCGTTCTGTTCCAGTATATTCTTGACTTCGCTGGCCGCGCGTTCCGTCAGGGTAATCATCCGTTTAGCTCCTTTTTCCTCTCTTCTGGAAAGGGGAAACCGATTTATTTAACTATATTATACAACAATCGGAAGGAACCTTCAAGACGCCGCAGGCAGATTGTCCCGGTTATTTGCAAAATTCGGCACGAATCGAGGAACCGATTGCCGGGGCCACCAGGGATCTTTGACAGGGGCATCCAGGAGAGGGGCAGGGGTGAGGTGTTTTGCCGCCTTACGATGCCTTTCAAACAGCCCTGTTATGCCAAAGAAAGAGTTCAGAAGGGATGAGAATAGAGGTAAAATCAAAAGGTGTGTCAATTGACCTGATGAGCAAGGGGTGTGTTGGGAGAGTCTGGAAGGATTGGTGCGCCAGCAGATCCAGGGGTGGCTGCAAGACTTGCTGGAAGCGGAAGTGACGGAGTTTCTGGGGCGAGCCAAGCAGGCCCGGCGGGCAGAGGGGGAGGCGAGCGCGGGCTATCGGAACGGGTATGGGAAAGAGAGGCAGGTGGGTCTCTCCTGCGGGAGTGTGACGGTGCGCCGACCCCGGGTGCGGGGCATCGAGGAGAAGTTGGAGAGCCGAGGGTTGCCGTTGTTGGTCCAGCGAACGCAGGCGGCGGAGTTGCGCCCGCAGTTGTCTCGGCATGGGCTGGCGTTGGGGGATTTCGACCTGGCCTTGCGGGGGCTTTTGGGCGAGGCGGCCCCGCTGTCGCCGGCGACGATAGGGCGCTTGAAGGCGGGGTGGCGGGGCGAGTATCCGGCTTGGCAGCAGCGCTGGTTCGGCGGATGGGAAGTGGTGTATGCCTGGGCGGATGGGGTCTGCCTCAAGGCGGGGCTGGACAAAGATAAGAGATGTCTGCTGGTGTGGGTGGGAGCCTTGTCGGATGGGTACCAAGCGGTCTTGAGGCTGGAGAGCGGGCATCGGGAGCGCAAGGAAAGCGGGGCACGGCGGCTGCGGAGTCTGCGGGACCAGGGGCTGGCCTGTCCGAAGGCGGTGGTCGGGGATGGGGCATTAGGCCTGTGAGACGCTTGCGGGAGGTGTATCCTTCGGCTACCGAACAGCGGTGCTGGAACCATCGGATGGTGAACGTGCTGGACCGGACCAAACCAAAAGATCAGGAGACGGGCAATCGCTTGCTGCGCCAGAGGGTCTATGCCGACCACCGCCAGGACGCGGACCAGGCGAAGCGCACCTTCCAGGGATGGTGTCAGACGCAGGGCTACGGGCAAGCCGCGGCGATGCTGGATGAGGATGGAGGCCGGAGAGTCACCTTCGATGCCTTCCCGAAAGCGCATTGGGCTATCGGCGGACGACCCACCCGGTCGAGTCGCCCTTGGCCGCCCTGCGGCTGCGTACCGAGGCGGCCCAACGCTTCCAGAAAGTTGAGAACGCCACCGTCGTGGTGTGGAAGCTGTTGTTGATCGCGGAGCAGCGATTCCGGCGTCTCAATGCGCCCGGGCTGCTGCAGGCGGTATGGCAAGGGGTTAGGTTTGTGGAGGGCGTGAAAACCGAGAACGAGAAGGGGACGGCTCCGTCAAGAGCCTCCGCCGCCTGACACCAACACCATCTTTTTGCACACTTTTTGACAAAAACTCTGCAACCCAGGATTATATTTTTATATCAATAAGTTACTAAAGCATTAAATGCAGATGAATCAATATTTCGGTCACCACTGGCTTCAATAAAAATCGGTACACCTGGCAACAGATCAAACCAATTATCAGAAATAATCTCATAACCATTGTCTTCCATATGTACTCCATGGCAAAACACCGGGCTCGTTATCTCGATAATGCCCTCCGATTTATGAGTTACTTCTATCTCCGGCTTTACCATCCCCAACTCGCGGTATGGTTTAAAAGTTAAAACAGATTGATCCTGTGCAACAAAATCGTTTTGTTTCATGACAGCCGCATATACCCATTTATCCGAATCCCTGCCTTCAATCTCCGGTGCCTTTCCTTCACAGACTTCCAGCATACTGTTTGCCTCGATTGCAACATGCAATAAATTAGTTTCTTTATTGGTACCGTCTATCCTCCACCAACCGGCTTCAATCTCACACCTGAAATATTGTAGTGTGTCATTTACCACCCTTGTAATCAGTCGGTTATTTCGTTGCCTTACTATTATTTTTATAGGTTTACATGCTCGTTTGAACCAATAATAGCTTGGTTTCCTTCTCATATAGTAGTCCACTAAAGACCAACCGGTTTCACCCCAACAGTCGGAAAAAGACCAAACAAGGGCACCCTGACAATCGTCTATGGGATCATATTTTCTAAAGCGGAGTGCTTCCAGCGCATATCCATGAATAATAGCCTGGAACATCTGCCCATAATTCACATATTCCTGAATTGTGAGATTCTCTGCATTTTTATAATGATAAGCAATGGCCTCCATTACTTTTCCTTTTTCATGCATACCTGTATGTAACTGCCATACAGGACTGTCAAACTTCATCTCGTCCTCGGAAAGATATTCTTTGATGGAATCTATATGACAAGGCCCAATGACCCCATATTCACTTAAGAACCTTGATCGGCAGCTATCGTAAGTTTCATGCCTGTAGCGGTGTAAAGGATCATCATGAAGCCAGGAATATTCCCAGTAATGACAGTCGCCAGAAAGCTCTGAGTTGGCATATTCCCCTCCACAGGGGCTGCTATACCAGTACGGTCTCTTCGGATCGAGGGTATGGCACAGGTCAGGAAACACCTGCCCACATAACCTATGTCCTCCTATATCAAGTGGCTTGCTCAGATCTTTATTCCACCAGTCGGGTAGAATCCATGTGGTTTCATTATTCCCACACCACAACACAATAGAAGGATGATGCCTGAGCAAACGGATTGCAGCTTCTGTTTCTTTTTCCACAAGCGAGCAAAAACTGTCATCATGGTCGGGATAGGTCATCAATGTCAACATAAAATCCTGCCATATCATTATACCCGCTTTGTCACATTCTTCATAAAAGATCTCGCTTTCAAAAATAGAACATCCATTGATACGAATGGTATTCATCCCAGTATTTTTGGCTTCGGAAACAATCCTTGCGTACTTTTCATCAGTGATTCTTGCTAAAATAGGGTCAAATGGGCCAATATTGGCTCCTCGGCAGAATACTTCAATTCCGTTTACACGAAGGCATAACCTGCTGCCCTCTCCAAGTCTTGACCTGTCTATTCCGATTGTACGCAACCCTATTGAGAATTGGCGGGAATCATGACAGATACCGTCTGTATCCCTCAACCAGGCTTTTACCATATACAAAGGTTGCTCGCCCATTGTATTAGGCCACCAGAGCTGTGCGTCAGGTATTAAAATAATGTCCCGTATAGGCATCCGCCCCGGAAGTGCGTCAACAATATACTCCCGTTTCGCTGCGGGGCTTCCGCCAGGGGATAATATCTCAAGTTCCAGGACGCAGGTACGCTCACTCCACGCATGAAGATTCTCAATTATCGCATCCATTTCAAGTGATATTGATTCATTTTGAATCAAAGTATCAAGACGTATATCTTGAATAATTGCATAGCTATATCCTTTAAGGCTTACACCGCGCCATATGCCTATATTCGGCAGAGCATCAACCCAATCCCATCCATAACTGAACTGGGGTTTACGCACCCATTTTCTTCCGATCCAATCTCTGTGACCGTATGGTTCATTTGTTTCCCCAGCTGTTAAAGGATTGGGGATCTTACCACCAGCAGCGGAACTCGGTTTATGTTCAGGCTTTCCTTGACCGGGATCTGTCTCGTCAGGGACAATCTCACTCCCAACTGTTAGCCTGATAACAAGTTCATTGCTTCCGCTGCAGAGCATCCACTTTACTTTGAATTCGGCAGGTATGAAGGCATCAAATGCTTCACCTACAAAGTTGCCGTTTATAAACACTTGGGCATATAGATCAAGCCCTTCGAAAACGAGTGTCTGACTTTCATTTTGAAGAAATTCTTCATTAATATCAAATCTGGTTCTATACCACCATGACATGGTCTCCGGCCAGCGGCACTCGGGCATGTTCTTCCCAATAATAGGATCGGGCATCTTTCCGGCGTTCATAAGATCCAAATGTATTTCACCAGGGACTTTAGCCGTCATCCAGCCTTCTTCTTTTTCCTGCACATGCCTGAGACCTTCTATCCCGATACAATCAATACTCTCAGGCAATACAACCCAGTTACTGTTTAAGTCTATAATATTCTGGCTTGGCAACTTTTACTCCATCCTTATATATTTATATTACACTGAGGTGAATCCATAGTATGAAGCACTAACCAGAGGATATCCGGGCGTCATCAGGAATGCAAGAAAAGCACATCTGGCTGCCCGCGACCGCCCCGGAGCCTATGGATGAGAAAACGTACTTTTGACGTAACTACCCATCGGGTTGCATATAAAAGAGGCCATCATTCCAGGAGAGGCGAAGGAACACAGGGATGCCCCAAGAAGAGATGTTCCAGTACCGACAACATGGATCGGGCTTGCGTGCGCGCGGTGGAGAGATAGCTGCAAATCCGGCCAAACACCTGCGCGCCGGTCGGGGTGCGAAAGCCCCCCGACACCTTCTGCTGGACTTGCATCATCCGCAGATCCCGTTCGGTCAGGTTGTTGTCGAAGGGCACGGTGAAGTCGGTCATGAAGCAGAGCGTCTCGGCCTGATAGCGTTCCAACCGATCCAGCAGGTTCTTCGGGTTGGTCTGTTGGGGCCTGCCCCGGCGTTTCGGCCCGGTCGGGGCCGCCTCGGGGGGCGAGTTGGCCGCCAAGCCTTCGGCCAGGAGGGCCGCCTATCGCTCCTCGAACCCCTGCGGCCTTGCTCGCTCCCACTGCGTCTCCCCGGCCCCTTGGACCGCCGCCCCGGCGTCCTTGATCTCCACCAACAAGGCGTTCATCTGTCCGGCCCACAGCCGTTTTATCTGCTCTGCCACGAAGGTCAACGCTCGTAGATGAGGGGCGTTGCCCAAAGCGTGCAGGCCACAGGCAGCCCGTGCCCTCTCGCCTCAAAGCACAGCCCCGTCTCGCCCTTGTGGACCCTCGGCGCTTGCCGCAGCCCCTCACAGACCTGCCCTTCCGTCTGCCTCCGCTAACTGCTCCGCAGCTTCTTCCATCACCCCGGCACACTGCCTCCATCACCTCGCTCAGCCGCTCGTAGGGCAACAGGTGATACCCATGCGGATATACCCCCAACCCCTTTATCCGCAACCCCTATTGCACTGGCTCCGCGACCCCTTCGGGAAATACCCCCGTGCCCAACGCCCACATCCCGGACATCGCGCCCCTTCCACCTGATGTTCGGCCTCCTCCAACCGCACTGGCAGCAACTCCCATACCTGCCGCCGGTACACGATCTCCCCCGCCACCCTTTCAGTCTCACCCCGCACGGATACACCGCCCCCCTGTGATCCACCACCACATCCGGCTCCGCGACCAATTCCAACGTTTTCCCCGGATGTCCCGGCTGCACCCCCGGTGACTTCCCACTCTTCCGCCGCTGACTCTTCAGCTTGGGCTTCGGGTTCCCACCCCACCCATCACTCGACGGCGGTTTGCTGCTGTTGTGACTGTCTTGCGCCAGGCGCGCCTCCAACTCCGTCACGCGCTGCGCCAGCGTCCCGATCTCGGCCAGCAAGCGTTCGACCCACCCGATCATGACCTCGGCTCCTTGATCATACACCCCTTGGATCTCGGCGCGCGCCATCGTCACCGGGGCTTCCATCGTCGAGTTCCTTTCGTGCGGAGATGCTGGGTTCTCTCGCGATGTTTCATTCGCCGTCAGACATCCTTTCTCCTTTCGCGCTAAGCAGCCCGTTGGAGTAAAGGGGCAGTTTTTGGCGGATCCGGTCTGACCTGTAGGGGCGATCCTTGTGATCGCCCGCCCTGCCGGTAGGGCCGTTTTCAGGGCGAACAAATCGTTCGCCCCT
>JADLDR010000009.1 GCA_020846535.1 Armatimonadota bacterium | reverse complement strand
TGTCTCGAAAAATGGAGCAAAACAATCGTGGACTTGCCCCGATTTTATAGACACAAATCCCCCCGTCATGGCCGGGAAAGCTGGGCTTCAAACTGGACCGGTGACATAGCCTGACGCACTATCTAAGCAGCCGCTGCCGGTTGTCAAAGGTTTCCATATACTTGAACAGATCCTGCCGGGCCTGGGCGCGGGTGGCGTCATGCCGGTGATGGACCCACTCGGTTTTGAGGGTCGCCATGAAACGTTCCATCGGCGCATTATCCCAACCATTCCCGGCCCGGCTCCTGCTAACCTGGATACCATAGGTCGCCAGCACCCGCTGGTAATCGGCATAGGCATACTGCTCTCCTCGGTCGCTGTGATGCCTGAGATCTGCCGACGGGTGCCGGGTCTTCAGGGCCATCTGAAGGGCATCGAACACCAGAGTGTGTGCCAGGGTGTCGTCTATGGCCCAGCCAATGAGCTGACGCGAACACAGATCCATGACCGGCAACCAGAGACAACCAGCTTTCCTGGGCCGGGATAGAGGTGATATCACACAACCAGACCTGATCGGGCTGTGCCACCGTGAACGGCCGATCCAACAGGTTTTAGGCCACCGGGAAGGCATGCTGAGACGGGGTGGTGCGCTGGAAACGGCGCTTGTGACGGCCCCAGATCCCTTGCGGGCGCATCAGGCGGGCCACCCGCTTGCGGGCGGTGCGGGCCCCTTGCCCTTTCAAGGTGGCGTGAATCCGCGGTGCCCCGTAGATCCCGCGGCTGCTCTCATGAATCTGGCGGATTTGCTCGCTCAGCGATTGATCCTGTTGAGTATGGCGACTATCCCCGCGCTGGCCCCAGGCGGAGTCGCCACTGCGCGAGAGTTTCAGGGCCTGACACATCCGCATCAAGGGAAACGGGTCGAGGGGCTCCTTCATAAATCGGAATCCTCCCTGGGTTCCTTCGAGAAGATACTGACTGTTTTTTTGAGGAGACCCCTCTCCAGACGCAGACGACGATTCTTTTTCCGGAGCCGGGCCCGTTCGGCCTCCAGCGAATCCGGGTTGTGGGGGTCTTTGAGTTCGGTCTCATGGGTCTTGCGAGAGGCTTTCTTCCCGTCGGCCAGAGCATGGCTGCTGCCCCCCCGAGTGCGGGCGACCCGGGCTAAGCGGCTCTCGCCCAAGAGTACGAGGCGGGCCGCCTCGTCGTTGGGTGACTGTGGATAGGGCGGATGGGATTTCGGCATGGACACCTCCAAACCCTATGATACCGGTGTCCACCACACCGGGGCAAGTCCAGGTCGTGCGTCCGGCGGTGATCGGGCGCAAAGTCAGCGGGGGCACGCGCTCGGCGGCGGGTTCCCGGACGCGCATGCCCTTGCAGAGCCTGTTTGCGACCTGGGCCGCGCAAGGGCAGGACAGGCTGGAAGCCTGCCGGCAACTGCTCATCACCCAGACCCCCTCGGCTTCGACGCCCTAATCCCTCAACATTTTCCTCTCCCCCATCTCTGAACTCTTTTCCGCTTATGTGTTCGTTGACTTCGGCCCTAAGTTGTGTTATACTAAGAAGCTGAATGTATATCCCGTTTGTGAAAAAGGTTACTTTTGCTAAGGGGGTAGGTCGGTGACCATTGAACGGTCAAGGTCGGTGGTGCGACACCGGCGGGAAGGCTCTCAGAGGGTCGGGTTCGAGAAGGAGCGCGGGGTCAGCAGCGTCTCCTGCCAGCGGGAACTGGCCCATGTCATCATCGAGTTTCCTCTTGCGGAACATTTCGTCCGTCATCGGCATCAACTGAAAATCTTCCGGGCGCTGGCGCAGGCGGGCATCAGCATTTCCCTCTTCAAGCTCCATAAGCAGGCCCTCAGTTTCATCATCCATCGCCAGGACAGCCCGCAGGCGTCTGCCGTTCTCCGGGAAAAGGATTTCGCCTTCCGGATTATCGAGTCGATGGCTCTGGTCAATATCTATGCGCCCAACATGCGCGCCCTCTCCGGGGTCATGGCGAATATCGTGGAATCTCTCATGGACGTGAATGTTCCGATTGTGCAGACCGGGGATTCCTATAATTCCGTGATGTGCCTGGTCAGTGAAGAAGGTTGCGATCCAGCGATTAAAGCATTGAAAGAACGCTTTGGGGTGGAAGAGGAGACCGGGGAATGAAAATCGTCGTCCAGAAATTCGGGGGCACCTCGGTCGATACCCACGAACACCGTTTGATGGCCTGCCGGAAAGTGATCCAGGCCAAAGAGGGCGGAGTCGCCCCGGTCGTGGTGGTTTCCGCGATAGGGCGTGGGGGCGCTCCCTATGCCACCGATACCCTGATCCGTATGCTTCTCGATGTCGATCCCAACACCCGGCCCGACACCCGCGAGATGGATCTGATGATGGCCTGCGGAGAGATCATCTCTACCGTTCTCATGGCCCACACCCTCAAGACCCTGGGCTATCCGGCGGTCGCTCTCACCGGCGGCCAGGCCGGCATCATGACCGATGCCGACTTCGGCAATGCTCTCATCCTCAGCATCGATCCCCAGCGCGTGGTGCAGGTGCTGGAGCAGGGGAAGATAGCGGTTGTCTGCGGCTTTCAGGGAGTGTCGATGCCGGAAGACAAGCACTCGCACGGCGATATCACCACCCTGGGACGCGGCGGCAGCGACACCACCGGCTCCGCCCTCGGCGCGGCCCTGAGGGCCGATTCGGTGGAAATCTATACGGATGTGAACGGCGTCCTGACCGCCGACCCGAAAGCGGTTCCCGGAGCGCGAAGCCTGCCGACTATCACCTACGAGGAAATCGCGGAGATGGCCCATCAGGGCGCGAAAGTGCTTCACCCCCGGGCCGCTGAGATCGCGATGAACCACAAGATTCCGCTCTGGGTGAAATCGACCACGCAGGACTTGCCGGGAACGCTCATTACCACGCGGGAAGCGGCGTCCTCCGGCAAAGGGTTGAGCGTCACCGGCATCACTCACCTGAGCAAAGTCGCCTATATCACCCTTACCATTGCCAAAACGGAGGACAAACCGCGCATCGAGCTGGAAATCTACAAGCTGATGGCGAAACTGGGCATCAATGTTTACCTGGTCAGCGTCAGCCCGGACACCATCAGCTTCGTGATCACCCGCGACCATTTGCGAAAAGTGCGCGATACTTTGAACGGCCTGGTGCTGCCCGTGCCGTCCGCAGGGGAAAAGGGGCGGCTCTATGTCTTCGATTTCGGAGAAACGACCACCTTCCGCTTGCAGCGCGAGATGCTGGAACGGGTTGGCGGGGCCTTCGAGGCGATCCCCGTTCCGACCGAGGTGGCCGAAAACTGTGCCGTCATCTCTGTCATCGCCGAAAACCTGGATGTGCCCGGGGTGATGGCCGATGTGGTGGAAACCCTCTACGGGGCGGAGGTGGATATCCTCCAGACCGCCGATTCAGACCTGTCCATCTCCTGCCTGGTGCATGACAGCGATGCCGAGCAGGCGGTCCGGGCGCTGCACCGGCGGTTCGTGGAGGGGTAGCCCGCAGGGCCGGGAATTGATCCATGCAGCCGAAGTCGCCGAAAGATTACAAGTGGATCCGCAATTCCGGGCTGGCCTTCGGGGTGGGGGCCGAACTGGTGGCTCCGATAGTGGTCGGCTACTTCATCGGCGCTTGGCTGGACGGCAAGTTCCGCACCGACCCCTGGCTGATGATCGTTTTTACCTTTATCGGCATCGGGGCCGGGTTCGTAAACCTTTTCCGGCTCGTCAGCAAGATTTCGAAGGACGATTAGCGATCAATATCGACGAAGGATTCATCGGGCGGGTTGTCCGGACGTCTCTGTTGCTGTGGGGGCTGGCCCTGCTCTACTGCGCCGCCTACGGCGCGTGGCGCATCGCCTGGAGCATGACGGCGGGTACGGCGCTGAGCCTGGGGATGATCAAAACCCTGGAGTGGATGGTCAGGAAATCTTTCTCCCCGGAAGCCCGCAAACCTGCCGCCCTTCTGGGCGGCTTGGCGATTTCGAAATTCACATTCATCGGCCTCGTTCTGTGGGCCGTTGTCCGCTGGAACCTGGTGGACCTTCTGGCTTTCGGGGCGGGGTTCGCCGGGGTGCATCTGGTCATTTTCCTGAAGGTGACCGGGGGGCTTCTGGCGGAAAAACCTTCCAGGTGAGGTGATAATTTGGATCATGGAACTGTAGAGCATGGAGCCGCCGCCGGGCACGGGGCAGCCGGGGCCAGCGTTATCGAAGGAAGCCCCTGGGTCTATGTCGTCATGTCCCTGCTGGTCGCGCTGCTGCTGACCTTCCTGGCGTGGCGGGCCACCCGGCGGATGGAGCGCGTTCCCCGCGGCTTGCAGAACGCCATGGAGTTCATCGTAGAATCGCTCTTTGCCTTTGTGCGCGGCATCATTGGCCCGGGAGGCGAAAAATACGCCCCGCTGGTCGCCACCTTCTTTCTCTATATTTTCTGCATGAATGTGCTGGGCCTGTTACCTCCGCCCTTCAAGTCTCCTACCGCCAACCCGACTATCACCATCGGTCTGGCCTTGGTGGCTTTCGTCATGGTGCAGGTCTATTCCATACAGGCCAGCGGGGTTAAGGGATACTTCAAGCACTTTATCGGAGACCCCTGGTGGCTGGGCCCGCTCATGTTCCCCCTGCATGTGGTAGGGGAACTAGCCCGCCCCCTGTCGCTTTCCATCCGTCTTTTCGGCAATATCTTCGGGGAAGATATGGTCATCGCACAGTTGACCCTGCTGGCGGCCCTGACCCTCCCGAAGTTTATTCCCATCCCGTTCCAGCTCCCTATGATGCTCTTCGGGATATTCACGGCTTTCGTCCAGGCCCTTGTCTTCTCGATGCTCGTCAGCATCTACATTGCCGTCGGCGTCACTCATGACGACCACGAAGAACATGGGGCGCATCCTCAGGAGGCGCATTCTCACTGATCGACGGCCTGAACGGGTTGATCATCTCGATTTCACCACAGGATTTCGCGAGACGCGGAATACCCCACATCACGAAGGAGGATAGTTTCGATGGCTTATTTAGCTGCATTGGCGTTGGCAGTCGGGTTCGGTCTGCCGCTGGCGGTTCTGTCGGCGGCTTACGCGCAGGGGCGCACCGCAAGCGCGGCTCTCGAAGGTATTGCGCGCCAGCCGGAGGCGGCAGGGCGCATTCAGACGGCCATGATCATCGGTCTGGCCCTCATCGAGTCCCTCGTCATCTACGCCCTGTTGATGTTCTTCCTCCTGCAAGGCAAACTGCCCGCAGGAGCCGAGGTGCTTCAGGCCCTCCAGAACGCGCCCCGATAGGGTATAGGGGTTAGGGGTTAGGGTGTTAGGGGAATAGGGTCTAGTGTGTTTCATATGCAGAGACGCTTCTCTCCCCTCACCCGGATTATTCATGATGAGATCAAAAGGCGCGCACTCCGTTATGGGAATCGAGATCAAATTCGCGTTCGTGAATAATCCGGGCTAAGCATACCCCTAGACCCTACGCCCTAACCCTAATATCCTCACTTCCCGAGGAGTCTTTTATGGATTTTCAATCGCTATTTCACACCCTGGGGATCGAGCCGCGGGGGATATTGATTCAGATTGTCGGCTTTATCGTGCTGTTTCTGCTGTTGAAGAAGTTTCTGTTCAAGCCGGTGGGGATGATGTTGGATGCCCGCGCCGATGAGATCCGGAACAATCTGAGCAAGGCGGAAGAGCAGCGGGCCGATATGGAGCGCATCCGGCACGAATACGAAGCGCGGATAGAGGGCGTCGAAAGTGAAGCACGCGCCCGCATCCAGGCGGCCATCAAGGAGGCGCAGGCCATCAAGGACGAGATTATCGCCGATTCGCACAATCAGGCCAAAGAGATCATCGAGCGCGGCCAGACGGAAATCCAGCGTGAAAAGGAAAAGGCGATGGTCGAGTTGCGTGAGGAGGTTGCTTCCCTGGCGGTCTCCGCTGCCGGGAAGGTGCTGGAGAAGAATCTCGATGAGGCGGAACACCGCCGCCTGATCGATGATTTCATCTCGAAGGTGGGGGCGTCATCGTGATCGGAGACCGGGTTGCCAAACGGTACGCGGCGGCGCTGTTTCAGGAGGCGGTCAAAGAGGGCAATGTGACGCAGGTGGAGGCCGACCTGAGGCTGATCTCCGCCACCCTGGGCTCGATGCCCGAACTGAGGGCTTTCTACCGCCAGCCGATGGTGCCGCCGGCTCGCAAGAAATCCGCCTCGGAAGTGCTGTTCGAGGGCAAGGTGCAGGATTTGACCCTCCGCTTCCTTTCGCTTTTGATCGATAAGCGGCGAGAGGAAACGCTGCCTCAGATATGGCCCGAATTCGAGGCTCTTTCCAACGAGGCTCTCGGCATCGCCGTGGCCCATGTCACGACCGCCGTCCCGATGACTCATGATCAGGCGGCCCGGCTTCAGGCGAAGCTGCAAGAGGTGACTGGCAAAGCGGTTCGCATGGAGGCGCGGATCGACCCAGCCATCATCGGCGGGGTGAGGGTGAGGATGGGGGATACGGTGATGGACGGCAGCATTCAAGGGGCGCTGGCCGCCCTCTCCGAGCGGCTGCACGGACAACGACTTGCTAGACAATAGAGGGGTAATATGGCAATCAGACCGGAAGAAGTGACGGCGGTTCTGGAACAGGAGCTTGCCGGTTACCGTAAAGAGATAGCCGAGGTCGGGGTGGGAACCGTTCTTCAGGTGGGGGACGGGATCGCCCGCATCTACGGCCTGCGCGATGTGATGTCCTCCGAACTGGTGGAATTCGGGAACGGGGTGCTGGGCATCGCGCTGAACCTGGAAGAAGACAATGTGGGATGCGTCATCCTGGGTGAGGACACCGATATCAAGGAAGGCGATGAAGTCAAGCGGACGGGCCGGATCGCCCAGGTGCCGGTCGGAGACGCTGTGATCGGGCGCGTGGTGAACGCAGTGGGCCAGCCCATCGACGGCAAGGGGCCTATCGTAGCCAGCGACTACCGCAGGCTCGAAGAGGATGCCCCGGGCGTCGTTTTCAGGCAGCCCGTGAGCCAGCCGCTTCAGACCGGCCTCAAGGCCATCGACTCCATGACCCCCATCGGGCGCGGCCAGCGCGAGCTGATCATCGGCGACCGCCAGACCGGCAAGACCGCCCTGGCCGTGGACGCTATCCTGAACCAGAAAGATACCGATGTGTTCTGCATCTATGTCGGCGTCGGGCAGAAGCTTTCCACGATTCGCCAGGTGGTCAAAACCTTCGAAGACTTCGGGGCGATGAAATACACCACAGTCGTCAGCGCGACGGCCTCGGAGCCTGCGCCCCTCCAGTATACGGCCCCTTACGCCGGGTGCGCCATGGGCGAATACCTGCGCGACCAGGGCAAGCATGTGCTGATCGTTTACGATGACCTCTCCAAGCACGCGCAGGCGTATCGCCAGGTCTCGCTCCTCCTGCGCCGCCCGCCCGGACGCGAGGCGTACCCCGGCGATATCTTCTACCTGCACTCCCGCCTTCTGGAGCGGGCGGCCAAGCTGTCGGACGCCCTCGGCAGCGGGTCGATTACGGCCCTGCCTATTATCGAAACCCAGGCCGGAGACATCTCCGCCTACATCCCGACGAATGTGATCTCTATCACGGACGGGCAGATCTACCTGGAGAGCGACCTTTTCTACTCCGGCGTCCGCCCGGCCATCAACGTCGGCCTCTCGGTCTCCCGCGTCGGCGGCAAGGCGCAGATCAGGGCGATGAAAGCGGTTGCCGGGCGTCTGAGGATCGACCTGGCCCAGTTCCGTGACCTCCAGGCGTTCGCCCAGTTCGCCTCCGACCTCGACCGCGCGACCCAGGCCCAGCTTGCCCGGGGGCAGCGCACCGTCGAGGTACTCAAGCAGGTGCAGTACGAGCCGATGCCGGTCGAGCAGCAGGTCATGATCATTTATGTGGCCGTCAACGGCCACCTGGACGACCTGCCCCTGGAGGCGGTCAAACCCTTCGAGGCGGGGTTTCATACGTTCATGGCCGACAAGTACCCGGATGTCGGGCTGACTATCAAGAGAACGGGCGATCTGAGCAAAGAGACCGAGGAAAATCTGATCCGGGGCGTCAGGGAATACAAGGCGCAATTCGTCCAGGGAACGGGGGCGTGATTCATGAAAGGTGTGATCCTGGCAGGGGGGCATGCCACCCGGCTCCACCCCCTGACCCGCATCACTAACAAGCACCTGCTGCCGGTCTACGACAAGCCGATGGTCTTCTATCCTGTCGAGGCGCTTGTCAATGCGGGCGTGGAAGATATTCTCATCGTCACCGGCGGGAATAACGCAGGTGATTTTTTGAGGCTCCTGGGGAACGGGCGCGAGTTCGGCCTGAAGCATCTCAATTATACCTACCAGGAGCGGGCCGGAGGCATCGCCGAAGCCCTCTCCCTGGCCGAGCATTTCGTGGACGGAGAGAAGGTGGTCGTCTTTTTGGGCGATAATGTGATCGAAGGCAATATCTGCCAGGCGGCGCGGGAGTTCGAGGCCCAGGAATGCGGGGCGAAGATTCTGCTAAAAGAGGTGGACGACCCGGAGAACTACGGCGTGCCGGAGATCGAAGGAGAACATATCCTCCGTATCGAGGAGAAACCGAAAGCCCCGAAATCCCGGTTTGCCGTGCTGGGCATCTATATGTACGACGCCCGCGTTTTCGAGATCGCCAAAACCCTCAAGCCCTCCGGTCGCGGGGAACTGGAGATCACCGATGTCAATAACGCTTACATCGAGCGCGGCGAGGTGACCTTCAACATCCTGGAAGGCTGGTGGGCCGACTGCGGGGCCTCCATCGACGCCCTGTTGAGAGCCAACAATCTGGTTGCCAAAACCGGGGCGAATCGACTAAACTTATAAGTAGGGGCATTGTCCCTTCCGAGAGGACACTTATCCCATGGCTGGAATCCGTGAGATCCGGCGACGGATCAGAGTCGTTAAAAACATACAGCAGATCACCAATGCGATGAAAATGGTGGCGGCGGCCCGGCTGAAGCGAGCGCAGGACCGGGCGATGGCGGCCCGGCCCTATGCGGACAAGATGATGCAGGTGCTGGAAGGGCTGAGCGCCAGCGCCGCCGATATCGCCCATCCACTCCTCGAAGTGCGCGAGCCGCACAATATCGGCGTCCTGCTGATGAGCGCGGACCGGGGGCTATGCGGCAGCTACAACACCAACCTGATCCGCAAAACCTCGGAAGTGATCCGCCCCTGGCCGAAGGAATCGGTGAAGCTGGTGATCGTCGGGCGCAAGGGGCTTCAGTTCTTCCGGAGACAGGGTCTCGATATCGTGGAAAGCTACCCGCTGCCTGCCACTGAAGCGAATTTCGCGGAGGTGCAGCGCATCGGGTCGGTGGTGCAGGAACTTTTCACGAGCGGGCAGGTGGACGAGCTTTACCTGGTCTATTCGCAGTTCGTCAGCACCATCGTGCAGCGGCCCGTGGCCGTGCAGCTTCTGCCCATCGTCCCGCCGAAGCCGGCCGAGGGCGAGGTTTTTCAGATCGAGGAATATATCTATGAACCGAAGGCGGAGGCCCTTTTCGGGCGGCTCCTGCCGCGGTATATCAATACGCAGATTTACCGGGCGATGACCGAAGCGATAGCCAGCGAGCATGGAGCCAGAATGACCTCCATGAGTTCGGCTACCGACAATGCCGCCGAGATGATCGGAACCCTGACGCTTTCCATGAACCGGGCGCGTCAGGCGGCCATCACCAAGGAGATTTCGGAGATCGTTGGAGGCGCAAATGCCCTCCAGGGAAAGGAGTAACCCCTTTTATGGCTGGCGTGGGACAGGTTGTTTCCGTGATCGGCCCGGTGGTTGACGTCCAATACAAGCCGGACGAGCTGCCGGAGATCCTCAATGCCATCAAGATACAGGACGATAAAAACGATATCGAATTGACCGTAGAGGCGGCGCAGCATCTCGGCAACGACATCGTGCGCTGCATTGCCATGTCCTCCACCGACGGCGTGGTGCGCGGCATGCCCGCCCAGGACACCGGTGCTCCCATCACCGTGCCGGTGGGCCGCAACACCCTGGGACGGATATTCAACCTTCTGGGAGAGCCTATCGACCAGAAAGGGCCGGTGGAAGTGGAGATGCATTACCCGATCCACCGCCCCGCCCCCTCCTTCGAGGATCAAAGCACCTCCACCGAGATTTTCGAGACGGGCCTCAAGGTGGTAGACCTCCTCTGCCCCTATGCGAAGGGGGGAAAGATCGGCCTCTTCGGAGGGGCCGGTGTGGGCAAGACGGTTCTGATCCAGGAGCTGATCCGCAACATCGCCACCGAACACGGAGGCTTTTCGGTTTTCGCCGGGGTGGGGGAACGTACCCGCGAGGGGAACGACCTCTGGCTGGAAATGCAGGAATCGGGCGTCATCGAAAAAACGACCATGGTCTTCGGCCAGATGAACGAGCCGCCCGGAGCGCGCCTTCGTGTCGGCCTTACCGGGGTCACGATGGCCGAATACTTCCG
Source organism: Armatimonadota bacterium (assembly GCA_020846535.1). Lineage (GTDB taxonomy): Bacteria > Armatimonadota > JADLDR01 > JADLDR01 > JADLDR01 > JADLDR01. The sequence continues at coordinate 42,800 of JADLDR010000009.1, read as the reverse complement.
GGAGGAAGAGGGACAGGATGTACTCCTCTTCGTGGATAACATCTTCCGGTTCGTGCAGGCCGGTTCGGAAGTGTCTGCCCTCCTGGGCCGGATGCCCTCGGCGGTAGGTTACCAGCCGACCCTGGGAACCGAGATGGGTGCTCTCCAGGAGCGCATCACCTCCACCCGGCGCGGCTCCATCACCTCCATCCAGGCGATCTACGTGCCTGCGGACGACCCGACGGACCCGGCCCCGGCCACGACCTTCAGCCACCTGGATGCCACCACCTACCTGGAACGGAGCATCGCGGAGCAGGGCATCTACCCGGCGGTCGATCCTCTGGTATCCACCTCCCGCATCCTCGACCCGCGCATCGTGGGCGAGGAGCATTACAATGTGGCCCGGAACGTGCAGCAGATCCTCCAGAAATACAAAGACCTGCGCGACATCATCGCCATTCTCGGCATCGACGAACTCTCCGATGAGGACAAGCTGGTGGTGCAGCGGGCACGCAAGATTCAGCGGTTCCTTTCCCAGCCTAACTTCGTGGTGGAGGCCATGACAGGGGTTCCGGGACGCTATGTGCGGCTCCAGGACACCATCCAGGGCTTCAAGGAGATCGTGGAGGGCAACCATGACGACCTGCCGATGCAGGCGTTCTATATGGTCGGAACTATTGACGAGGCGGTAGAGCAAGGGAAGAAGATGGGGAGCGCCTGACATGGCCGGAACCTTTATGCTCGAAATCGTGACCCCGGAGCGCCGCGTCTTCGGCGAGGAGATCGAGGCCGTGATGGTTCCGGGCGTGGAGGGCTATCTGGGTGTTATGGCCCGTCACGCTCCGATGGTCGCGGAACTGGCGGTGGGGCAGGTGAAAATAACCCACCCCGGGGGCAAGGTGGAGTTCCTCGCCATCGACAGCGGCTTTATGGAGGTTGCCAACAACAAGGCCATCATCCTGGCCGACAGTGCGGAGAGAGCCGTCGAAATCGATGTCGCCCGCGCCGAGGCCGCCCGCGCCCGCGCCCGGCAGCGCCTCTCTTCCCACGAATCCGATGTTGACCTCGACCGCGCCCGCGCCTCCCTCTCCCGTGCCCTCAACCGGCTCAGCGTGGCGGGCGGGGACAGCGTCGGGCGGTAAGTTGGTCAAGATCGCCCGGGGGTTGATATAGGAGAAAGCACCCCCCAGCCCTCTTGCTAAGAGGGGGACGGTGCGGGCTCTTGGGAGATTGAGCAAAGTACCCACAGTCTACTCCCCCGCCGGGCTTCGGCAGGGGGGCTGGAGGGCGGTCGGCTCTTAAGGGGGCGGTTGCGTTATTTCAAGCCCCCAGGAGGCATATATGCAGTACGGCGTCCTTCAAGATTATGTCTGGGTGGCGATTTTCGCCATTGTCGGGATCGGTTTTGCGGTGGTGACGCTCGTGCTGGCGGCATGGGTGTCCCATATAGTGCGCCGAAACCGGATCAAGACGAATACCGCCACCTATGAGTGCGGTGAAGAGCCGATAGGACAGGCCTGGAAGCAGTTCCGGGTGGGGTATTACATTTTCGCTTTGATGTTCGTCATTTTCGATATCGAAACCGTTTTTATCGTGCCCTGGGCCTTCAACCTCATCCATTTGAAACAGATGGGTCTGGGCCTTTTTGCCTTCGTTGAGATGCTCATCTTCCTGATTATTCTGGTGGTCGGCTGGCTATACGCCTGGAGAAAAGGAGTGCTGCGATGGGATTGAGCGAACCCGCGGTCGGCGTGAAAGAGGAAATGCCGGGGGTTTTTATCACCACATTGGATACAGTCTTCAACTGGGCGAGGAAATCGTCTCTGTGGTATATGCTCTTCGGGCTGGCCTGCTGCGCCATCGAGATGATGGCGACGGGCGCGGCCCGCTACGACTTCGACCGTTTCGGCATGATCTTCCGGGGCACGCCCCGGCAGTCCGATTTGATGATCGTGGCCGGAACGGTGACCAAAAAGATGGCCCCGCGTATCCGCACCCTTTACGAGCAGATGGCAGAGCCGCGGTACGTGATCGCGATGGGGGCCTGCGCCACCGCAGGCGGCCCTTACTACGAATCCTATTCCGTTCTCAAAGGGGTGGACCGGGTGGTTCCGGTGGATGTCTATGTGCCGGGCTGCCCGCCCAGGCCGGAGGCCCTCCTCTACGGGGTGCTGAAGCTCCAGGAGAAAATACGGCAGCAAAGCCTGGCAAACCCTGTCGGGAACTGAGACCGGGAGAGCGAGGCAGCCGTACTCCAGCGCAGGAAACTGTACAGGAGGACGGCTTTTCTTTTCTGTGGGGGGTAGCGATGCGAACCAACGACTCGGAACAAATCGAAGCGGCGCTCCGCCAGCAGTTTCCGGATGAAATCGAAGAAGCGGCCAGCATCCGCGAGGTGCTGACCCTCCAGGTCAAACCGGAGCGGATTGCGGAGATTTGCGCTGCCTTGAAGGAGAATCCCGCTTTCCGGTTTAATTATTTAATGTGTCTCTCCGGGGTGGACTGGAAAGACCGTTTGCAGGCGGTCTACCATCTCTATTCCATCGATCACCGGAACTACGTGACCCTGAAGGTAAACGTTTCGCGGGACGACCCGAAGATGCCTTCCTGTGTTTCTGTCTGGAAGGCCGCTGACTGGCAGGAGCGGGAAATCTACGATCTGTTCGGCGTGGTCTTCGAAGGCCATCCCGACCTGCGCCGTATCCTCCTTCCGGAAGACTGGGAGGGTTACCCGCTGCGAAAGGACTACGTGGAACTGGACTGGCACGGGCTGTAGTGGAATCGGGCTTGTGGCTGCCCTCCGCTGCCTCAGCGGGAGCGCCGGCTGTTTCGCGCACCCTCGAAGCGGCCTGTTGCCCGAAAGGAAAGAAGGAGAGATGCATCTCAAGAGCGAAGAGATTCAGCTTAACATGGGGCCGCAGCACCCGAGTACCCACGGCGTCCTCCGGCTGATGCTGACGCTGGACGGGGAGGTGGTGGTGGAGGCCGTTCCCGATATCGGCTATCTGCACCGCGGAACGGAAAAGCTGGCGGAACTGAGGAACTATGTTCAATTCATCACCCTGACCGACCGGCTGGATTACATCACCGCCATGATGAACAACATGGTCTACGTGCAGGCGGTGGAAAAACTTCTCGGTCTGGTTCCCACCGAGCGGGCCGAGTTCATCCGGGTGGTCTGCTGCGAGCTGAACCGTATCGCCAGCCACTTGCTCTTTATCGGAACCTTCGGGCTGGATGTGGGGGCCAGCACCCCCTTTCTCTACTGCTTCCGCGAGCGGGAAAAAATACTCGATCTCTTCGAGATGCTCTGCGGGGCCAGGCTGACCTATAGCTACTTCAGGATCGGCGGCCTGAGCGCCGACCTGCCCCCCGGATTTGTCGAGACGACCCGGCAGTTCGTCAAGGAACTGCCCCGCACCCTCGACGAAAACGATGAACTGCTGACTTTCAACAAGATTTTTCTGGCCCGCACCCAGCAGGTTGGAGTGCTTGCCCCGGAGGAAGCCGTCAGTTATGGAGTGAGCGGCCCGCCGTTGCGCGCTTCGGGCGTGCCTATGGATGTCAGGAAAGACGATTCCTACTCGGTTTATGACCGTTTCGATTTCAAAGTCGTCACTTGTCCCGAAGGTGACTGCTTCGCCCGGTATCGGGTTCGCGTGGACGAGGTGCGTGAGAGCCTCAAGATTGTAGAGCAAGCCCTGGACATGATACCCGACGGAGAGATCATGACGAAAGTGCCCAAGACCATTCGTCCGGCTGCCGGTGAAGCCTATGCCCGTGTGGAATCCTCCCGCGGCGATCTGGGCTGCTATATCATCAGCGACGGGTCCTCCAGCCCTTACCGGCTCAAATGGCGCGGGCCTTCTTTCGTGAATCTCGGCGTGATCGCTCACATGATCAAAGGATGGAAAGTGGCCGACGTTGTAGCGATCCTGGGAAGCATCGACATTGTGCTGGGAGAGGTTGACCGATAAAGGGGGCCAGGATTAAGGATGCTGAAAACACTTAAATTGCTTTTCGTTTTTACCTTCACCATTGTCGGGGCTATCGTCGGCAAGCAGTTGGGAGAATGGTATATCGACTACCCGTCCGTGAAGCAGGCTATCGGAACCGAAAACAAGGTGCTGCTGATCGGTGTTTTGCTGGCCTGGAGCGCGCTGACGGGCCTGCTGTTCTGGATGATATCCGGGCATATGGTGCGCTTCATCACGCGCATGGGAATGGGCCTGGAGCAACTGCCCACGGCGGACAAGCTGGCTCTGATCATCGGGGTCATCATCGGCCTGGTGCTGACGGCGCTGGTCTATCTGTTCCTTTCCAACATAACACTGGGGCCGGTGCTGATCTTCGCGGTCGGGGTGGCGCTCATTTATATCAGCGTCAACACGATCCTGAGCATGAAGGATGACCTCTTTTTCAACTCCTGGAGCGGGGCTCCGAACAGGGAAGAAGTGCATCTCCAGAAATGCAAGCTTCTGGACACCAATGTGATCATCGATGGCCGGATCGCCGATGTCTGCCAGACGGGATTTGTCGAAGGGCCGATCTATGTCCCGGGCTTCGTGCTGGAGGAACTCCAGCACATCGCCGACTCCAGCGACAGCCTGAAGCGCAACCGCGGGCGGCGGGGCCTCGATATCCTGAACCAGATGCAGAAAGAGCTGAAACTCGAAATCCGCCCCTCCCCGAAGGTCAACCCGGACGATCCCCAGGAGGTCGATGCCCGCCTGGTCTTCATGGCAAAGGATCTGGACGGGGTGATCATCACCAATGATTACAATTTGAACAAGGTGGCCGAGCTTCAGGGAGTTCCTGTGCTGAATGTGAACGAACTGGCGAACGCCCTCAAACCCGTCGTCCTGCCAGGCGAGGAGATGGCGGTTTCTATCCTCAAGGAAGGCAAAGAGATGAACCAGGGCATCGCCTACCTGGAGGACGGCACGATGGTGGTGGTCGAGAGCGCCAAGCGCCACATCGGGGAAACCATCGATGTGGTGGTGACCAGTGTTCTGCAAACGGTCGCCGGGAAAATGATTTTTGCCAATATCAAAGCCTATCAGGAAGAGGAAGACGATATCATTGACCGGAACATCCGCACTTATTCCAGCAGCCGGGCAAGGAAAAAGATTCGGTAACACCGACAGCAAGATCCTTGCCCCGCTTTGCGGCCAGCCCGTCATCTGCCATACCCTGCGCGCCTTCGATGAGTGCGAATCGGTGGACAGCATCGTTCTGGTCGTCAACCCGCACGACCGGGACGCTGTGGAGGCCCTGGTGTCCCGCCACCATTGCCAGAAGGTGACGGCCATCATCGACGGCGGGGCGGAACGGCAGGAATCGGTGTGGGCCGGGCTGAAGGCCATGCCGCAAACGGTTCAATGGGTGGTGATCCACGACGGAGCGCGTCCCCTGGTCACTCCGGGACTCATCGAGGCCGTCCTGGAGGCCGCCGAGGACTGGGGGGCTGCTATTGCCGCCGTTCCGGAAACCGATACGGTCAAGCGCATCGCCGAAGGGCGCTTCGTATCCGAAACCCTTCCTCGCAAATCGCTCATGCGCGCACAGACGCCCCAGGTATTCGACCGTGAGATTCTCCTGGAAGCCTTCGAAAAGGCCCGAACCGAAGGTTATGTCGGAACGGATGACGCTTCCCTGGTGGAGCGGATGGACCGTCCGGTGGCCGTGGTGGAGGGGCCGCCGGACAATATCAAGGTGACGCGGCCCGAAGACCTGTGGATCGCCGAAATGCTCCTCCAGCGCCGCTGGCCGGGGCCGTAAGGCCATGATGCGGATCGGTATCGGCTACGATATCCACCGCCTGGTCGCAGGAAGAGACCTGGTGCTGGGCGGGGTGGGCATTTCCCATGAAAAAGGGTTGCTGGGCCATTCGGATGCCGATGTTCTCCTTCATGCGGTCTGCGATGCCCTCCTGGGAGCCGCCGGGCTGGGCGATATCGGCCACTACTTCCCCGACAGCGACCTCCGGTATAAAGGCATCTCCAGCCTGCTTCTGCTCGAAAGGGTGGGCGAAACCCTGTCCGCCGGATCCTGGCAGGTCGGAAATATCGATATCGTCCTCATCGCCGAACGCCCTCGGATCGCCCCCTACATCGATGAAATGAAGGCCAACATCGCCCGCGCCCTCGGCCTTCCGCCCTCCCGCATCGGCCTGAAAGCCACCACCAATGAGGGCCTGGGCAGCATCGGCTCCGGCGAAGGAATAGCCTGTTACGCCGTGGCCCTGATAGTGGAACAAGAAAAGTAACCATTTACGACCGATAGAAAGGGATCCCGACCATGCAAGTAACGGTGAAAGGCAAAAACGTTCAGGTAACCGAAGCCCTGAGAGAATATGCGGATAAAAAGCTCCAGCGGCTGGACCGGTACTTCAAAAATATCAAAGCGGCCCATGTGACCCAGAGCGTGCAGCGGGGGCTGCATATCGTGGAGGTGACGCTGGAAGGTGACGGCGTTGTGCTGAGGGGCGAGGAAAAAACCGGCGACATGTACGCCTCCATCGATCAGGTGGTGGAAAAGCTGGAGAGCCAGGTCAAGCGGTTCAAAGGCAAGCTCATCGAGCGTTCGCACCAGCCGCGGGACGAATGGCCGGAGGGAGCCATCTATGAGAGCGAAGAGGACGAGATGCCCCGCATCGTCCGCACCAAGCAGTTCCAGCTCAAACCCATGCCTGTCGAGGAAGCCGCCATGCAGATGGAACTCCTGAACCACAACTTCTACGTCTTTCTCAACTCCGAAAACGAGCAGGTTAACGTTATCTACAAACGCAACGACGGCAACTACGCCTTGATCGTAGCGGAAGTGTAGGGGGATGGTTAAGCAGATCCCCCGGCCCCCTCGCTCAGAGGGGCTGGCTGCCTGCGTTCTGCTGGAAATCTACCAAATAAACGCACAATCTGCTCCCCCCGCCGATGCCCGGCGAGGGGCCGGGGGGCGGTTGCCCCACCCACGGAGAAAAATCAAATGGCCGATGTCTTCTGCCTGGGCGAAGCGTTGATCGATTTCGTTTCGATGGAATCCGGGGTGTCTTTGATCGAATCTCCGGGATTTCTGAAGGCGGCGGGGGGCGCGCCCGCGAACGTTTCGGTCGGGTTGGCCCGGCTCGGCGTGCCGGTTGCCTTTATGGGAAAGGTGGGGGAAGACCCTTTCGGGCACTACCTGGAGCGGACCTTTAGGAGCGCAGGGGTGGATACGTCGCCCATGCGCTTCGACCGGGAAGCAAGGACCGGCCTGTCCTTTGTCTCCCTGACCGGCAGCGGCGAGCGAGATTTCATTTTCTTCAGGAACCCCAGCGCGGATATGCGCCTCTCCCCGGATGAGGTCGACCCGGAAGCGATCCGCCGGGCCAAAATTTTTCAGTTCGGATCCATCACCCTCATCACGGAGCCGAGCCGTTCCGCCACCCTGAAGGCTCTTGATGTTGCTAAAGAGGCCGGGCTGATCGTTTCTTACGATCCGAACCTGCGCCTTCCCCTCTGGCCCTCCGAAGAACAGGCCCGACAGGAAATCCTGGTCTCTCTTCCCCTGGCCGATATCGTCAAGGTCAGCGAAGTCGAGCTGGAATTCCTTTTCGGCAGTCAGGATGCGGAAAAGGGAACGGAGCAGCTTCTGGATATGGGCGCAAAGATTGCCGTCGCCACCCTGGGAGAAGCCGGATGCTTTTACCGGAACAAGCAGGCTTCGGGAGCCGTCAAAGGATTTGAGGTGAACACCGTCGATACCACCGGCGCGGGAGACGGCTTCGTCGCCGGGCTGCTGACCGGCCTCCTCCGGGGCGAAGCGCACCGCCACCTCGACGACTTGGACGCCTCCGCTCTGGACACGACCTGCCGCTACGCAAACGCAGTCGGCGCTCTCGCAACCACCCGCAAGGGCGCTATCCCGGCCCTCCCGACCGCCGATGAAGTGGCGAGGTTTCTGGCGTAAGCGTGAAATAAACCCGGATTCGGGCTGAAAATCATACATTCAAAGGACAGGTTCTCTTTGCTCAAACGAATCGGAGTGCTTACCAGCGGGGGAGACGCTCCCGGCATGAATGCCGCGATCCGGGCGGTCGTCCGGACGGCCATCTATCACGGAGCCGAAGCCTGCGGGATACGGCGGGGCTACCAGGGCTTGATCGAGGGCGATGTCCGCCCCTTGCCGGTCGAATCGGTCAGCGGGATCATCAACCGCGGGGGAACGATCCTTCTGACGGCCCGCAGCCAGGAGTTTATGACCGAGGACGGGCAGCGAAAAGCCAGCGACACCCTGGCGCGACACGGCATCGAGGGCCTGGTGGTGATCGGCGGGGACGGTTCCTACCGCGGGGCCAAAGTCCTTTCCGAAAAATGGAGTGTGCCGACAATCGGTGTCCCCGGCTCTATCGATAACGATATCGCCGGGACCGATTGCACCATCGGGTTCAGCACCGCGGTCAATACGGCCCTGGACGCTATCGACAAAATTCGGGACACGGCCCACTCTCACGAACGCATCTTCGTGGTGGAGGTGATGGGCAGGGCCAGGGGCGCGATTGCCCTGGAGGTCGGGCTGGCGGGCGGGGCGGAGGCGATCCTTATTCCCGAACTGCCCTACAGCATAGAGAAAGTAAATCAGAAGATCATTGCCGGGGGGCAGCGCGGGAAGAAATCCTGCATCATCGTGGTGGCGGAAGGGGCCGCCAGAGGAGAGCAGGTGGCCGCCGAGATCGAAAAAGGGACCGGCTATCAGACCCGTGTGACTGTGCTGGGCCACGTCCAGCGCGGCGGCTCTCCCGCCTCCCTGGATCGGGTGCTGGCTTCTCAGCTGGGGTCGGCAGCCGTGAATCTGCTGATGCAGGGGCAGAGCGGCAAAATGGTCGGCGTCAGCGGCCATCATGTCACTGTGAACGATCTGGAATATGCCTGGACCGCCCCCTTCGATACCGACCGGCGTTTTCTGGATTTGGCGGAAATCCTTTCCATTTGAGAAGTAGACTAAAGAGAGGCCGCTTCTTGCTTGTCTTATGAGGCGGTTGAGGGAGACGGGAGGGCTTGGTTCTGAAACTGAAAGAATTTCGCAATCTGGTCCGCCGCGAGTTCGGGCCTGGGATGGCGCATGCCACCCCTGCCAATGTGCGCGAGTTTCTGGACAGCAGGCAGGCGGAACTCTTCACCCGGGAGATGCGGGAGCGAATTATCCTGAACGAAACGGCCACATCCTATGAGGAGATCCTCAAGGACTTCTTTGCCCGCGTTCTGGACATGCCCCAGGAAGAGGCCATTATCATGCTCTGGACGCTGGCCTGCGATCTGTCCTTTGCCTCTATCGAGCTTCAGCATGCCGAGCGGCTGGGGCCGCTGTTCAAAGATATACAGGAATAATCGAATCGGTTCAGCACAGGAGGTGATTGGTGGAAGACAAGAGCCAGAGGCAGTTCGTCCAGTATACGGCTTATCAGGTAGACCCTGCCTGGCGGCGCTTGCCTGAAGCGGATCGCGAGCGCGGCAAAAAGGAGTGCGTCCGGGTTCTGGAGGAGTTCTCCGGGCGGCTTATCCTGCGCACCTACACCCTAGTGGGCATTCGGGGCGACGGCGATTTCCTGCTCTGGAAAGTGGCTCCTTCTCTGGAGGGCTTGCAGGAGCTGCAAACCCGCCTTTTAACGACCCCGATGGGAGGCTACCTGACCGTCCCCCACAGCTACCTGGGCATGACCAAACGCTCTATCTATATCGAAAAGCACGTCCATGAAGGCCAGGAAGGGCAGCGCCTGAAGGTCGTTCCCGGCAAGGCCGGATACCTGTTCGTCTACCCTTTCGTCAAAACAAGGGCCTGGTACGCCCTTCCCAAAGAGCGGCGACAGGAAATGATGGACGAGCATATCCGCATAGGCCATCGCTACCCGACCGTCAAGCTCAACACCTCCTATTCCTTCGGCATCGACGACCAGGAGTTTGTGGTGGCGTTCGAGAGCGACAGCGCCGCCGACTTTCTCGATCTGATCATGGAACTGCGCGAATCCCAGGCCAGCGCCTACACCCTGCGCGATACCCCCATCCTGACCTGTCTGGCAAAAGAACCCGCCGCCATGCTGGAAACCCTGGGCTGAAAACAAAAAGGGCCGCTCTTCCGAGCGACCCTTTCCTGCTTTTCGGCTAATACCGATGTATCTCAAAAGAGGCCCCTGTAGTCGTGCCGAAAGGGGCCCGGATGGTGTGCAGCGTTAGATGCTTACCCTCCAGGACGGCGGCGATCTGATGGCGGCCTGTCCGCGCTGTTTCGGGGAGTGCGGCGACCGAATCCAGCCAACTGATCATGCCTGGAAGCGCCTGGGTCAGGAACTCCTCTGTCAGAGGCTCGCTCCACTGCTGGTTGCGGACGGCATGCAGGCGCATCCAGGGGTTGAGTACCGGAGTGGTCTCCTTGAGTTCCGGTTCGCCTCGCAGGAGATAAGCGTCCCCGATAGCGGCCAGAATTCCGGGCAGGCGGCCTGAAAGCGCCTGATCGTAAGCCGTCTCGAATTCGAGCCGCTCGAAAACCGGCTTCCCCCGTTCGGCCCACTCGGTAAGCGCCGCCTTCAACTGGCGAGGAGAGCAGGGGTAGCAGAAGCTTTTCGAAATACCTCGCCGTTTCGTATGAAAGGCTACGGGCGCTCCCTTCTTCTGCGCTGCCCCTTCGAAGGTCATTGCGTCCATGTTCCGTTTCCTCCTTTGCAAAGAGTCCACAGCGTTGTTGCTCCATGGGTATTCATAACTTCGGCACGCTTTGCCCCGATTCCTGCCGATTGATGAAAGTTGTTGGCCGTTTTGTCCGTTGTAAACTATATATCTATATGGCAGTTCGATATATCGAAGGCAAGCCGAAAAGTCCGCTCCACAGGAGGCACAGGCGCATGAATGTTCACATCCGCAATTTCGTTCCCGAAGACGTTCAGGCCGTCTTCGATTTACAGCTTGATTATGCCCGTTCTTTCCCGGAAGCCAGGGTGATGCCCGGAGAAATCTACACCGGCCCCGGCTTCGAGAACGGCCAAAACGTTTTTTGCGCCTTCGACATGAAAGGTCGCCTGAGAGCCTGCGCGCCTCTATTCCCGAAGCCCGTTCCGGACGACGCTTGCGAGGCCCCGCATACTTTCTGGATTGAGGCGATGGCGTTTCCTTCCTTGGATCATCCCGCCGCTTTGAAAGACTGCCTCCTGGACAAAATCCGGGAGAGGGCAGAAACGACCCGGCGAACTCTCCCTGAGGGCAAAACCAGGCTCTGCTTTGAGTACGGCATTTTCGAACAGAGCGGCATCGGCTATGCGCTCTCCAGGGGCTTTTCCGTTATGCCAGCGTCTACCATATGAGCCGATCCCTGTCCGATCCTCTGCTCGAACTGCCCGCACCCGAAGGGCTGCGCGCCATCGTCTGGCGTCTGGAAACCGAATCGGGACAAGCGCGCTACCTGAGCGCGAAAAACCTCTGTTTTCTTCATGCTCCCACTTCGCTGGCCGAACTGCGATTCTTCCTCGCCTCCCCGTTATGGGCGGGAGGAGCCAGCCTGACGGCTTTTGACGGCGAAAACGTGGTTGGCAGCGTGATGGCCTATTGGGACAGCCAGGAAAACGAGAGAACCGGCCTAAAAACCGGCTATACCGAGGAAATCTTCGTTCTGCCCGGCTGGAGGAAAAAAGCATCGCCACCTACCTCATCAGCCAAAGTCTAGCCCATCTGCGAAAGAGCGGCCTTGACGAAGCGCGCCTGTCCGTTCTGGCCGAAAACGAAAACGCCTTGAATCTTTATCGATCCCTCGGTTACCGAATCCGGCGCGAAGTGCTTTTGCTGGAGAAATACTTGTAGCTGGCGTTCGGCAGGAAATGTTTGCTCGGGAGGGCGGCTCGACGGGTCGGCCCTTACGAAACTATGAAGTTCACCCCCAATCCTACTCCCGCATCAACCCCAAAACTGCGTCTTCCCCTTTGATAGCCAGAGGGCTTTCACTTGACTATCATTGTAAGGAGCGAAGCGACGCGACAATCTCCAGACCGATAAAAGCAAGGAATTCTCTTGATATCATTTTCCCTCATCCAAGAAAAAACGTCTGAAATTTATCCCAAAACTATTGACAACAATAAAATAATGAGTTATAATGATCTCAGAATTATATTGGCATAAATTTTCATCTGTTAATTGTTTCCTTTAGAGGTCAGTATGAGCAGACGATACCGGGATGCCGGGCTGATGGCGGTCGGAGTATTGATAGCGGTCGGGGTGGCGTGCGCTTCATTATACAGGGAAGGGCACTGGTATCGAACCGAGGTTGTCCTGTGGGCGCGACAGGCGCGGAGCGAAGAGGTATGCCTGTGGGATAAGAAAGACGACCGGCGGCTGGAGACGAAGGCCCACATGGCGGCTCTCAGAGAGATGGCCGGGAGCGCGGCGGTGTGGGCCGAGGCGGCCCGGTGGTCTGAGGAACCTGCCCAGGCGATGCGTTCGGCAGTGAAGGTGTCGATTGTGCCTGACTCCGAGATGCTTCAGGTGCAGGCGGAGGCCCGGTCCCCCTGGGAGGCCCGGCGCAGGGCCGCGGCGATGGCCCGGGCCGTTGTCTGCGGGCATATTACGGCCTCTGAGAAAAGGGCGCGGGAGGCGCTGCGCTTCATCGAGTCCCAGTTGTTTCTGGCTCAAAGCGAGTGGCGGGCGGCAGGGCGAGAATCCGCGGAATTCCGGAAAAAACATGGCCTTCTTTCCGAAGAAGGGAAGACCCAGCAGCTTTTGGGAAGGCTTTCCGCCCTCGAAACCCAGCTTGCCGACGCTCGGGCCGATGAAGACCGTCTGGCTCGCCAGTGCCAGGTATCGGAAAGGCTGATGCTTCAGGAGCCACCGATGCGGATCGCCAGCTCGATGGTTGCCGAAAATCCCGCTCTGGCTCCGATCAAGGGAGAACTGGGGACCCTGGAAGCGCAACTGGCCTCTTATCGAACCCGCCGCACGGACGCGCATCCCGAGTCGGTCGCCCTCGACGCCCGCGTCCAATCGCTCCGGTCCCGGCTGGCGGCGGAGGAAGCGCAAGCCTCTCTGACTGAAACCACCGCGCCTAACCCCGTCCGCGAGGAAATAGCCATCCGATGCGCTCTCCTCCATGCCGACCGGGAAGGGGCAGAAGCCAGGCGGCTTCGCCTGGAGGCGGAGATCGAGCTGGTGCGCCGCGAGATCGCCGCTTTGCCGGAAGCTGTGCAGCGTCTGAAGTGGCTGGAGGTCCGCTCCCGCACCGCCGAGGAAATCTACCGCCTGCTGGCGACCAAGCGGGAGGAATCGGCCCTGAGAGTGCAGGAAGCCGCCAGCAGGCCCCAGATTCAGATCATCTCCGAGCCGGTAAATGCTTTGCCGGTCGACAGCCGACCTGCGCTGCGCGTCGCTCTTGCCGCCATGCTCGGGCTGGCGTCGGGCTGGAGCTTGCTGCGGCTGAAAAACGGCCCGGAAACATCATCGGAGACGAAAGGAAAGGGCATCTCATGCACCACGCCAGAAGCCTGACCCGGCGGCGGGCCAAAAGCCTCCATCGCAGGCAGATCGGATCGCGCAGCCGGATAGCCCTGGTCGGAAAGAGAGCAGGGGACATTGCAGGATCAGCTTTGCTCCTCCTTGCTTTTTTTCCGGCGATGTTGCTCATTGCCTTGTGGATCAAGCGCGACTCGCCCGGGCCGGTTCTCTTCTGCCAGGAGCGGGTCGGCTGGCGGGGCAGGCGATTCCGGATGTTCAAGTTCAGGACGATGGTTTCCGACGCCGAATCCCGCATGCCCGGCCTGATGAACCGGAACGAGGCAGCCGGGCCGTATTTCAAGATACGCCGGGACCCCCGCATCACGCGGGCAGGGGCCTTCCTGCGCCGCTGGAGTCTGGACGAACTGCCTCAACTGCTCAACGTGCTGCGCGGCGAGATGAGCCTGGTCGGCCCGCGCCCATTGCTGCCCCAGGCCGGGCGCTTCGGGGGCTGGCATGGCCGCCGCCTGGAGGTTCGACCCGGCATGACCGGCCTCTGGCAAATCCGGGGCCGCTCCGACCTTCCGCTCGATCAGGCGGTGGCCCTGGACCTGAGCTATATCGACCGCTGGTCGCCCGGTCTCGACCTCCGCATCCTGACCGAAACCCTCCCCGCGGTTTTGCGCGGCAGAGGGGCTTACTGAGTATCCATCATCCTGACCGGACCGATTCGGGACACAACCGCAGGGGGGAATCTTTATGTGGCATGGTCAGACTGTATCCGTCGTCTTTCCGACCTACAATGAGAAGAACTCCATCGCCCAGGCCATCCGGGAAGTGCTGGAGACAGGCTATATCGATGAGGTGGTGGTGGTCAACAACAATGCCGCCCCGGGCACTTCTGAGGAGGTGGCCCGCACACCTGCTCGTGAGATATTCGAGCCGACACAGGGCTACGGCTATGCCTGTCGCCGCGGTCTGACCGAGGCGCGGGGCGAATTGATCGTCCTGTCCGAGCCGGACGGCACCTTTGCGGGCCGCGATATTCTCAAGCTGCTGGCCTACAGCGATGACTTCGACGCCGTTTTCGGCTCGCGCACCAACACCATTCTCATCTGGGAAGGGGCCAATATGGGCTTCCTGCTCAAATGGGGCAACTGGGCCGTCGCCAAACTGCTCGAAATCCTTTTCAATACGACAACCCTCACCGATGTCGGCTGCACCATGAAACTCTTCCGCCGCAGTGTGGTGGAATCTCTCAAAAAACGCTGGACTGTCGGTGACTCCCGCTTTTCGCCCGAACTCATGATGCATGTGATCCTGAGCCGGAGCCGCTTTATCGAGATTCCGGTCAATTACAGGCGGCGGGTGGGGCTTTCCTCTGTCACAGGGCGAATCGGGCCTGCCGCCCTCCTGGGACTCGGCATGGTCGGCCTGATATGCGGCGTCTGGCTGCGCTACCGCCTTTCCCAATTGCTCTCCCTGCCGCGCTCTCTGGCCTTGACGGGGCGAAAGTGAATCCTGCTCGCTATCGCTGCATCCTCTATGGTCTCTGCCTGATAGGGCTGCTGGCGCGGCTGCCCGGCCTCTGGAGGGAAAGTCTGTGCGTCGATGAGGCGTTTACGGCTCTCGACGCGGAGGGAAAATGCGTTGTTCGCTTCACCAACCGCCCGGAACTCGACGGTATCGATGTGCAGGCCCTTATCCAATCCCCACCCCGTCGGCTTGCAGATGTGACCGATGCGGTTATGGCTCAGGACGCCCATCCCCCTCTCTTTTTCGGGCTGACGCACGGGGTTGCCAGGGCGGCGGGCGTTTCCCAGCCAACGCTGCGGCTTCTCCCCCTGGCCGCAGGGACCGCTTCTATCCTTCTACTCGCCGCTCTGGGGCGGGCCTGCGCGAATCCGTCGTTAGGTTTGACTACTGCTGCGGTCTGGACTGTCATGCCTTATGCTGTGATCTACTCATGGCAGGCCCGCCCCTATTCTCTCGCTGTCTGTTTTCTGATATTGGCTCTCCTCGCTTCACTGAAAGTGGAGGAAAATCCCAGGAGCCACGCTGCCTGGCGGCTTCTCATTCTTTATGGCCTGCTGTCGCTCTGGACGCATTATGCTTCCGCCCTGATGCTTATCCCTCTATTGATGAGGCTCGGAGGGACGGCCCGGAGAAAGGAGGCGGTCGGGCTCTACCTATTATATATGGTCGTTCTTTTCGCAGGCTATCTCCCCTGGCTGCCCGCTTTCCTGGCGCAGCAGGAATGGCTCCGTGATGGAACCGGCTGGCTGACCGGCTCTGTCCCGGCGGGGCATGCTCGCCTGCCCGCCGCGGCTCACAGCTTAGGCCTGACGTTTTATACGCTCCTATTCGGCGAGCCTGCCGGGCCGATTCGGGATGCTTCTCCGGGAGCCTGGCTGCGCGGCGGCCTTTTCATCGGCTGGATGGCTGCGCTGGGTTACGGTTTCCACAAAGCCCGGCAGTTCGAGCGATTTCGCTTCCTGGCCCTGCCCGCAGCAGGCGCGGTCGGTCTTGCGCTAATGATCTATCTGTTCCTTGGCGTCCATATGCTGGCGGCGCGATACCTTATGGGAATTCTGCCCCTGCTGGCGCTGGGCATGGCTTGCGCCCTTATATCAGCATTCGCTCATCCCGTCCTGAAATGGAGTTTCCCTGTTCTGTTAGGAACGGGTTTGGCGATGTCTCTCTATGTGGCCTATAGCGACCACCGCCCCGGGGCCGAAGGCTGGCGGGAATCCGCCGCCTGGGTCGAGGATCGGTGCAGGCCCTCCGACCTCATTCTCCTGAACGCTCCGGGCATCCGGGTGGCCTTCGACCGGTACTTTACCGGGCAGGCTGCGGAGGCAGGCATCGGGAATGAAACCGATGCGCGCCGGATGGCCCGAAAGCTGCAAGATGTCACCCACAACCGAAAGCGCGTCTGGGCTGTCTTCTCCCATACCGGCCCGGAGCGCGGAAAGGAAATCATCGAACAATGGCTGAGTCTGAACTATCCGCGCCGCATTCGGCAAGCCTTTCCGGGAATCGAGGTATGCCTGTTCGAGAAGCCGTCCCGCTATTGAGAAGATTGCCTCGTCTGCTTCGCGGCCTGGTGGAAAACCTTCTCTACACGGCGATAGTGATGCCGCTTCTCCTCCTTTACCGGATAAAATGCATTCGCTACGAGGACATCAGCGCCTGTATTTCCCTGGTGCCGTTCGGAGTCGGCCTTCTGATCCGCCGCCGGTTTTACCGCAAGACTCTCCGGCTGTGCGGGCGGAACGTTCTGATCGGATTCGGCGCGGTATTGACCTATCCGGATATCACCCTGGGGGACAATGTGCTGATCAATAAATACTGCGTCCTGGGCCATGTCGATATCGGGGACGATGTGTTGATCGGATCTCATGCCTGTATTCTGAGCGGAGGCCATCAGCACGGCGCGGCGCGTCTCGATATCCCTATCCGCGAGCAGCCCGGTCAGGTCGAGCGCACGGCTGTCGGGCGCGATGTCTGGATCGGGGCGCATTCGGTGGTCATGCGGGATATCGGAGAGAAGTCCGTCATCGGCGCGGGCAGCGTGGTGACCCGCCCGGTTCCTCCTTACACCGTTGCCGCCGGCAACCCGGCCAGGACTCTCCGGCACCGGGAAAACCCGTCAGAGCCGGAGCGCATACCCCCCTGCCGACAGGAAAGGTCATGACAGCCATCGGGCGAACATTCCGGTCAGGGGCGGCCTGGACAGGCGCAGGGAGCCTTGCGGCGCGTGCGGCGGCCTGGGGCCTCCAACTGTGCCTGGCCCACCGGCTCCCTCCCGCGGATTTCGGGGCTCTCGCCCTGGCAGCGGCCGTTACGGCCGCCCTGGGGGCCGTGCGCGATTTCGGGCTGCCGCAGGCCATCATCTATGCCGAAGACGAGGAGCGGGCCGCCTCCGCCGCATTCCCCTTGCTGCTGGGGATGACTGCACTTGCCATGCTGGTACTGCTCTGCGGGAGCGGCCCGCTGGCAGCCGTCTTGAACGCGCCCCACCGGCAATCGCTCTTTCGGATCGCTGCCGTCAGCCTGGGATGGAGCGGATTGGGTGCTATCCCCGCTGCTCTCCTGGAGAAGCACCTCCAATATCGGAGCCGGGCCTGCGCGGAACTGGCGGGCGCGGCGGCCCTTGTGGGAATTACACTTGCAGCCCTTTCGCGGGGAGCGGGCATTCTCGGCCTGGCCTGGGGGCAGTGCGGGGCCGCCGCCGTAAGCAGTATCGCTCTCTGTCGCCTGGCCCGTTGGCGTCCTGCCCTGAGATTCGACGGGGAAGAATCGCGCCGCCTGGTAGCCTACGGCAGGCAGGTTTTGCTGGGCGGCCTGGGCGGGATGGCCTATACCAGCCTGGACAACCTGATCGTAGGGCGGTGGCTGGGCGCTCATGCTCTGGGGCTGTATTCCATGGCCTTCAATCTGGCGAACTTGCCCGTTCTTCAGATGACCCACCTGGCGCAGAGGCTGATCTTTCCGGCATACACGATCCTGCGGAAAGAGCCCGCTGCCTTGAAACAGGCGTTTCGAAGCCACCTTCTGTGGCTGCTGGCCGTGGTCATCCCGCTCGCTTTGGCGATGAGCTGCGCTGCCCCGCATATTCTAGTGGCGCTTTACGGCCCTGCCTGGCGGGAAGCAGCGCCGGTCCTCCAGGCGCTGGCGTTCTACGGGGCGTTCCGGGCGGTCGGGGCGGTTTCCGGCAGCTTCCTCCTGGCGACAGGCCAGCCTGCCTGGATTCTTCGCCTCCTGGGGATTCAAAGCCTCCTTCTGATGCCTCTGCTGCCGATAGCCCTGAAAAACGGCCCCTCCGGAGTCGCCTGGGCCTTTACGGCTTCGCTTGGGGCAGGCACGGCGCTGACCCTGATCAAAATCATGAATTCGTTCCATTCCTCCGCATCACAAGGAGCAAACCATGCAGCAAGATCTGTGGAAAACCAGGCTGAAGCGGGTCGCCTGGCTTCGCGCCACCGTCCGCCAGACCAGGGCGCAGCAGCAAAGCGTTTATAATAGGCTCGCCGCCCTGAGAACCGCCCTCTGGCTGGTACTCAGCCGGAACCGCAATGTCAGGGTCGGGGCCGGAGCGCGATTGATCGGCAGGCCCTTGTTCCGCGGAAAGGGCATCGTCGAACTCGGTGATAGAGTGACCCTTTCGTCATCCTGGAAGGACTATCACTTGGCCCTTAACCGGCCCGTCAAACTGGACGCCCTTCTGGAAAGCTCTCGAATCATCATCGGGGATGAGACCATCCTTCACGGGACATCCATCTTTGCGGTGGGCCGGGTGGAGATCGGAAAGCGGTGCATGCTGGCCGGAAATATCATCGTTCTGGATTGCAATTACCATCCGCTTACGCCCGAATTGCGGCACTGCGCCCTGTCGCTGGAAAGCGAGCCGGTCGTCCTGGAAGATAACGTCTGGGTCGGCATCAACTCGATCCTCCTGCCGGGTGCTTCGGTGGGGAAAAACAGCGTCATCGGGGCCGGTTCTGTGGTCACCCGGCCCGTTCCGCCGGATTGCGTGGCCGCAGGCAACCCGGCCCGCGTTATCAAGGAGCTATAAATGCGTTCACTGCTGCTCATTCATTCCTTTGCCCCTGTCATCGGTGGGGTCCAGACCCTGCTGCACGAAATCTGCCGCCACGCCCGGCCCGGCTCCATCGAGGTTCTCTCCGAACCTGTCCCCGGCGACAGGCAGTTCGACGCCAGTCAGCCCTATTCCATTCACCGAAGCCGCATGCTGACCCGTACCCCCTGGATCAAGCCCGGCTGGCTTCCTGCCTTCCGGTCCGCCGCCCGCCTCTGCCGGCAGCGCCCGGTCTCCCTCCTTCAGTTCGGCGTTCTGAACGAAGTGGCCCTGACCGGCGTGCTGATGCAGGCCGTCTGTGGCGTTCCCTACCTCGTTTATACGCACGGCCTCGATATTCTGGTCATGGGCCGGAACCGTTACCGGCGCTGGCTGCGGCGGCTGATCCTGGGCAGGGCGACCCGGCTGGTCGCTGTCAGCGGCTATGTCCGCGAAACCCTCATATCCCTGGGCGTTCCGCCTGAAAAGATCAGCGTCATCCACCCGGGCGTGGAAGCAGAGCGGTTCCGCCCCGGGCTGGACATTGCCTCCCTCCGGCAAAAGCATGGACTGGAAGGGCATCGCGTCATCCTCTCGGTTGCCCGGCTTGTGGAACGAAAAGGCCACGCTCAGATCATTCGCGCCCTGCCGGAACTGATCCGGCGCATCCCAGGCCTGGTTTACCTCATTGTCGGAGACGGCCCGGAGCGTCCCTCGCTGGAAAAGCTGGCGGAAGCCATGCACCTGCAACCTTATGTCCGCTTTGCCGGGGCGGTCCCGGCCTGCGAACTGCCCGGATATTACAATGCCTGCGCCCTCTTCGCTCTCCTGCCCTACGAAATCCCGGACAGCGGAGATGTGGAAGGCTTCGGAATGGTTTATCTGGAAGCCTCCGCCTGCGGCAAAGCGGTGATCGGAACCGACTGCGGGGGCGTCCGCGAGGCTGTCGAAGACGGTAAATGCGGCCTGCTCATCCCCCAGAACGACCGCCTCGCCTTTATCGAAGCCGCCACAGCCCTTCTCGCCGATCCCGAATTGGCCGGAGAACTGGGCAGGTATGGAAGGCTCCGGGCCGAGCGCCATTTCACCTGGCCTGCCGTTGCCTCTCGGCTGGAGGCGGTCTGGGAGCAGGCCGTCAGAAAGGATTCCCATGTCTGTCGCCCGGCTGAATACGCCGATTGATATCATCGTGGTCTGGTATCAGAACGATGGCGGCTTCTTCGGGCGGCGCAACGAAAGAATCGCCGAATCCCTGAGCCGCCACCCCCTGGTCAGGCGCGTCCTGCACCTGGAGCCCCCTCTGCACGCGCTCGATATCGCCGGTTCCCTGTGCCGCGCGGCCTGCGGGGATCCCCTGGCCCGCCACCGCCTTAAAGACGACCTGACTCGCTTGCGAGCAGATCGCCCGGACGGGAGGCTCCAGCGCCGGACGCAGTGGATGCCGCTGCCCCAGACGCGCTTCATGGAGGGCCGGGCAGCCAATTATAATCGTCGCATTCTTAAGGAGCGGCTCCGGCGGTGGGCGGCCCGCTGTGAAATAAACAATCCGCTGCTCTGGCTCTATCCGCCCTGCCCTTATGCCGAGTTAGTAGCCGAAACCTTTTCCGGCGCTCCTGTGGTCTGTGACTGTGTGGATGCCGTTCCCGAAGTGGCCTGGCTTTCCCCGGCCCGAAGAGTGCGGTTTGAGGAAAGCTACCGCAGGCTCCTGCCTCGTGCCGGAGCCGTCTTCGCCGTCTCCGCGCCACTGGCCGAATCCTTGAAGCCGCATCGGGCGGATATACGGGTCATCCCGAACGGTGTCGACATCCCGAACAATCTTGATAGCTTGCCGTTACTCTATCCGCGCCCCATCCTGGGCTACATCGGCTCTATCGATGAACGCATGGATACCGATCTTGTTGAGGAACTGCTCTCCGCCCGCCGGGGGACGCTGGTTCTGGCCGGCCCTGTCGAGAAAGCGCATCGGCCTTTCTGGAAATCTCTGTCCCGGCGATTTCAAAACCTCGAACTGACGGGGCCGGTTCCCTGCCGCCGTGCGGATTCCTTAATTGCGACCTTCGATGCCGCCCTTTTGCCGCACCGGATCAACCCATACACCCTTTCGATGGATCCGCTGAAAGTTTATCGCTGCCTTGCCGCCGGAAAGCCTGTCATCGCCACTCCAGTCATCCGGAGCGAGCGGTTCGGCGGCCTGGTTACCATAGCGGAAAAGGAACATTATATCGAAGCGGTCGCGATGGCGCTCCGCGATAATACGCCCGGCCTCGCCGTGCGAAGGCGGGAGGCGATGCTGCCTTTCCGCTGGGATGTCCGCCTTCAGGAGATGATGGCATGCCTGGAACCGGCTTTCCAGCCTGCCTGCGCCCAATGAAACGGCTTCTGGCGATGATGGCAGCCTCCGGGATGATCGGGGCGATGTCCGCCCGCTCGCCGATGTGGGCTATAGTTCTGGGAGCCTCCGGTCTCTATGCCGTGGCAGCAGCCCGGAGGCCCTTTATCGATGTCTGGCTCCTTCTGGGGCTTGCGCCTCTCGATGCATTGAGGCTGACGCTGCTACCTTCTTCCGGGGCCGTTCTCAGAGGAGCGCAGGTGATAGCCGTGATCGCCTGCGCCAGGCGGTGGGGCGGAAGCGCAAGCCTCAGAATGGCTCATCCATTGCTGTGGCCCGCTGCCGCCCTGTGGGGCCTACAGGCCGTGGGATTGCTCCGTACCCCTTGCCTGGCGGACGGCCTGCGCCAGCTATGCATTCTGCCCGCCTATGCCGTTGTCACGGCTGCCGCCTCCGGGCCGGGCGACTGGCGGCTCAAATGCAGGCTGTACGGATGGGTGGGGATCGGTGTGGCGGCGCACGGCCTGCTCCAGTTCGCCGGGCGGTGGATGGGCCTGGAAACAGGGGCTTTTCAGACTCTCGGAGGCCTGCCGCGCCCGCGGGCCGCCTTCGTAGAGGCCGACTGGCTGGGCCTTTATTTGCTCTCCGTCGCGCCCTTCCTGATATGCCTGCTGATGGAAGCGGACACTGCCGGCCAAAGGCTGTCGGGCATAGGGGGGATGGCGCTGGCGCTAGTCGTCCTGGGCCTGACCCAGGTGCGGACCGCCTGGCTCCTTCTGATCCCGGCTCTGGCTTTACAGGGGATGCTCTGCCGCCGCGACCCGCGTCTGGCCCGCCCTGCGGTCGCGCTCCTGTTGATGCCCGCCTGCCTTCTGGCCGGGGCGGCGCTCTGGGGACCCGGCCGGCTGCCTGCCATGACAGAACGCCTCCGCAAAAGCCTGGATCGCACCGAATCCTCCGCCAACTGGCGCATCGAGACAGGCCGGGCCGTCATCGAACATGTGTCCCGCTCGCCCTGGATCGGGGCGGGGCCGGGCAGCGTGAAAGCCGTCCTGGACGGCAAAATTGCCGCCCTCACGCAGCAGAGAGGCGGCAGTGTCGGCGGCCTCTTCACCACCGTAGCCTTCGAGTCCGGCCTGCCCGGCCTGTTTGCGCTCTTATGGGCTGCCGCCGCCCTGATCCGGGCGGTCAAAGATCGGTGGCGGCGAGCATCCCCGGCAGGCCGCACCTGGCTGTCCGCCATTTCCGCCTCCCTGTCCGGGCTTGGCCTGGCCGCGTTGCTGTTCGATATCCGCTATCTCATGCCGTTCTGGGTGCTTCTCGGCCTGGCAACTGCCGAAACCGAGCTGAAGGAGTGAATATGCTGTTATCCGCTATCATCGTCAACTGGAACAGCCGTGACTGCCTCCGGGATTGCCTCGAATCGCTGCAAGCCGACCTGCAATCTATCGCTGCCCCTTCCGAAATATGGGTCATGGACAACGCTTCCAGCGACGGAAGCCGGGAAATGGTGGTACAGGGCTTCCCGGCGGCTCGATTCGTTTCCCTGGGGCGCAACCTGGGCTTCGCCCGCGCCGCGAACGAAGGGGGACGTAGAAGCCTGGGGAGATACCTTCTGATTCTCAACCCGGATACCCTGATTTTGCCGGGCGGCGTGGCCCGCCTCCTCGAATTTGTGGAACGAAACCCGGAGGTTGGAGCCGCGGGGCCGCGTCTGCTCAATCCCGATGGCAGCTTGCAGCCTTCATGGGGCCGCTTCCCCGATCTCCTGACCGAAGCCGTATGCCAATTTTATCTTTACCGATGGCTGCCCGCCGGAAGGCCTGTGGGGAACCGGCTGGCTCGCCTCGCAAGGCCCCCGGAAGAACCCCTGCCGGTGGATTGGGTTGCGGGAGCCTGCCTCATGGTTCGCAGGCAGGCATGGGAAGAGGCAGGCCCGCTCGATGAAGAGATTTTTCTCTACGGCGAAGACCTGGACTGGTGTTTTCGCGCCCGCCAGTCAGGATGGCCGATCTGGCATATTCCCCAGGCTCGGGTCGTGCATCTGCTGTCCCACGCCACAGGCCGGGAGCCTGCCTGCAAACTGCTTCGCCAGGCCCAGGGGATGCAGCGATTTTTCCGAGCCTATCGTTCCTCACCGGCGGCTACGGCCCATATCGCGCTGATGGCGTTCGGTGCCGTCTTGCGCTGGACAGTCTGGCGGATCAAGGCCGCGGCAGCCGGCGGAAAAGGCGGGCAAGCCCGCCAGATGGCGAAAGGCTATGCGGCGGTCCTCAAAAACTGCCTGACTTCAGGGAGCCAGCCATGAATATCCTGATGGTCAACAAGTTTTACCATCTTTTCGGCGGGTCGGAACGCTACTGCTTCGACCTGAGCGATCTTCTCGAATCCCGGGGGCATAAAGTGATTCCATTCGCGATGGCTCACCCCGCCAACCGCCCCAGCCCGTATGCCTCCTTTTTTGTCGATCAACAGGACTACAACCGCCTCCTGAAAGCCTCACCATGGCGCAAATTGACGGCTGCGCTTCGGTCTTTTTACTCTCTGGAAGCCAGGAGAAAGCTGGAAAACCTAGTGGGCGTCGTCCGGCCTGCCC
This sequence comes from Armatimonadota bacterium, assembly GCA_020846535.1. Taxonomy (GTDB): domain Bacteria; phylum Armatimonadota; class JADLDR01; order JADLDR01; family JADLDR01; genus JADLDR01. The sequence continues at coordinate 18,873 of JADLDR010000009.1, read as the reverse complement.
TTGCCCACCTTCATCTCATCCAGCATCAATTGACCCCATCTGTGTTGAGCGTTCTCAAAAGCCGGGGTGTTCCCGCGGTCATGACGCTCCATGAGTATCAGCTTATCTGCCCTAATTACAGGCTCTACTGCCGGGGCGATCCCTGCGCCGACTGCCGGGACAGGCGTTTCCTTCGGGCGGCCACCCGCCGGTGCGTGAAAAACTCTCTTTCGGCTTCCCTTATGGCCGCTGTCGAGATGCACATCCAGCGCCTGTGGCCGCTCTACCGGCAGGCGGTCAGCCGCTTCATCGCCCCCAGCCGTTTTATGGCGGAGACGATGGCCTCTTTCGGCTGGCCGGAAGACCGCATCCGCACGATCCCTCATCCGGTCCGCCTGCCGACCTGTCGGTTCTCGCCACCTGACACCCCTTACGCGTTCTATTTCGGTCGCCTCGCGCCCGAAAAAGGGCTGGAAACTCTGCTCAGCGCCCTGGAAAAAGCCGGGGAAGTCGCGCTCTACATCGCCGGAGAGGGAGAGATGCGCCCTTTTCTGGAACGCAAGGCCGAAAAAATGGGGGAGCGGGTGAAATTCCTCGGGTTCCAGGAAGGCGAACCGCTGCGCCGTCTTATTGCCGGAGCACGGTTCGTGGTGGTTCCGTCCGAATGGTACGAGGTCTTCGGCCTGACCATCACCGAGGCGTTTTCGCACCGCAAGGCGGTTGTCGGGGCCGAGATCGGGGCTATCCCCGAACTGGTGAAGCACGGAAGCACAGGCCTGCTTTTCCCGCCCGGAAGCGCAGAGGCTCTGGCCGCCTGCCTCCAGGCGCTGTGGAACCGCCCTCAGGAGGCGCGGGAGATGGGGCAGACCGGCTGGCAGCTTGTGCGCGAGATATGCGATCCGGAGCGGCATTATCAAAGCATCCGCGACCTGTATCAGGAGGTGACAGCTTGAAAATCGCCATTCTGGGAACCCGCGGCATCCCGGCGGCCTACAGCGGCTTCGAAACATGTGCCCAGGAGCTTTCCATAAGGCTTGCGGAGCGCGGCCATGAGGTTACCGTCTACTGTCGCAGTCATGCTGTCGCTCCGGTCGGCCTCTATTACCGGGGCGTCCGGCGCGTGACGCTGCCGTCCCTGCAAAACAAATACCTCGACACTTTTTGCCACACCCTGCTCTCGACCCTCCATGCGCTGCCGCAGCGGTATGATCTTTTGCTCTATATGGGTGTCGGAAACGCTCCCTTCACCCTGCTTCCCCGCCTATCGGGAACACCCACCCTTATCAATGTGGACGGCCTGGACAGAGCGCGCGATAAGTGGAACGCCTTCGCCCGAAGGTATCTCGGCCTCTGCGAATGGCTGGCCGGACGGTGCGCTACCCATGTCATCACCGATGCGCTCGGTATCCGGGAATACTACCGCGCCCGTTACGGCCTGGAAACCACCTATATCGCCTATGGGACCGACATTGACCCGAAAAATGAGGAAGAAGAGCCGCCGTTTGGATTGAAGCGGCGGGAGTACATCCTCTTTGTGGGGCGGCTCGTTCCGGAAAATCGGGCGCACGAACTCATTTCTGCCTACCAGCGGGTAGCGACCGACCTGGAACTCATCATTGTCGGTGACGCGCCCTACAGCGAGAGCTATATCGCGTCCCTGAAATCCCGCCGAAATCCGCGCATCCGCTTCCTCGGCTATGTCTTTGGGGAACCCTACCGGCGGCTGCTCCGGCACTGCGCTCTTTTCGTCCTTCCCACCGCCGCAGGCGGAACTCATCCGGTTCTGGTGGAGGCGATGGGAGCCGGGGCCGCGATCCTTGCCAGCGACCTCCCTGCCAACATCGAAGCCCTGGGGGAAGCCGGGGTTGTTTTTCAGAGGAGCGAGGATGGAGACGACCTGGCCCGCCAGCTTCAGAGATTGATTGCTGATCCAGACAGCCTCTCCACATTCCGCTATCTGGCCCGCAGCCGCGCCCGGGCCGCTTTCAGTTGGGAGGCCGTCACCGCCCGCTATGAAGAACTTTGCTGCCGGCATGCCCGAAACCGGTCGGCTCCGGCCTCCGGGCGCGAGTTCGAGCGGCCCCCCCCTTGACCCCGCCGACCGTTCTATGATACAATGAACCATGATTACCAGGCATTCTCATGACCGGCCCGAAGAGCCGCCCCGAGGCAATGAGGGAGGCGAGCCGACCGCGGCCCAGTGGCGGGAATGGCGCGTCACCTTGCAGGAAAGGCTGGAACGGTATCGAAAAGACAGGCAGGAAGCCACTCCCGACGAACTGCCGGAGATAGACGAACGGGTCGCCGCCCTCCGGGAGCAGGTCGCCGCCTTGCGACAGGAAGAATGGATCGCCGGATTCCTGGAAGAAGCCGCCCGCCTTCTCTTCAGCCGCTATCACTTGGAGGAAGAGGACGCCGATCTGGGAGAAGGCTACCGGCTCGACGGCTTCGAGCGCCCCTTTGGATTCGATGAAGAACCTCAATAGAAAGCAAGGGCTTTTCCGCCCTTGGATCATGGCTCATGATTGGAACTCAGCTAGGCAAATATAGAATTCTGTCCGAGATAGGCAGCGGCGGCATGTCGCATGTGTATGAAGCCATCGATAGCACCATCGACCGCACCGTGGCCCTGAAGGTGCTGGATATTCCCTCATCCATCGGAGAAGACGGGGAACGCTTTATCCACCGCTTCAAGAGGGAGGCCCGGGCCGCCGGCATCCTCTCCCATCCCAACATCGTCACCATTTACGAGGTGGGCGAGGCGTCCGGAGAGCATTACATCGCCATGGAATTGCTCCACGGCACGACGGTGCGGAAATTGCTGCAATTCTCAGGCCCCTTCCCGCCGGAAAAGGTCATCGAAATCGCTCTTCAGGTTTGCGAGGCGCTGATCGCCGCCCACGAGCAGGGCATCATCCACCAGGATATCAAACCCGACAACATCATGATCCGCGGCGACGGGCTGGTGAAAATCGCCGATTTCGGCATCGCCCGGGCGATTACCGATGGGGGCATTACCCAGACCGGCGCGGTCAAGGGTTCCCCGGCCTATATGTCGCCGGAGCAGGTGCAGTCCATGCCCGTCGACCCCCGCACCGACATCTTTTCTCTGGGGGTCACTCTCTACGAGATGCTGACCGGCATACGACCCTTCGAGGCCGATTCCATCACCGCCTCCATCTACCGCACCCTCAACGAAGAGCCGGACCTGTCTGGCGTCCCGGAAACGCTCCGGCCCATCATCGGCAGGGCGCTCCAGAAGCAGCCCGACAAGCGCTTCTTCTCCGCCCACGAGATGAAGGCCCAGTTGCAGTCCCTCGCCTCCAACCTGAGCGTTCCTTCGGACACCCGCACTGCAGTCATCCAGCCTCTGCCCGGCAAGGGCCAGATTGTGGCTCCTCGCCGCGGACTGCCCGATGTGGTCTATCTCTTCCTCATCCCCTTCTGCGTTCTGCTGGGGGCCTGCGCGACCTTTCTGGCGATGCAAATGGGTCCTGCGCCCCTGGCTTCTCATGCGAACCGCCTCCGGGTCACCACACTCGACCTGGACGGGGACGGCTCCCGATGGCGCGTCTCTCGGGACCGCTCCCTGGAGATGGCCTCAAGCCTGCGTCTGGAGCCGGAGGGCGGCATCCGGAACCGCTGGATGCGCCTGGAAGGGTTGAAGCTGAACGGCGTTTCCCAGGCATGGCTGGCCCTGGACGTTCCGCGCACGAACCTGCGCTATTACGGCGATTCCGTGGCCGTCAATCTCTACCTGCCGCCGCGCGCGCCCAGAGGCATCCGCGCCCGGCTCTCCCTGCAAGGGCAGGGCTGGAAGCCCAAGGAATATCTCTCTCCTCCCACCGCATTGGCTCCCGGAAAGCGGACAACCCTCTCCTGGAAGGCCGATGACGAGATGACCCATGTGGGCCGCCTGCTCCTCAGCCTCTACACCGAAGGGGAATCATACGAAGGCTACATCGGCGTCTCCGAGGCGCGCATAACCGGGATGGTGCAGTAAAGGCATTCTCCCTTTTGCGAAATGAATCTTCTTCTGATATAATAATTCAGAGGACTGAGTTTTCATATCCAAAGGAGTGAGAATCCCAAATGCGCCACATATGGGCAATCGCTTTCGTTTTGGCGGCCCTGCTCCTGGCCGGCTGCAACCGTTCCCAGCCGACCGACAGCAACGCTCCTGCTCCCGAAGCAAAGAACGGGACCGGAGCTTCCGCCCCTGTCACCCTCACTTTCTGGCATACCCAGACCAAAGAGAACGCCCAGGCCCTTGACGAGATGGTTCAGGAATTCAACCGGACCAACGGGAAGGGCATCACCATCAAGGCTGAATATCAGGGCAAATACTCCGAGCTCTACCGCAAGGTGATGTCCGCGATCCAGGCCAAGAGTCTGCCCGATCTGGCGGTCGCCTATGAGAGCATGGTGGCCGAATACATGAAGGCCGATGCTGTCGTTCCCCTGGACGACTACCTGGCCCGCCTCCCCAAAGAAAGCCAGGGCGACATCTTCCCCGGCTACCTCGAAACCAACCGCTTCCCCGCCTTCGAGAACAAACTGCTCAGCTTCCCCTTCACCAAAAGCGTGCTGGTACTCTATTACAATGCCGATATGCTGAAGGAAGCGGGCTTCGACAGCCCGCCGGCAACCTGGAACCAGTTCAAAAAGGCTGCCCTCGCCTGCGCCAAGAAGGATGCCAAAGGCCAGGTCAAGACCTACGGGCTGGCCGTCGAGAAGAACGCCTCCACCATCGACGGCTGGTTCTACTCCCGCGGGGGCGAGCTTCTCAATGAAGACAAAACGAAAGTTCGCTTCAACGAGCCTGAATGCGTCGAGGCTTACCAGTTGGTCGCCGACTTGGTGAAAGTCAGAGCCGCCTACCAGACCAAAGACTACGACTATCAGGTCGATTTCGGCAACCGCCGGGTGGCGATGGTTTTCAGCTCCAGCACCAACCGCTCCTACTTTGCCCAGGCCGTCAACAACCGCTTCAAATGGGGCATCGCCATGATCCCCCAGGGCGATCCTGATGAACCGGTCACGGTTCAATACGGGGCCAATATCGCTGTCTTCAAGACCACCCCGGAGAAAGAGGCCGCCGCCTGGGAATTCGTCCGGTGGTTCGCCGCCCGAGACCGGACCGCCCGATGGTCGGCCCGCTCCGGCTACCTTCCCGTCCGGCAGTCCGCCGCCGAATCCCCGGAAATGCAGGCGGCTTGGAAAAAAGACCCTCTCGGCAAAACGGCTTTCGACCTGACCCGCTACGCCCGTCCCGAACCCAATATCCGCGGCTGGCAGGATGTCCGCACCATCCTCGAAGACGCTCTGGAGTCGGTCATCTCCGGAAAACAGACTCCCAAACAGGCATTGGATAGAGCAGCGGAGGCCGCCGACAAGGCGATTCAGGAAAAAATGTGACACCCGGCTGGAATAGCGGTGTTGAAAGCAAAAGCATAGTTGCAAGAATGACGACCCACAGCCTCGCCCCTGCCGCCCATCCCAATTCGGTAGAGGCGGCCCACCGGGTCGCCCTCTCTTGCAACCCCTCAAACCATATAGCAAGCGAGCTTTACAAACATTCTTCCCCAAAAACAGGAGGAACTCATGTGGAATGTCATCATCGTCGGTTCCGGGCCAGCCGGGCTGACGGCGGCGATCTATGCGGCGCGGGCCAACCTCAGCCCGCTGGTGATCGAAGGGGCGCAGCCCGGGGGCCAGTTGATGATCACCACCGAGGTCGAGAACTTCCCCGGTTTTGAAAAAGGCATCCTCGGCCCTGAACTGATGCAGATCATGCGCGCCCAAGCCGAGCGGTTCGGGACGGAGTTCATTACCGATAACGCCATCCGCGCCGACCTGTCCGAACGCCCCTTCAAGGTCTGGATAGGGGAAAAGGCGCTCGAATCGCGCACCCTCATCATCTCCACCGGGGCCTCCGCCCGCCTTCTGGGGCTGGAGTCCGAGGCCAAGCTGATGGGGCACGGCGTCTCCGCCTGCGCCACCTGCGACGGCTTTTTCTTCCGCGACCAGGAGGTGCTGGTGGTGGGCGGCGGCGACACCGCCATGGAAGAGGCCAACTTCCTGACGCGCTTCTGCTCCAAGGTGACCGTAGTTCACCGTAGGGACCAGCTTCGGGCCTCCAAAATCATGCAGGAGCGTGCCCTCAGGAACCCGAAAATCCGTTTTATCTGGAACGCGGTGATCGACGAAATCTACGATACCTCCCTGGGCAAAGTGACCGGCGTTCGCCTGAAAGACACCCGGACGGGAGAATCCTCCTTCGCCAAGTGCGACGGCGTTTTTATGGCAATCGGCCACAAGCCCAACAGCGACATCTTCTCAGGCCAGCTTGACATGGACACCACGGGATACATTATCACCCGGAACGGCACGCAAACCAGTATCCCCGGCGTCTTCGCCTGCGGCGATGTGCAGGATCATGTATACCGCCAGGCTGTCACCGCTGCCGGAAGCGGCTGCATGGCCGCCATCGATGCCGAACGCTTCCTTGAAGCCGAAGGCCACTGATACGGTATGCTTGTTTATCCGGAGGGACGCCCGAAACCGGCGTCCCTTTTATTTTGCCGTAAATATTGACTCCTTAAAATTTATATCTTATAATTTATAAGTAAAATTTTAAGGAGGAAAACGATGAGACGACGGGGCTTTACGCTGGTGGAACTCCTGGTGGTCATCGCCATCATCTCCGCGCTGGCGGGGCTTCTCTTCCCTGTGCTGGCGACAGCCCGGAGAATGGCGCGTAAGGCGGGGTGTTCTTCCCACCTGAAGCAGTTTGCGGCGGCTTTTTCGATGTACTTGCAGGACTGGGACGATGTATATCCCAGCCCGGGCGGGCGGCCCTACTACGGGCACTGCTGGGACCAGGGGCCGGGAGGCATCGAGCCTTATATCCGGAGCCGGGGCCTGAAGCTGGCGGGCCTCTGGTGCTGCCCCGAATGGAAAGGCCCGCACGAGGTTCAATACGACCCGCGCACCTATGCCATGAACTCCATGCTTCGCAATCCGCCGGATATCGAGCCTTATTATGTATCCATCTTTATCTGGCAAACGCTGCCCGCCTGTCAGGTGGTCGAACCGGCCCGAACGGTACTTCTCTACGAAGGCCAGCCTCTGATGAGCGAGGGATGGGTCGGCTATGTTGGCCGCTGCGGCGACTGGACCCAGGTCAAAGGCTACGACCCCCGACCCGACCCGGCCAAATGGCGCTCCGACGAACCCTGGCACAGCGCCGTCAACAACTATCTCTTCTGCGACGGCCACCTCAAAGCTATGCCGCCCGAGCGGGAGCGCCCAACCCCTGACAGCAACCTCTGGTTCGTCCGCCGCTGGCGCAATAATGAAGGCGGATAGGAAGGAAACGGCGGGCGGATAGCGAAAAAACCAAAGGAATTCGCTTGGTTCAACATGTCTTTGAGGAGGCATCCATGCCTGATATCGAATTGGATTACCTGCCCCACAAGCCCCCGCAGATCTATCCTATCGGAGCGATAGGGGCCGGGTTCATCATGAAAGACTGCCATCTGGTGGCCTATCGGAAGGCAGGGTTCCCCTGTGTTGCTATAGCCTCCCGCAGCCGCGAACGGGCCGAGGAAGCGGCGTGCGAAAGAGGCATCCCGAAAGTTTACGACACGGTGGGCGAACTCCTGGAGGATGAAGCGGTTCAGATCGTGGATATCGCCGTTCCGCCTCACGAGCAGATCGGGATCGTCCGACAGGCGGTGAAGCATTCGGGCCATATCCGCGGCATTCTGGCTCAGAAACCGCTGGGAATGAACGGCAAAGAGGCCGCTGAGATCGTCCGGCTCTGCGGTGAGGCGGGCATCGTGCTGGCCGTAAACCAGAATATGCGCTACGACCAGTCGATGCGCGCCCTGAAAAGCCTGCTAGCGCAGGGCGAGTTGGGTCAGCCCGTGCTGGCGACCATCGAGATGCGGGCCATCCCCCACTGGATGCCCTGGCAGCAGCTTTACGGATGGGCTACCCTTCGCATCATGAGCATTCACCATATCGATATCTTCCGCTTCCTCTTCGGCGACCCGGAAAGGATATACGCCAGCACCCGCCCCGATCCCAGAACCCGATTCCCGCACCGGGACGGCATCTGCCTCTATATCCTGGAATATGCAGACGGCCTCCGCTGCTGCTCCTGGGACGATGTCTGGACAGGCCCGTCTCGAGAAGGCGCGGAGAAGGATATTTACATCAAATGGCGCGTGGAGGGAACCGAAGGGATGGCCTGGGGAACCATCGGCTGGCCCGACTATCCTCATCCTACCCCCAGCACTCTCCACCTCACCACTGTCCGGCGGCCCGAATGGTTCGTCCCCCGGTGGCCCGAAGTCTGGTTTCCGGACGCCTTCGAAGGCCCGATGGCGCAACTGATGACCGCTATCGCCACCGCCTCCGAACCGGAAATCGGTGGCCGAGACAACCTCAAAACTATGGCCCTGGTCGACGCCGCCTATCTATCGGCCACCGAACACCGGGCTGTAGGTTTGTCGGAGATGATGGATGCCCGATAGCGCATAGGAGCGGCCTGGCGGCCCGCCCTTTCCTGATCCCTTGAAAGGAGTTCCCATGAAACTCGGTTTGATCAACTCCGCCTTCGCCCAGACGGGCAGGGAGACGGCTTTCGGCATACGGAAGGCCAAAGAAATCGGATTCGACACCATCGATATCTTCGCCGATCCGCTCGATATCGATACGAAGGAGAAGCGCCTCATCATCGATACGGCGGCGGAATGCGGCCTGCCGATCACCTCCGTCTGCTGCGTGGCGGTGGGCTTGATCGATTTCAACCCCAGCGTCCAGCGATTCCACATCGAGCGGGTGAAACGCTACCTCGATATGTGCTATGAATTCCGGGCGAAGAACCTTCTCCTGGTGGTGGGCGAGTATATCTGGCAGAAAGAAGTGATCCCTCCGGCGGAGCAGTGGGGAACAGGGGTGAAGCATCTGCAAACCCTCGGCGATTATGCCGCCAGCCTGGGCCTGGAGATCGCCATCGAACTGGAGCCGTTCCATATGGCCCTTGTCAATACGCTGGATAATATGGACCGCTTTCTGAGAGATGTCGACCGCCCCAACGTGCGGGCCAACGCCGACATCTCGCACCTGCACCTGGCCCATACGCCCTTCCAGGATGTACAGAAATTGGCCGGGCGCATCGCTCATGCTCACCTTTCGGACTGCGATGGTAAGGTTCACGGCGACCTGCCTCCGGGAAGAGGCAACACCCCCATCCGGGAGTATCTGGCCGTCATCCGGGATGCCGGTTTCGACGGCTCGGTCAGCCTGGAACTGGAATACTCCCCCGAGCCGGACAAAATCGTGGAATGGGTCACCGAAGCCTACCGCGAAACCGACAAAATCATGTCGGCCCTGGGCTGCCGGAAATAGATGGACAGAAAGGGAGGTCCAAGCAGGGCGTTGGAGTCAAGGTTGAGATTTGGAGCGATCTTAGCCGATCCGTAGGGGCGAACCCCAGGATCGCCCCATAGGTATCCCGATCAGGGTGACTGTCCCGCCGGGGCGGGGGCGGGCCTTGGGGAGACCGTTCCCTAACCCCCCGCCCCCTTGCCCGAAACGGGCAGGGGGCGGAGATGGGGGGTCAAGTACCGCACCCTCTCCCCCCCTCTCCCCGGAGGCGCTCCGGCGCATCCCTTGGGTTTCGGGGAGAGGGGCCAGGGGAGAGCGGTCACCCCTCCCCCAGGAGCGGAGGAGGTTTCCCCTGATCTGGATCGCTATGGGGCCGCGCCCCTACGGCCTTATCCGAGGGAAACGGCCTCCTGACTCCGACGGGCTGCTTAGCAGGAGTTCTTGGCGCAAGCAGAGCGGCAAAAGCCGTGCCTCTGAGGCGGTCGAGATAAACCAAAAAAGGCCGAAGTAGGAGGAACTTCGGCCCATTGCAGTGTGGAGATTCAAGCAAAACGGCCTCAAAAATGGGGTCGTTTTCATTTATTAAGACGCCCGTAAAAGCCTTTAAGTTCCCGATTTTATCCGCCCCTTCATCAGCGGAAAGCGGCTGTTTTGCAAAAAACGGTAGGTTTACCGGCCTAAAAACCGGTAAGATTACTGGTTTTTTAGCTTGACGTATGGACGCTCAGTTGTTAAGATATAGGGAAGCAATCGTCCGCTAACCCCAGCATTCATGGCCGAATGAGGAAAAAGCAAGCATGATACTCAACGAGGATGTTTACTACCGCAAATCCGACCCGCTTTCCCTGATCTCCGAGGCGATAGACCGCTATTATGAATTCGAAGCCGCGCAGCGGAACCGTATGAAAAGGGACGGTGTCTCCGCATTCTACGTCCAGAAGAGCTTCGTGGTTCCCGGTGAAACGATCCTCCGCTTTCCCTTCGACGGTATCCTCACCTTCCAGCAGGACAGGGGCCTGACCGAATACGGGGGCCGCCTCCACCTCAACCGGCAGGACGGCGGCTGCTACTGGGTGCGCCGCGACACCCCCATCTATCAGCGCGGCGAGGAAGAAACCGAATTCAAAGGCTGCATCCGCCGCACCGAAGACCTCCTCAACCTCATCGAAAAAATCAAAGAACGCTACCGCCACGAAATCGGGGAGAAGAAGGCCTAAAGGCTTTTTTTGCCGACGATTTGAACGACAGATGGATGAAAGTTGATAAACAATCCAGGAACGGAGGCCGGGTTGCCTCTCCCCCGCCCCGCGTGATCGGACTATTTCTCAATCCCCGCCGTTCCGTTCGTCGGGTGCAACCGTCTCCCCGATATCCGCTATTCAGAATTTGATCCTCCCTTCCCAAAGAAGGAGTTCCCGCTCTTCCCGATGAAATCCCTTGATACCATAATCCGTTCCACTTGCCTCTGAAGAGCTTTATCTTATCCTCAGCATTAGAAATGGCGGCCCAATGGTCGATATTTTGCGGATAGACGGCTCCCGCGGGGAGGGAGGCGGGCAGATTCTACGCACCAGCCTGACCCTTGCCGCTCTCACGGGAAGGCCCTTCGAGATCGGGCGGATCCGGGCCGGGCGATCCAAGCCTGGCCTCCAGCCGCAGCACCTCACGGCAGTCCGGGCGGCGGCCCGCGTCTGCCAGGCGGATCTGGAGGGAGACGCCATCGGCTCGCAGACCCTGCGCTTCGTGCCCCGGGGGCTGAATCCGCCTGCCGAACTGACCTTCGATGTGACCGAAATCGCCCCTTCCGCCGGGGCCGTGAGCCTGGTCTTTCAGACCGTTCTCCTGCCCCTGGCCTATAGCGGCGGCCCGGCCCGGCTGGCCCTCAAGGGCGGCACCGACGTGCCCCACAGCCCGCCCTATCACTACATCCGCCATATCTTCCTGCCGATGGCCGCTGCGATGGGACTGCGGGCCGCCTATGATTTGGAGCAGGCCGGTTACTATCCGAAGGGAGGCGGGGTCGTTCGGGCCCTTATCGAGCCGGTAAGCCGTCTGGCCGCTGCCCGGTGGGTGGAGCGCGGGCGAAAGGCCGAATGCAGCGGGGTCATTTTCTCTTCCCGCCTGCCGGAGCATGTCGTGACGCGCCAGCAAGTCCGAGCGCTCCGATGCCTGAAGGCCGAAGGCATCGATTTGGAAATCGCCACCGAGGAGCGCCCGTCTGTCGGCGCGGGAACCGGAACCTTTCTGAAGTTTCAGGCCGGAGAAGTTTTGGCAGGCTTCTCGTCTCTGGGCGCTCTCGGCAAGCCTGCCGAATCGGTGGTGGAAGAAGCATGCCGGGAACTGATCGCCTATAGGCGCTCCGGGGCGGCCCTGGACGCTCATCTGGCCGATCAGTTGGTCGTCCCGATGGCCCTGGCTTCAGGGGCAAGCGCCTTCACCACCGAACGGGTCACCGACCACCTGAAAACCAATATCGAGGTGGCCCGGCAGTGGCTCGGAGGCCACTGGAAAATAACCCCTCTGGAAAACGGCGCGGCCCTGGTCGAAACGGAAGGGATTGGCTTCACACGCGCCGAAGAGGAAAAGAAGGAGGCGCTATGAACCCCGATCAGGCGGCCCGGGAGATCAAGGAAGCGGCCTCTCGCGCCGAGGAGGATTTGCGCGACTTCGTTCACCTGCTCGACTTCTTCTGCGAGGGGGTGGATACGGTGGTGGCAGACCTTGAGGAAGACCTGAAAGCCCAGGTTTCGCTCCTCGACAGCCGCGAGATGGAGGATATCTGGCTCGAACTCTCCGATGCCCGCAATACGGAGATGGTGACCCGCATGAAGGCCGCCTATCTGGTCGGTTACGCGCGCGGGGCCGGGCTTCTGGAGGCGATGAGGCCCTCCGATGATGACGAAAAAAAATAAATCAGAATAAAGGAGAAAATTTCTCCTTGTCGAATTGTGATTAGAATACCGGTCTTTGTCCAGCGACCTGTGTAGAGGCCCTTGAGGCCGGTCGGAAGCAGCCGCTTCCGGCCCCTGAGAGGATGACTCCTGAGCCTTCAGGAGATGTCGGTAAATGTTCGGAACTCTCGACCTTTTCGGGATATGAATATTTCCGGCAGACGAACGAGTGAATGGGCGAGATAAGGCAGCGTCGTCCCGACTGACCGAATGCAAGGGGAGAGATAACGTATGGAAGAGAGAGAAGAACAACTGACTGGTGAGGCTCCGCAGGAAGAGCCGAACGCCGAGGCGATCCCAGAAGAGGCCACGGAAGCTGCCGAAGCGGCCCCGGCTGAGGAGGAAAGCGCGGCATCCGAAGAACCCGCCCCGGATGTGGCGGAGGATGCCCCCTCCGAAGAACCGGAAGCCGCTCCGGAGGCTCAGGCCGAAGGAGCTTCAGAGCCTCAGGAAGAAGCGGCTCCCGCCGGGCCGCCCGCCCGGGGCAGCGAAGAGGACTTTCACCTGGATTACAACCGCACCTTCCAGCAGCTCAAAGAGGGCGATGTCGTTCCCGGCACGGTCGTCCACATCGACCGGGAAGGCGTGCTGGTGGATATAGGGCAGAAGTCCGAAGGGCTGATCCCGCCTCATGAGGTGTCCCGAGACGCCAACCTATCGGCGGAAGACGTGGTATCTGTGGGCGACCGGATCAATGTGTTCGTCCTGACCACCGAGGACAAGAACGGCAACCTGATCCTTTCCAAGAAGCGGGCCGATTTCGAGACCGCCTGGGAGCACGTCATCGAGGCCTTCCAGGAAGGAAAAGTCCTGAGCGCCATGGTGACCGACCGGGTGAAGGGCGGGCTGGTGGTCGATCTGGGGATTCGCGGCTTTGTCCCTGCCTCCCATGTCGGCAGCGGCAAGGTGAGGAATCTGGATAAGTACGTCGGCCAGTCCCTGCCCCTCAAGGTCATCGAAGTGGATCGGGAGAGGCGCAAGGTCGTTTTGTCCCACCGTCAGGCTGTGGAAGAGGAAAAGGCCGCCAACCGGGCGACCACCCTCGCCAGCCTTCAGGAAGGGCAGGTGCGGGAAGGCATCGTCCGTCGGATCACCGATTACGGCGCATTCGTCGACCTGGGCGGCATCGACGGGCTGCTGCATGTCAGTGAAATGTCCTGGACCCGCATCAACCACCCGAAGGACATCCTCAAAGAAGGGGATCACATCAATGTGATGGTCCTGAAGGTGAACCTGGACGCCAATCGTATCTCGCTGGGCCTGCGGCAGATACTGCCCGACCCATGGCGCGACATCGATAAACGCTACGAGGCCGGAACGCTCATCCGCGGCACGGTTTCCCGCCTGGTTCCCTTTGGCGCTTTCGTCCAGCTGGAGGACGGCATTGAAGGTATTATCCCCAACGGGGAACTAAGTCAGAGAAGGGTGAGCAAGCCCGAGGACGTGGTGCAGGTGAATGAAGAGGTAGAGGTCAAGATTCTCGACCTTCGCCCCGAAGAGCGCCGCATCACCCTCAGCCTCAAGCAGGCCGAACAGCAGAAAGAGCGAAAAGAATACGAGGAATACACCCAGAGCCGCTCCCGCGACCGCGACCGGGATCGCGACCGAGACCGCGACCGGGGCCGCGACCGAGATAGAGATCGCGACCGGGACTCCGGGCGCATCACCCTGGGAGACCTCATCGGCGACCAGCTCGATACCTTCGGGCGGGACGACGAAGAACCGGAGCAGGCGCAGGAACAGGAGCAGAGCGAATCCTGAAAAGGTTTATATAGACCGCGGGAGCAGTCGCCGGTGCCTGCTCCCGCCATACCAGCCTGAAGGGAACCGCCCATGCTGGTCGTCGGCCTCACAGGAGGGATCGCTACCGGGAAAAGCACGGTAGCCGATATGCTCCGCCGGAGAGGGGCTATCGTCTTCGATGCGGACAGGATTGCCCATGAGACGATAGCGCCGGGCGGGGAGGCGTGGCAGGAGGTTCTGCAGGCCTTCGGGCCGGGCGTTCGGGCCGAAGACGGTTCCATCGACCGCTCCCGGCTGGGGGCGGTGGTCTTCAGCGACCCGGAGGCCCGTGCCCGTCTGGAAGCCATCGTTCATCCGAAGGTGACGCAAACGCTTCTCGACGAGGTGGAGAGGCTCCGCAGCCGCCCCGATGCGGCGGAAACGGTGGCCGTTCTGGAGGTTCCGCTTCTTTTCGAGGCGAGGCTGGAGTGGACAGTCGATAAAATTCTGTTGGTGACGGCGGAACAAAAGAAACAGGTCAGCCGTCTAACGAGTAAGCGCGGCCTCTGTGTTGAAGCTGCCAGGCAGCGCATCAGCTCACAACTACCCCTTTCCGAAAAAATTGAGCGTTCCGACTGGGTGGTGGACAACAGCGGCTCGACCGAGGAGACTGAGCGGCAGGTGGACGCGCTCTGGCCTCTCCTGAAGCGTCTGGCCGCCGGACACGGCCCCTGACAAGCTTCACAGCCGGTGTAGGCTTTATCATAGGCGTAAGCGTTCCGACAGTTCCGATGCAGGACAGTCTACCGGGTCGTAGAGGCGCGATGGCTCGCACCCCTATTACCGCACAATACGCTCATTTTCATTCCCAGGCGAGCAAAATCTTTGATCCGAAGGCCGGCCCCTGCCTTTGAACCTTTTAGGCATTTTTTTTGTCAAAGTTCTTGCATAACCGGGGGCTTTATGCTATAATCCCTTTCGAGCAAGCACTTCTTTTTTGTGTTCACAGTAGAGCAACCTCTGTATTCCCCAACAAGCGCTTCGCAGTTTTATAATGAGACAGGGAGGGTGTGTAGGCTTGAAGTCTATAAAAGCGACTCACTTCACAGTTATCAGTCTGTTAGCACTGATCTTAACCACTGCTCATCTCGTCCATAGTAACGCCGCAGCGCAATTGCAGAAAGGGCGCAGCTCCCGGTCTCAGGACAAGGCGCTGAAAATTGCCCAGGCCACCGGAACGCGCTCCGAACCCGCATTCAGGAGACGCTCCGGCAGTTCGGCCTCTGCAATTCGTGAACATCGTTACATAGGTAATGAGCGGCCCCGATGGGTTACCCAGGTGGAAAGCACTCGCGTGCCTCCGACCTGGGACGTCAACCTGACCAACGCCGAATCCGATGACATCGCTCCTTTCTTTCCTGTAAATTCGCAGTATGATTACCTGATTTTTTCATCCACGGCTACGGATGTTACGGGGGGGAAATTAACCGGCAACGGTGCCAACTACCATATCTGGAGGGCAAGGCCCGACGGGTCCGGCCCTGTCGCCATGGTGAATGACGCCGGAGGCGACCAGATTCAGCCGGAAATCAACTCGGCGGCCACATTGCTTGTTTATGCCGCACGGGTGGGCAGCGGTCCGTATAATATCTATGTGCGGAACCTCCTGACCGATAACACCGTACAGATCACCTCCGAGGCCACATTCGGCGGCAAGGTCGGCAACTCCCTGCACCCTTCCTGGTCAGCAGGCGGCGATAAGATTGTTTTTCAATCCAGCGCCCTGACCGGCTCCGCCAACGATTACGACATCTTTACCATCGATGTGACCGGCGAGATCGCCACCCTCCGCCAGTTGACCACAGGTAAGACCAACGATACCGACCCTTCCTGGTCTCCGGATGGGCGAGCTATCGCCTTTACACGCAACGCTCGTATCTGGGGCATGGATCCCTTCGGGAACAACCAGATCCAGTTGACCAATTTTACCGGAAGCGCCGACAAAGAGCCAACCTGGAGCCCCACCAGCGGAAGCATTGCCTTTGCCTCCAACCGGCAGGGCGAAAGAGGTCAAGCGGCCACCGGAGTCGGTAGGAATTTCAATATCTACGTCCTACCCAATGCCCAGGCTGCGGAAAGCGCCAGCAATGCCCCTTATGCGGTCACCATCGGGACGGGCAACAAGGAATATCCTACCTGGCATCATACCGGGGACCGGATCGCCTACTCCAACGATGTGAACGTCGCACAGAGGAAGGATATCTGGTCTTCGCTTCTGTTCGATGACACGACTCCCGAACTTATGGAACTTCCCTCCGTTACGCCGCGGCTGGCCGCGCCCGGCAGTCCTGTGGCGATCTCCGCAAAGGTAGCTGATTTACAGAGCGGAGTGCAATCCGTCTTCGCCCAGATCAAGGACCCGGACAGCGCCAAACAGGACGCCGAGGGGCGGGAACATAAAATCTACGACCCGCGGGTCATGGGTCACGATACCCAGAATGGCCACCGCGTCCGGACGTGGATCGAACTGGACTGTGAGGCCATCAATCCTCAGGATTCCACCTATCATCGGCCCTATCCGATGGATCCGTCCGCAAACAAAGGGATACAGCTCTACGATGACGGCCCTGTTTCCAAGGGCGGGCATGAGCCGGAAGGACAGAAGGCCGGGGACTCTTTTTATACCAATAGCTGGACGACTCCCTCATCTCCCAGCGATTTCTATATCGATCTGATCGTTCGCGATAACACAGGCAACGAACTGGTCTATGATAATATCTGGGGTTTCTCGACCCTGTTCTTCAACCCGACCAACCGTATCCTCTTGGTACTCGACTACGGCATCGGGCAGAAATTCATCGAGAGAAGAAGCTCGACCGACTTCAGCTCGAACGCCTTCCCGACCGAGAGCTATTATACCGATAATGGCAACAACCTCGGCGGAAACAACCACAACATATCGCCGGACAATATGACTTTCCCGCGCCAGGGCGATCCGGTAGGCATTCTGAGTTCCGGTTGGACGGATGTCGACACGCTGGGCGGACCGCTCGATTACAATATCTGGCGCGTGCAGTGCCGGGACCCGATTCCGCAGGCGGTGCTGGGCAACTACCTGCCATCCATCGTGACCGAGCCGGACCCGAGCGACCCGGTCAACAAAATGCGCCCCAAGCGTATCTCCAACCGCTTTGTGGTCTGGGCCGCCCCTTATGCGGGCGACCTGTGGGTGGGGAACGGCACCATCACCGATCCCAAGACCCAGAGCGCGATCCAGTGGTATCTGAGCCAGGGCGGGCGCATGGCCCTCAGCGGTCAGGATGTAGCCTGGGCCGTTACTCTGAACGGCACGGTGGCAAACCCGCTTTTGTCCAACTGGTTCAAAGTGAACTTTGTGGACGATGCCGCCACAGACATTTACTCAAGCTCGCTATACGGTCGCGTCCGCCATGCCCTGACCGGAGCGGCGGGGAACAACGGGGCCAATCCGATCTCCAACGACCCGATCAAATCGCGCCACACCAACCCGCAAGACGGTAGCGACCGACCCCCGCGGCCTCTGAACCTGGCCGATCCCGGATGGATTTTCGGAAACTTCGTTGCTCTGTGGGAGCCCCCGGGAGATACCGATGTAACCTATGGCAATGCCTGCCATAACCAGGTCTGGATCGATAACATCTCCGTGGCGCAAGGCGGAGTTTCGGAATATACCTATGATTCCGGCGGTGTCGGCGGTGTGACTTACAGCGATGCGGCCCTCGGATACAGGACGGCCTTCTTCGCCTTCGGGATCGAAGGGATCAACTCGTTTATCTACAGTATCACACTAGGACAGACTCAATTTGCGGCCTCCGACAACCGGCGCAACCAGATCATGCACAACCTGCTGGGCTGGATGACGACCTGCTCCTTCCAGGGCAAGGTCACCGCCATCGACCCTGTGACTCAAAAGACCGAGCCGATTGAAGGTGTGATCGTCCGGCTGACCGACACCTGGCATCCAGCGACATCAGGCCAGGTCGTGGGTGTCGGGATTACCGATAAGAGCGGCAATTACAAAGTCGTCGGGCTGGAGAGCGGGTATTATACCTTTACAGCCTATCGGCCCGGGTTTACCATCCAGCACATCGATAATGTGGGGATCACCGATAATCGGACGCTTACTTACAACATCGTCCTGACCAAAGCCCAGCCGGGCGCGATCACCGGCAAGGTGACCGACAAGGCGACCACACCTAACCCCATCGTCGGGGCGAAGATCGTCGCCAAAGAGAAGGTCTTCGGCAAGGAATACACTGCCCTGACGGTGGCGGACGGAACCTACCGCATCAGCGATGTGGAGGCCGGGGAATACACGGTCACCGTGACCGCGGAAGGGTATGCCGATCCCGATCCGCCGTCCCGCGATGTGACGGTAGGCGGCAACCAGACCGTAACCGATGTGGACTTCAAACTCGGCCCCGCGCCTGCGGAGGTGACCGGCAAGGTCTACAAGCTTCAGGGGACCACCAGGGTCGGCCTCAAGGGCGCTCAGGTGCAGGCATACCAGGGAGCCTCCGCGGTCGGGACCGCAGTCACCACCGATGCGGACGGCAACTACAAGCTGACCGGCCTGGCGACCGGAACCTACACCATCAAGGCGAACCTGGCCGGTTACGAAGAAGGCAAGCTCGATATCAAGCTCATCGGCGGCAAGGAGAACAAAGACGCCGATATCGAGATGAAGAAACTGCCTGACGGCTCCATATCGGGCAAGATCGCCAACCAGAGTGGCAACGCCCTGACCAACCTGACCATCCAGTTCATCCAGGGCGAGAACATC
>JADLDR010000008.1 GCA_020846535.1 Armatimonadota bacterium | reverse complement strand
TGAGGACGACCCACCGGCCCTGCGCGGCCCCTCGTTCGGCCAGGCCGACCAGTTCCGCGCCCGATTTGCGCTCCACCGGGAAAGACCAGAGGTAGTGCAGGTCGCAGGTGAGGGGATGGTTGGGCACGTCTCCCAGGCTCCGCCCGGCGGCGAAATGCTTCGCCACCACCGGCACATAGCTCTGCCGGGCCGGGCCGTGGCCCACGAACGCAAGGTAAAAGATCATCCGTTCATGGAGGCGGGGTGACCTCTCTCCCCTCACCCCTCTCCCCGAAACCCAGGGGATGCGCCGGAACGCATCCCCTGGGAGAGGGGTGACTCTGCGGTGCTTTACCACGCCATCCGCTCCCCCTGCCCGTTTCGGGAAGGGGGCCGGGAGTTACCAAAGCCCCAAACCCCGCCCCGGCGGGACAGGAGACCTGATCTTGATGCATATGAGGATTAGGTAACCCCGCCCCCGTGTGCCGGACTGATTTTTCCATTTTCACTATCCGGCCCGGGCCGCCTGGATGCGTGCCGGACGCAAGCCCGCCAGGTCGGCAGGCGGTGGAAACCTACTGCATGACGGACTGCACTTTGGGCAGGATGTTGGCGTCGATACTGGCGTCGGTGTCGTCGGCCTCGACGTTTTCGAAGAGATGCCAGTCTTCCTGGTGCATGACCGAGGCTCCAGGGGCCAGCTTGATCATCGGCCCCAGGCTCTCCAGTTCCAGCATGGCGCTGTTGGTAAAGGTTTCAAAAGAGCAGCCGTGGTCGGGGTAGGTCTCCCCCTCCTGGTAGACCACCTTTTTCACGAACAGGCTGCCGTTCTTGAGGTACGCTCCCCAGTTCTGCCGGTTGCTCAGCCCCAGCTTCTGCGGCTTTTTGGCGTTCGGATCCTGCTTGAGGATAATGTATTTCCCTCCGAAGACCCACCGCGGATCGCTCATGTTGGTGTAAGACCACAGCACCAGGGAGCGGACGGGCAGGTAGAATTTCTTATCGATCTGCTGCCCCGGCTCGTCGGGGATGTCCGGGTGGGGAGAATACGGCTCCTGGGGAAAGACAGCCTTGCCGTTCTTGTCCATCACGGTCAGCGCCCAGGGAGCCAGTTCGACGGCCCACAGGTTGGTGTTGGTCAGCTTGTGTATCAGCCTGACGTGCGAGCCAGTCGGGTCCAGGGTGACTTCGATCTCCTTCCGGATGCCGTTCGTGCTTTCCACCGGCTGCACAAGCCGGAGGACGCTGCCCTCCTGGGTCGCCTGGACGGGCTGGCTGTCCGGAAAGTAGGAGCGCGGCTTGGCTTCCGGGGCCAGCCAGAGCCGGTGGCCGCCGAAGGCCAGCCACTCGCTGGCGTTCGTTTTGCCCATCTGCTCGGGGTCTTCGTAGAACATATTTTCCTTGCCCGCGAACCCGTAGCGGATCACCCGGGGGCCGACATCGGCGGTCGCAATCAGATCCACCGTTCCGTTCGACATCTTGATGCAGTTCTGCCACCCACCGTAGGCGACTTTTTCCACTTTGACTCCTCCTTGCGCCGCAAACGCCACCACGCCCAACATGGCCGCGCAACCGGCCAGCATGATGGCGACCGGCTTGATCCATGCTCCGGTCATTGATAGGCCCTCCTTTGAAGAGACGGTACGGCTCAGAAATCGGAATTCAAAAAGACGGAATACCTGGGGTCAGCCTCGATCTCGATGGCCTGCCGGAACGCGGCCCTGGCCTCTTCCCGGCCCCCGCTTTGCCGGTAGAGAAGGCCCAACTGGTAGAAGGCTTCCGCAAAGTCGGGGCTGAGCCGGATCACAATTTTCATTTCCTCGATAGCGAGGCCGAGGCTCCCCTGGCGGCTGTAGGCCAGCGCCAGGTTGTAGTGCAGGTCGGCGTTCTGCGGCGCGTCCGGAAGTCGGCTCCGGAAGTCGGCGATCAGACCTTCCAGGCTGGGATTCGGCGCTTCCGCCTCCGCGATGCGCGCACCGCACCGGCTGCAAAAGTTCGCGCCCGTTTCCGCCTGCTTCCCGCAGCTCGGGCATTCCGGCATGGTTTGGCCTCCTTTCACGGTTTCGCTGCCACTCGTTTCGGCGCGGCGGCCAGAAGTCCTTCCCTTTGCGCCGTGCCGTGTGCTTCTCGGGGAATCATTGACAGAATGAAGCGGTATATGCTAGAGTAGGCATGAACGCGCCATAAAGAAAGGGATTTGGTTCCATTGCATGTCGATGACCGGGTACACTCGACGCAGAGTGACCTTGCCGCAGTCTCGCCCCTGGAAATGCACCGCCAGATCTGGCAGTTGGCCTGGCCCGCCGTGATCACCATGCTCTTGCAGATGAGCGGCGGCTTCATCGATATGTACTTCCTCGGCAAGCTGGGGCCTGCGGCGCTGGCGGCAGCGGGCATCGCCAACCAGCTCCTGATGATCCTCTTTTCCCTCATCACCTCCATCAGCGTGGGAACTACGGCCCTGGTCGCCCGGTTTATCGGGGCGCAATCGCTGGCGGAGGCGCGGCAGGCCGCAAGGCAGTCGGTGGTGCTGGGGGCGCTGGGATCAGTCGTCTCCGCCTGCTTCCTCTTTCCGACCGTGCCCTATTTCCTGCGCCTCCTGGGAGCGCACGGGGAAGCGCTGCGGCTGGGGTCTCAATATCTCTACTGGATGCTCTACGGCGTCGTGCCCTATTTTCTGATCGTCATCCTGACCGCCATCTACCGGGGCCTGGGAGATACGCGCACCCCGCTTCTCATCACCATGCTCTTCAACGGCGTCATGATCGTGGGGGAGTATTTTCTCATCTTCGGCAACGGCCCGTTTCCGAAGATGGGGATCGCCGGGGCAGGGCTGTCCGCTCTGGTGGCGCGGCTTCTGGGGATCACGCTTTCCTGGTATTTTCTCAGCCGTTCCTCCCTCAAACTGACCGTGAAAGGCCCCTGGGCGGTCGATTGGATATGGATGAAGCGCATCCTGGCGGTGGGGCTGCCTGCCGCGGTACAGGGGCTGATCCGCAACACGGCCTCTTCCACCTACTACGGTATCCTGGGGCGCGTGCCGAATGCGACCGCCGCCGTGGCGGCCCTGACGGTCGGTATCCGGGCCGAGGGGATCGCCTATATGCCTGGCTTCGCCTTTAGCATCGCCGCGACCGCTCTGGTGGGCCAGAGCCTGGGGGCCAAAAACCCCGGACAGGCCGAACGGAGCGGCTGGGCCTCCGCCCTCCAGGGCTGCGCGGTCATGACCGTCATGGGATTGATCTTTTACATCTTCGCCGAGCCCATTGTGCGGCTGTTCACCGATTCCCCCGAGGTGGTCGCTCTGGCCGCCGATTACCTGCGCTACCAGGCGTATTCGGAGCCCTTTCTGGGGCTGGGGATGATCCTGACCGGGGCGCTCCAGGGCGCGGGCGAAACGCGCTGGCCCACCATCCTGACCTTTGTCACCATGTGGCTGATTCGCGTTCCCGCCACCAACGCGCTGGCCCTGCACATGGGCTACGGGGCCACCGGCGCATGGATCACCATGATGGGTTCCACCGCTGTCAGCGGAGTCCTGGTCGCGCTCCTCTTCTATATGGGCCGGTGGAAGCAGATCAAAATATGAAACTGCCAGGAGGCTGTGCTTATAGAAAGGATACGCTATGCGCTCTCTACGCTGCTCTTTCCTCTGTCTTTCGCTTCTGCTTTACCTTGGGATCTCCGCTCAGTCCGCGCCCGACAGAGATATACTCTTCCAGATATCCACCTTCGATGCGTTAATGAGCGGCCTCTACGATGGCGCGATGACCTTCAAGGAACTCAAAAAGCACGGAGACTTCGGGATCGGCACATTCGACGGCTGGACGGGGAGATGATCGGGCTGGATGGCCGGTTCTACCGGATCACAGCCGACGGGACGGCGTATCCGGTTCAGGGAACGTGGAAGACCCCGTTCGCAGCGGTTTCCTACTTCGACAGAGACCGGAAGGCGGCGATTGACAAAGAGATGACCTTCCCGGAATTGCTGAAATATCTGGACAGCCTGCTGCCGTCGCCCAATATCTTCTATGCGATACGGATAGAGGGCGATTTTGGCTATATCAAAACACGCAGCGTCCCGCGCCAGAGCCGGCCCTATCCGAAACTGACGGAGGTGGTGGCCGGGCAGCCGACCTTCGATCTGAAGGAGATCAAGGGATCGCTTGTCGGCTTCCGCTGCCCTTATTACGTGAAAGGCGTCAATGTGCCGGGCTACCATTTTCATTTCATCGATTCGGCCAAAACGAAAGGAGGGCATGTTCTGGACTTACGCCTGGGCCGGGTTTCGGTCGCCATCGCCCCCACGCGAGAGTTCTGTCTTTCCCTCCCGCTCAACCCGGTCTTCGACGCCACCGACTACGAACATCAGGGCGAACTGAAAGCCCGTGATGTCGAATAAACGATGTAGCACAATCGATGCCGTCTGCGAGGAGCGACACGACCATCTCCAGCATAATATAGATAGGCAGTCGTAAATCGATGCCGTCTGCGAGGGGCACAGCGACGCGGCCATCTCCAGCGTAGCAAAGGCAAGACAAGGCTCTGTATATGGGCGTGGCCCTGGAGATGGCCGCGTCGCTATCGCTCCTCGCAGACGGCATCGACCCCCGGAAGCCGCTAATCCATCGTAAAATACTTGGCCTGGGGGTGGTGGACGATGACGGCGGAGGTGGACTGCTCCGGCTCCAGTTGGTATTCCTCGCTGAGCGAAACCCCGATGCGCTCCGGCTGGAGGAGGATGAAGAGCCGTGTCTGGTCCTCCAGGTTCGGGCAGGCGGGATAGCCGAAGCTGTAGCGGGAGCCGCGATAGCCCTGCTGGAAGATTTTGCGGATGTCGGGGCTGTCCTCATCGGCGAAGCCCATCTCCTCGCGGACAAGGTGGTGGGCGTATTCGGCGAGGGCCTCCGCGGTCTCCACGCTCAGGCCGTGCAGGTAGAGGTAGTCGGAATATTCGTGGCCGCCGAAGAGTTCGTGGGCGTATTCGCTGGCCCGGCGGCCCACGGTCACCACCGAGAAGGCCGCCACGTCTTGCCGCCCCGATGCCCGGCTGGCGAAGAAATCGGCGATGCACCGCCTGCGTCCGGACGCCTGGCGCGGAAAGGGGAAGCGGACCCGCTCGGAGCCGTCCTCGCCGTAAACGATCAGATCGTTTTGCTCTGATTGGCAGGGGAAATAGCCGTAGACCACCGCCGGCCTCAGAATCCTCTCCTCGATGCACCGCGCCTTCCACCGCTCGAACACGGGCCGGACATGCTCCTCCACGAAGGCTTGATACTCTTCCGGCGAGCGGCTCCCGCGCTTGAACTGCCACTGGCCCCGGAAGAGGGCGATTTCGTTGATGTAGGGAAAAACCGATTCCAGAGGAATATCCTCCAGGATGCGCGTTCCCCGGAAAGGCGGAACCGGGATTTCGGCGGCAGGCTCTATATCCGAAGGGGCGTATTCATCCGTGCCGGGTGTCAGAGAGGAAACCGAATGAACCGCATCTGCGGCGGGCTGGACGACGGGGAGGCGCGCGGAGTGGATTTCGGACTGCTCCGCGCTTTTTTGCTGGCTCAGCCGCTCCATGATCGCCAGTCCCTCGAAGGCGTCTTTGCCGTAATGGACATCGCCCCGGTAGAGGGATCGCAAGTCCTCCTCCACATACGAACGGGTGAGGGCCGCCCCGCCCAGCAGCACCGGGAAGAGCAGGTCCCGCCGGTTGAGTTCCTCCAGGTTTTCCTTCATGATGAGGGTGGATTTCACCAGAAGTCCGCTCATGCCGACGGCATCGGCCCGGTGCCGGATGGCCGCCTCGATGATCGCCCCGATGGGCTGCTTGATGCCCAGGTTGATAACCTCATAGCCGTTGTTGGTGAGGATGATATCGACCAGGTTTTTGCCGATGTCGTGGACATCGCCTTTCACGGTCGCCAGGACGATTCGGCCTTTGGTTCGATGGCCGGCTTTTTCCATGCGAGGCTCCAGGTAGGCGACGGCGGCCTTCATCACCTCTGCGGACTGGAGGACGAAGGGCAACTGCATCTCCCCACTGGCAAAGAGATCGCCCACCACCTTCATCCCGTCCAGCAGGACGGTATTGATGATATCGAGCGGCGCATAGCGGGCCAGGGCTTCCTCCAGGTCGGCTTCCAACCCCTGCTTCTCCCCGTCGATAATGCGGCTCTTGAGCCGGTCCTCCACCGGCTGAAGGCTTTTCTGTTCTAAGGCTCTGGGCCGCCCGGCCTCGCGGTCGAAATGGCGCATGAAGGCGACCAGAGGGTCGTGCCCTTCGGCCCGCTCATCGAAGACGATCTGCCGGGCCATCTCACGGGCATCGGGGTCGATTTTGTAGAGGGGCAGGATGCGGGCAGCGTGAACGATGGCGGCATCCAGGCCGTATTCGATGGCATAGTGGAGGAAGACGCTGTTCAGCACGTGGCGGGCTGCGGGCTTCAGGCCGAAGGAGATGTTGCTGACCCCCAGGAGCGTATGCGCTCCCGGCAGTTCGGCCTTGATCGTGCGGATGGCCTCGATGGTTTCCAGCCCCGCCCGGCGGAATTCCTCATCCCCGCTGCCCAGGGTGAAGGTCAGGGCATCGAACAGAATATCCTGGGGCGCGATCCCGTATTTTTCGGTCGCCAGGGTATAGATGCGGCGGGCGACCTCGAATTTATGGCGCGCGGTCTTCGCCATGCCGGTTTCATCGATGGTCAGGGCCACCACCGCCGCCCCGTACCGCTTGCACAGGGGGAGAACCTTTCTCAGCCGTTCCTCGCCGTCCTCCAGGTTGATGGAATTGACCGTCGCCTTCCCGGCGATGCGCTTCAGGGCTGCCTCGATGACCGGTGCTTCGGTGGAGTCGATCATGAGGGGAATGCCGACCTGGGTGTTGAAGCGGCTGATGACCTCCGCCATATCGCGCATCTCGTCCCGACCGACATAAGCGGTGCAGACATCGAGCAGATGGGCCTGTTCGCGCGCCTGCTCGCGGGCCATCGAAACGATGCCGTCCCAGTCCTCCTGCTCCAGCAGCTCCTTGAAGCGGCGGCTGCCGTTGGCGTTCGTCCTCTCACCGATGATGAGCGGGGCAGGCTCCTGCCCGAGTGGGACGCTGGAATAGAGGCTGGAGACGGCGGGGGAGGTTTCCGGATGGCGGGGAACCGGGGCCGTGCCGCCCACCGCCTCGACGACCGCTTTCAAATGCTCCGGGGTCGTGCCGCAGCAACCCCCGACGATGGAGACGCCGTACTCCTGCACGAAAATCCTGTGGTAGGCGGCCAGTTCCGCCGGGGACAGGTGGTAGCAGGCTTTCCCGCCGACCATCTGCGGCAGCCCGGCGTTGGGGAGACAGGAAATCCGGCGCGTGCTGTGCCGGCCGAGGTAGCGGATATGCTCCATCATCTCCTGCGGGCCGGTGGCGCAGTTCAGGCCGACCACATCCACCGGGTAGGCTTCCAGCGCGGTCAGGGCGGCCCCGATCTCCGTCCCCAAAAGCATCGTCCCGGCGCTTTCCATGGTCACCTGAACCATGAGGGGAAGGCGTTTTCCGGCCTTTTTCATGGTTTCCAGGGCGGCGATCACGGCGGTTTTGGCCTGGAGCAGGTCCTGACAGGTTTCGATAAGCAGCGCATCCGCCCCGCCTGCGATCAGCCCTTCGGCCTGGACGGAAAACATGCTGTGAAGTTCATCGAAGGCGATGTGCCCCAGAGACGGCAGTCGGGTTCCCGGGCCGATGGATCCGACCACCCAGCGCGGGCGGCCCGGTGCGCTGAAGCCAGAGGCGACCTCCCGTGCCAGCTCGGCGGCCCGCCGGTTGATCTCGAAAGCCATGTCCGCCAGGCCGTATTCCCCTAAAACCACCGGGCTGGCCCCGAAGGTGTCGGTTTCGATGGCGTCGCAGCCGACCTCCAGAAAACCAGCGTGAATCTCCCGGATCACATCGGGTCGGGTGAGAACCAGATATTCGTTGCAGCCGTCCTTGCCCCCAAAATCGTCCGGGGAAAGGTTCCTGTCCTGAATCGAGGTTCCCATCGCGCCGTCGAAGACCAAAACGCGCTCGTTCAAAGCCTGTAGAAAGTCCGAAGCCAAGAGGGGCCTCCTTTTCTGCCGTTTTCTGGATGCCTGCAACCGACATTATACCGGAGAGGGCAGGGGAAGTCAAGGAAACAAGAAGCCCCGTTTCGTTATAGGATAGATTGAGGCGGTTTCGCCCGGGCGTCGGCTTCGGGCCGGTTTCCGAAGGCCGCCATCAATTCAAGGAGACATCCATGGCAAGCATCTACTATCTGCAAACATCCGATCCGGCGATGGCGATATGCGTTCCGGACTGGCAGAAAGGGCATATCGCCGCGGTTTCACATGAGGAAGCGTACCTGTCGCCCGGCGATTTCACGGCGCCCGATCCCCTCAAACCCTCGGAAATGCAGGAGGCCGAAGGGGTGGCCCGGCTGCACGGGCTGACATTGCAGACGGCCCATCTGGTGGCAGTCCGGCGCATGCCGGACTGCGAGCAGGACAGGAAGCGGGATCACCACTACAGGAAAACCGGAGACGTGGCGGTTTGTAGGGGGAGAGGTAGGGGCGTAAGGCGCAGCCATATCCGGGAAGGCATGCATTCCGAAAATTCCCTGAGCCGGAATCCACGCCTTCCCGGACGCCTTTTGCAAAGGCGAAAATGGCGCTATCAGGCCAGCGAGATTCCTCAGCGAGGGGCTTTTGTTCCTCCAACCGGCGTTCCTTTCCCGCCCGCCAGGGGAGCCGACAGCCGGACCAGCTTCTCCGCGAAGCCCTGGCCCGCTCGGAACCCGATGACCCCGCCCGGCACGTCCGGCCCCTCCAGGCGCAGGGTGTTCTGAACTCGTTTGAGGGAGTAGGTCCTTTCGCTGGCGGCGATGGTTATATATTCTATGCCTACTCCTGGAAGAGCTTTCTCGATTGGCTTTAACATGCTCAACAAAGACCCGAAAGCAGACCAATGTTGGATGTCCTTCGGTTGGATCGTGACAGTTTGCTTGAGCGAAGCAATATGTAAATTTAATTCTCATAAGCGTATGTACTGAGTGAATATAAAAGCCAAAGCATTGGCTTGCGGCGGCACGGTTTTCAGCGGATACCGTTTCCCGGCCACAGTATCACCACCGAGCCACTCACCCGAAGCAGCGTCAATATAGACAATGCCTAGGGTTGAGTTGTCCGCTGCGTTGACCTGTATTATCCAGGCCAATCGAGTAAAAGGGGCGCTTCCCGAAGGAATAGCATAATCTGTCCAACAATAATTGGGGCGCAGTATCGCCAATCGAGGATAGACGTTGTTGAAGGACACGACTGCTGAAAGGCCTCGCTGTTTCATGCCGTCTAGCGTTAGCCGAATCGCTTCCTCTCGGGTAACATTTTGGACAGTTTCACAGACAGGGGTGCGCGAGTTGAAACGCAGGAAAATAGGCCGACCCTCATATAGGTCTAGCCATACAGTGCAGTTGTCTCCGAAAACTTCAAATGTATTATATAGCCTTTTATATTTGATACTCCAGTATCCAGGCTCTATAAGCTGATCGATACTTTTTACAGTGGTTGGAGCGAAACCTCCGTTTGATGTCCATCCTGAGGTTGATATTTGAACCACAGGCTGAAATTCGTTGAACGATGGCGCGAGCTTGTGGAGCATTGCGTCAGCTTTTTCGCGCGCCTCTGCAGCGCTCCGGATAATAGGTGCTTCTTTATTTTTAAAGCGTTCCTCGTTACGGAGTGCAAGCTCGCGATCATCAAAGCTAACCACCTCACCAGTAGTGCTATCGATATTCACTCTTATCGCCCCATTATTACAGAAGAAGGGCCATATTAAAGTATTATCACTCTCTCTACGGGAATTTCTCTGGAGTAGGTCATTTATACCCACCCCTTTATTGAGACTGAAAAGAAACACTCTGGCTTTCTCTCGGGCTTGTTCCTGTGTCAAATCGGCATAAGCCGTAGGCATCAAACAGCATATCAATCCGATTGCTAATATTTTTTTCATCTGTATATCTCCTTTTATCTATACCAGAGAAGCCAGTAGCCACCGTAAACGCCACGCAACTTCGTATAGGGA
Organism: Armatimonadota bacterium; assembly: GCA_020846535.1. Taxonomy (GTDB): domain Bacteria; phylum Armatimonadota; class JADLDR01; order JADLDR01; family JADLDR01; genus JADLDR01. The sequence continues at coordinate 21,522 of JADLDR010000008.1, read as the reverse complement.
TCACCACCTGCCACTATCAAGTCTATATTGGGACGAGGATCTAAGTCATCATAGATGTCATTCGCTTTTTCTAGGGCCTCGTTGACTTTATCACCCAGGCTTACGTTAGCCCAGAATTCTATGGCAGATTGCTGCGCTCCAAATGTTAAGCAACTACCTAACCAGCCTATAATAGCCCTATCTGTAGACCCAACTATACCGAAAGCTGTCGGCCAGGTAGGAGAGCCTACATTCTCTGCGGTTCCACAACCATTTAAAAACACGAAGTTTATAGGAGGCAAAGAGGCTGCGCGTTGCCCCCTTGCTGTTTGAACTTCTGGTGAGGTTATGTAACCTTGATAAGGCCAATCATCATCCATTAATGGAACACCGAATTTAACACGCGCATGAGTTGCATAATATTGTAAAGTATCAACTTTAACACTGTCCAGAGCTATACCATCAGACCATCCTAACGGGAAGGAGTAGGTTGCCCCATAGTTCATCTCTTGAAGCGAACTCTGGATATCAGTCGCTGTAGGCAGTAACGCTTCAAAATCAGAACGGGCGTAAGCCGAATACCGGTTATAGATTTTGTCCTGAAAGATCCGATTGCTCCGACCTTCCTGCCCCAGAGAGTTGCGCCCTACCACAAGCAACTGAACGACACTGCCGTGCGCGAAATGCGTGGAGTCCCATGTAACACCGAAATCGATGCGCTTTTTGGTGATATCGTCATTGTGAAAGGTTGCTGTTGGCTCTCCTCCGATGTAAATCGTCCCATCGGTGACATAGCCTACATCCGTGCTGACCCAGGCGCTCAGGTTGCAGTTCGTACCGGAAAAGGTCATCTGCATCGGCCCTACCCCCAGCCCGGCGGTGCAGGTGGCCTCCGCCCGGTTGCTGAGTCCTGGAAAGCAGAGCAAACCGGCCCAAGCCACGAGCGCCCAGCAAAAGGCACGTCTGCCAGTCCGTGGCGTCCTCCCGTCCAGCCATGCAAGCCTTCTCATGATCGGATCCTCCTTGTGGCATAGAAGTGCGGGTGTCACAAGATTATCCCGCCAGGTTCTGCAATTCCTCAGCCGTATGAAGAGTATAGCACAAGTCTATAAACTTATCAATAGGTTTTATATAAAGTTTTCCGGGTGATGTAAAAAAAAAGTTTAGTATAGCTGTCTTGATCGCATTTTCCTAGTTTTGAACTCTTATTTATTCTTTTCATTTCTCTTAGCTTATCCGAAACATACGACCTTGACCGCTCAGCATTCAGGCTGACCCTCCTGAGCGTGTTACCCCAAACGCAAAAGGGCTGAGCGACTTTCTCAGCCCTTGCCAGGAACGCCACGCTTTCCGCCCCTACTTGCCGGGCGGCTTCTTGCCGCCCGCCAGGGGAGCCGCCAGCCGGACCAGCTTCTCCTCAAAGCCCTGGCCCGCTCGGAACCCGATGGCCCCGCCCGGCACGCCCGGCCCCTCCAGACGCACGCTCGCTCCCACCTGCTGGAGCCGCCAGGTCTGCCCCTCGCCGGTGAAGGTCAGGCGCTCTGTTCCCAAACCGGCAGGCGGTCGGGGGAGGGGCGGCAAGGTTGCCAGCAGCGCGCCCAGGGCCGCCCAGCGGGCTTGGTCCTGGGGCTGAATCGCAACCGTTTGATGGCCCGGTAGCCTGTGCAGGCTGACCCGCTTCGAGCGTGCCATCCGGGTTGCCAGGAAGGCTTTCGCGTTCGCCTGAAAGGGCACCGATTTCAGCTTCACCGTCTGGCCGCTTCTGACGCCGCCGCCTCCCAGCCATTCGCCGGTCGCCGCATCGATATAGACCGTGCCCAAAGCGGACCCGTCACTCCGGGCGACACCGATGATCCAGGCCAGTCGGGAGAAGGGAGCGCCGCCCGGATAATCGGTCCAGTAATAGTTCGGGCACAGAATCATCAGTTTGACCGCCGTAGGAGGGTTGCGTTCCTCATTGCTATCCCGCATCGCCGGGATGCCCCGGGCGGTCAGACCGTCCACCGCCAGTTTGGTTGCCTCGTCTTCGGTCAGGTTGACGGTCGTGTCGCAGATCGGCATGCCTTTCCAGTTCACCAGGAAATTGACGACGCGCTGCTCATACGGCTCGATGCTTACCGAGAAGTAATCCGGCATGGGATACCCTTGATAGAATCGCCTGAAGGTAATAGACCGGATGCCTGCCGCAGACCCTTCGGCAGAAGCGGAGCTAAAGGGCAGGAGATGGGCGTTGTCCTCTCTGGTCTCGCCGACCGGCAGGCCCATCTGTCTGGCAAACGCTTTGGCCTGCCGGACAGCTTCCGCCTCGCTTAACGCTGGAGGGATGTCGCCTTGGTCAAAGCGAGCCTGAGCAGCCTTGTAGGCATCGAACCAGAGTATCTCTCCTGATTCACTGTCTATACCGACAAACGCTTCAGACCAGATGAAACGCCAGATGAAATGTCTCCCGAGCGTCATTCGCTGCATCGGGGAGTCGTTCATTTCGGGCAGGGCTTCGCTGACAGTCACGCCCATTGTGTTCAAGAACCTTCGCGCCTTCTCCAATGCCTGTTCCCGGCTGACCCCGGCAAACGCGCTGGAGGCCATAACCCCTATCAGAGTTATTGTCAGCAGAAGCATATGCATAGTTTTCATCTATATATCTCCTTTAGTGATACCAACCTGATGTATAGTTATAAAGTCCGAATAGCTTTGTATTAGGGTCGCCCCCTACCTTCAGGGTAGCAGGCAAACGCCCGTGTCGATGATCGTTATATGCGATTTGAGCTCGACCTTTTGCATAGTCTACCGTTTGCTGGCCCGATAGATAATCCCAAAAGGTAGTTCCAGCGTACTGGCCTCCCTCAATATTCGAATCCTGATCCCAGCCTATATACGCCCGATCAACAGCATTGTCCGGTATGCTAAAAGCAACCTGCCAGTCATGGTTTGTGTTCGTCATCGTTTGGCATCCATTAAAAAAGACGAGATTGATGCCTGCGCCTGCTGGGGCAGTGCGATTTGCCACAGCGTTACTCATCTGGGCGGTCGTGATAATACCGTTCGGCAATTGGTTTGAATCATCTTCCATAGTTGTCATAGTACCATGGGTTGAATAGTACAGAGCGCTATCAACCTTGGCGCTATCAAGAACTTGCTGCCTTATCCAGCCGTCTCCTGATGCAGTTGTGATAGCATGATGCATTGCTATCCAGTCGTCACGGATGGTAGGAATAGTTATACAAGGATCGTCGTAACAATCTAACGTATCTTCAAAATCTTGCCGAGAAAAGGCTGAAGCCTTGTTGTAAATCTTATCCTGAATGGGGCGATTTGTCTGGCCCGATTCCCCCAAGTTATTGTAGCCCATAACCTTTAATTCTACTGTTTGGCCGTGTGTAAAATGAGTGCTATCCCACTTTACGCTTACCGACAGAGCGGTAATACTATGGTTGGAGTTTTCAACGGTTTTCACCTTTACTCCCCCAATCCAGAGTTCCGCTTTCGTCATCCAATTGGGAGAGGATGTCGAGGCGTTACCGCCAAGCCCGCAGTTCGTGCCTGAAAAGGTCACCGGCGAAGGCGGTAACGTCCCACCGAAGGTAGCGGTTACGGTTGCTTCCGCACGTTCGCTGGCTCCTATCAGGCATGCCCCGAACAAAGCGACCAAGAATACACCAAAAGTTCTAGTAAGCCGGTCAATCTTGCCTGGCGCTTTTTCGTTAATCCCAACCCTTCCCATTTTTAACTCCTCCGTATCATAACGTTGTGCTTCTCCGTCAAAAAACACTGCTCACCCCCATCATGTCCATAGCTATCAGCCATATGAGGAGTATAGCACAAGCCTATAAACTTGTCAATAGACTTTGTGTAAAGTTTTCCGGGTGATGTAAAAAAAAAGTTTAGTATAGCTGTCTTGAATACATTTTCCTAGTTTTTAACTATTATTAATTCGAGTCATTTCGCTTATCTCATCCGCAACAAAGGCCCTTGACCGGTTCGGTTGCTCAGCATACAGGCTGGCCCTCCTGAGCGTGTTGCCCCAAACGCAAAAGGGCTGAGAATGTCTCTCAGCCCTTGCCAGGAACGCCACGCTTTCCGCCCCTACTTGCCGGGCGGCTTCTTGCCGCCCGCCAGGGGAGCCGCCAGCCGGACCAGCTGCTCCGCGAAGCCCTGGCCCGCTCGGAACCCGATGGCCCCGCCCGGCACGCCCGGCCCCTCCAGACGCACGCTCGCTCCCACCTGCCGGAGCCGCCAGGTCTGCGCCTTTATCTATCCCTCATCGAATCGCAGCCCCATCTGCAAGGTATCTGCCGAAACCGCGTCCTGGGGCAGTTCCGACATGCCGGTGGTGCGGGCTGCGGCGCAGACTTCGCCCCAACTGAAGAAATACGTCTCATAGTATTCGATGGGATACCGGCTGAGGGACGCGACCTCGTCTCTTCGCGGCAGCCGGCCCAACTGCCGGGCGATCCGCCTGACATCCAGTTGAAGGGCTTTTTTGCTGACCTTATATTTTTGGCGCGGGAGGCGTTCGACGCGGCTGTTCTTGGACTCCGGCACGCTCTCTGTTTTTCCGAAAGGGTCTTCGCCTCGCTCGATCTGCTCATGGCGCTTCAGCGCCAATTCATGATACTTCGTCGAGAGTTCGATGCCGATAAAGCGCCGTTCCATCTGACGGGCAACCAGGGCCGAAGTGCCCGCGCCATTAAAGCAGTCGAGAACGATCTCCCCGGGATCGGTAAAAACCGCATAGAGCCTGCGCATCAGTTGAGGCGGCAACTGACAGGGATGATCGACCCGACGGGTATTGTGTTTGAGCCGGTGGATATCGTGCCATAAGTCGGTAATATCGGCCCTGTCCTCGACCCTTCGTTTTTGCCTTTGGGCGATGCAGGAGGCTCTCAGGCAGAAAGACTCCCGGAGAGCCAGCAGGTCGCCGGGCATGGGATCGGCAGGCAGTAGGCATCCGGGCAAGGGCCTCGGTTCCCCTTTCGAGAAACAAAGCAGGGCATAATGCGCCGGCATGATCATGCGAACCGGGAAGCTCAGGGCCTCCCATGCGATCCAGGACTGGTATTTCAGAATCGAGGCCAGATGCCGGTAATGCCGGATGCTCCATTGGGGAATATTCAGAACCGCCAGCGTCCGGCCCGACTTCAGGATCCTTGCCAGCTCGGAAAGCCACCGGTCGCACCAGTCGAAATAGGCCATGCTTTCCAGAGCGTCGTTCCATCGGTCATATTTCTTTTCGAGGTTATAGGGCGGGTCGGCGAAACAAAAATCAATGGAATTATCGGGAATGCCCTTTAAGGTTTCCAGGCAGTCGGCGTTGACGAGTCGCGAGTTCTGGGGTATCGGCCTGACATCCCATTCCATCGGCAATTCCGTTTCCAGTACAGGGCTAGCCGGGCGCTGCGGGGCAAGGGCGTAGCAGGAACGCATATCCAGAAGGCGGAGCGTTCGGTAAGGTTCCAGCCCGAAGACATCCCTCAAGCGATCTGCAATGCCTTCGATGTCGCGGCGCGGGTCGCAGGCGATGTCCCGCCAGACATCGGACATGAGGGTTCCATATTCATGATAGACATGCTTTTTGCCGCCGTAATCTTTGGTTGTCTTCCCGCAGGCGGGGCAGTAGGTATATCCGATGCGGGTTTTCGTATGCTTCAAAGCGCCTCGATATCGCGAAAATATCAGAAGCGCGGCATGGTTTTCAGGCAACCCGCCTTCCGAAGCGGCGACAGCCTCCGGTTTCAACTTGACTGCAACCCACAACTGCAACTGCAAAACGGATTCTAGGACTAGCGCCAGACGCGCCGCATCCGGGGGCGTCGTCAGGATGGATACGACCGTCTCTTCAGGAAGGCCCGTGCAAAAGGTTTCGATTTCCCTGAACGCGCTGCCCGATGCGGCGGCATCGGAATCGCTTCTCCCCGCCGGAAGATGAAGCATATAAACCGCGGGAGCTTGATGCTCCCCCACCGTTCTCAGATCTTCCAATTTCGATATAGGATGGCAAGCCAGATCGAGCCTCCGGCTGTCTTCGCTCATATGCGCCATATCAATTTCTGCCTATAGCGTTCACCTCAATACGGCCAGAAAACGTACATCGGGATATGGAGCAGCACACCCAGGAGGCTGATGAGGCTTCCGATGATGAATTCGCCCAGCAGGAGGCCGAGGAAGAGAGGGGCGGCCCGGTAATAGCCTTTGAGGCCGGTATAGCGTAGGATGAGAAGCTTGACGAGCCAGGTGATAAGGGCCGTGGACCAGATGAAGGTGGAGCTATAACTGCTGGCGATGGCATAGCCGACCGGGTGCAGGGGAAAGGCGACAAAGCGGGTGCGGAGGCTCTGGAGCAGGAAGGTCAGCCCGAAGCCCAAGCCCACAGCGCCCAGGGAGTCGGCGTGAGGCCCTGCCACCGGATCGGAGAGGCGGGAGGAGAAAACGGCGTACGCCTCGTTGCCGAAATACATCTGCGTGCCGGACACTTTGGCCGTGCCGTGGCCGGAGGAATATCCGGTGACCAGGGCCGTGAGAAAGGTGGCGGCATAACCGGCCAGGGCGCTGAGGAGGATCGCGCCGATGAGCCGCCGGGCGGAAAAGCGTTTTTCGGCCAGGGCGAACCCTTCCAGAGTCGGCGGCATGGGATGGCTGCAAAACTCCCGGCCTGCGAAGTGCGCGAGGGCTATGCCGGCCAGTCCCTGGGAGCCGATCCCAGCGCGGCCCATCAAAGCATAGAGAACCGGGCCGGGGGCGGCGAGGAGCAGCCCTGCGGCGGGCGGCCCATACTGCGCCCGGATGCGCGCCAGAGAGAGTGCCACCGCCAGCAGGATGATCACGAAAGGGGCCGCCACATAGAACGGCATCCCTGCCATGACGAGAATCGCCAGTATGGCGGCTGCCCCGGCTCCCGACCCCCAGAGGGCGCGGCGCAGCGGAAGGATCGTCTGAAACCGCTCCCAGGACTCGCGCCACCGGCCCCGGGCCACCCAGAGAGCGAAGACCAGCAGGGCGATGAGCGCGCCGAACGCCTGTTCCCGCATGTAAGGGGCCACCATCTCGGCGGCGTTCCCCATTTCGATGCCCCAGAAATCGAGCAGAAGCCCCTGGAATCGGCCTGTCCAGTAGAAGAAAAAGAGCGAGAAGAGAAGGTCGAGAGGCAGGAAATATTCCAGGCCGATCAGGAATGGGTTCCAAGAATAGTAGGTGAAGGAAAGCGCCGACCAGGGGCGGGACATCCCCAGGATTTCCAGCGACTGGCGCTTGACCGGCAAGCCCGGCACGAAGGGGTAGAGCTTGTTGAGGGCGTTCAGGATATCGATCCCGGCGGCCAGGGCGAAGCCCACCCAGAAGAGGCCGGACCGGAAGAAGGAGGCTTTCTCCTCGGTCATCATGATCGGAATCTGGTTGAGGGGGAAGGCCAGCCGTTCCTGCCGACGCCACTGGTTGTAGGTGAGGGCCGACAGGCAGATCCCGGTCCAGACCAGGGCCAACATGAAAAGGCCCCATCCGGCAAAGGGCAGCAGCCAGGGTTTCAGGGAGGCCCAGCGCCAGAGGTCGGCGTTGCCGAGGTAATAATCTTTGGCCGCCTGCGGGTCGGATACGGTGAGGCTGCGGGGCAGATAGGGCAGAAGATCCGTGGCCCAGCGGCTGTCCAGGTTCCCGAAGCGGTAAGGGAAGGCCAGGGCGGACACCAGGTAGGCGGTGAGGGTGGCGATGGAAGTTCCGATAGCGGCCATCACGAAGAGAACCAGCAGTTCCGAACGGGTGAGGGCCGTTCGAGGCCGCCACCGCTTCAGGGCCGCATTGATGACCAGCAGCACGGTCAGGGTGAAGACCACGTTGTAATAGAGCGAGAGAATCGTGGAATAGCCCTGGTTCCAGAGGATTTCCATGGAGGTCATCCAGACGGCATTCAGGGCGGCCAGCCCGCCTCCTAGCACGAGCATCCGGCCCCAGCGCACCTTTTCCCCGGCGTCTCCGGCCTCCGCCCACCGTTCCTCCGCCCGGAAATCGTCCTGTCTGATCATAATCGGGGATATGTTCTCCTGCTTCTATGAAATGTTTGTTATAGAATTCTCTATACTCCCTCCCTGTTCCTTGCAGGCGATCCGAATGCTTTCGGGTTCGCTTCGGCTTTGCTATCCGCCCGCGCCTTACGCTAGGCTTGCCAGGTACATGGTGAGGAGATAGCAGCCGATCAGCACCCCGCCTTCCCACCGCTCGACCTTGCCCCGGGCCAGGAGCAGGGAAACGATGACAGTCAGGACTGTCATCGTTCCGAAGGAGACGCTCATCATGCCGGGCACGAAGCCGCCGTCATCGGTATGGAAGAGACGGACGAGGGGGATCAGGGCCAAAAGCAGGCTGTTGTGGTTGATCTTGGCACCGATGAAATTACAGATGGAGAGTTCCGCCATGTGGCCGTTTCGCAAAACCGTGATATAGGCCGTCAGCTTTTCCGGCATTTCCGAGGCGAAGGGGCCGATGATAATGGCGATCACGACCGGGCTGATGCTCATTTGTCGGGCAAGGGCCAGCATGGAGGTGACGAAAGGCTCCGCGACCAACAGCACCAGAACGCCGCCCGCCAGCATAATGCCGCCCGCCCGAAGCAGTTTGGGAAGCGGGACATCTTTCGGGTCTTCCCTGTGGGCCGCCGCGGTAGCGCGGCACACCTGGTAGACATAGCCGACGAACAGCAGGGCCAGGATAAGGGCTTCCACCGGGTCGAGGGCGTTATCGCGCCAGACGGCCACGAAGGCGGCCAGCCCGGTCAGCATGAGGTAGAGGGCATCGATGCGGGTGGCGCGTGAGAGGCGGATGGTGGTGACAGGCTTGCGGCTCAGACGGGAGGTTGCCAGGAGGATCACCATGCCATAGCCGAGGGTGACCAGGATCGTGCAGGAGCCGATGGCGGAGCCGACCGCCATATCGTACCGCCCCTTCATGGATGCCCAGAAAACGAACATATACTCCGGCAGGGTGGTGAACAGGCCCAGGATAATGCTGCCCACCAGGTTCGCGCCCCACTTTTCAGTCAGAGTTTCGGCCCCGTGGCTGAGCAGGTAGGCCGCCAGCATGAGTACCAGGAAGAGCGCCGCAAACTCCACAAAGACCATCCGGTCTTAAGTCCTTTCCATCCCGTCCGTGATAGGCAATAAAAAAGACCCTTCCAGCCTCCGGAATGGAACCCCGGTTTCGGCTGGCAAAGGTCTCGCTCCAGAAGGGGCCGCCTTCTGTCGGCAGGGCCAGAGGCGGTCGCCCCGTGGTGTTGGCCTGCCGGAAAGAGGATCGCTTTCTGCTACTCCCCTAAGCCAGAATGTATTCTGTTAGTGAATTATAACACAAAACGAGCCGGAATGTCAAAAGCCGCAAGTTACAGGACTTTCGCCTGGCTGAGTCGATGCCGTCTGCGAGGAGCGAAAGCTCCGCGGCAATCTCCAGCGTAGTAAATGCACACGAAGGCTCTGCTCGTGGGTGCTACCCTGAAAATTGCTTCGGGCTTTGCCCTCGCAGACCTAATCGATGACAGCTTCCTTTTTGAAAGGCCTGTGATTGCTGTTTTACTCACGTTTCTCTGAACCTATATCGCTGAAGTATATTATCACTTAAGCAGAAAGATCGCTTTCTCGCAAAAAACGGCTTTCCGAACATGAAGATTTTATATAGGTTTGCCGAAAATTGTGGCATCATGTAGTAGGAAACCTTCAGAGGTGGAGAGTCATGAGAATCCTGAGACCTGTCTACAGGACGTTGCTGCGTTTATCGCTGCCCATGATGGCGCTGGTCTTGGTCAATAACATGTTCAAAATCTGCGTGGTGATGGGAAGCTCGATGGAGCCAACCTATCGCGACAGGCAGTTGGTCGTGGTGGACCGCCACTACTACCAGAAACGCCCGGTCCGCGCCGGCGATGTGGTCATCTTCCGGTCGAACGACAATGTCTTTTGCGTCAAGCGCGTTTACGCCGTCTCGGGCGAGGTCGTGCCTTGCTATTACCATAAAGTGGACGGCAGCCGCATCGATACCGAAACCCTGACCCTCTCGCGACTCCTCCGCTCCCAGATGGCGGTGCGCCGGGATATCCTGGTCCCGCCCGGCTATGTCTATGTCCTGGGAGACAACCCTCTCACCTCAGAAGATAGCCGAGACTTCGGCCCGATCCCCATTGATTCCATCTGGGGAAAGGTCATGAACTGATTCGCGGGCATTCCGGCCCTTTAAGGGTCATTTTGGGGTGCCTCCTCGCTGTTCGGGGCAGCCGGGGTGTCCATCGGCGGAGGGGGCGGGGGAGCGCCTTGCCCGCCTTGGGCGGGTTCCGAGCCGCCGCCTGCAGGTTCTTTGGCGGGCGGGGCCTGCTGGCTGGCGGCCATCATACGGCTGGCCCAGTTGACCAGGCGGACCATATCGATCATCCCCTCGGTGCGCCCGACCGTCACATCCACCCAGCCCGCGCCCTGCTTGGGCTTCAGAAGCCGGCTGTTCATGAAGAAAATACCTTTGTCGCGCCCCAGAGAAAAGAAAGCGAAGACATCGTTGGGATTGGCCGCATGCCAGAAAACTTGCGACCACCCTTGCGCCTTCATCTTTTCGTTATAGAAGCGGGCGACCTGGTCGGAGGGCACTGTCCGGCTCAGGCGGTATATCTGCACGCGGACGCGCTTGAGACCTTGCAGGGCGGCCCCTAATTCGGTCAAATCGATTTCCCCTGTTTTGAGGGTGTCTGCAGGCACGGGAAATTTGGTTGTGGAGAGCATGTGCTGGAGCATGGGCAGCAGGTCTTTTTCGGAGAGATTGATCTCCATGACGACCTGCCCTTTCGGGTAAACCGCAATCGCCAGAGGGGCGTCCTTTTGAGGAGTCAGAGCCGCTTTCCGTCTGACCGTCGCCCCGAAACAGATCCCCTGCATCCCTGCCGCCAGGCACAGCGCCCAGAGCGCCGCCCGCAATGACCGCCTTTTCATCGCTTGCTCCTCCGCCTAATCCCCGGATTTATCGATGGTCTTGAGAAATGCGTCCACCAGGTCGCTCATGCGCCCTTTCACCACCACAATGCTGATTTTGGTGGCGTTTTCCTGCCGGTCCACATTGAGAAAAACCAGCCCCTGCTGGGAGGAGCTGAACATCCCGAACGGCTGGTCGGGGGTATCCAGATTTTTGAAAATGGTGTTCCAGTTCTGCCCCAGAACGGCCTTCTCGTAAAAGGCGAAAACCTCGCGGGGGGAGCCGTCCTGAAGAGTGTAGGTATTGATCTCCAGGCCCTTGCACACCTTGAGCAGGCTGATGATGGCGTCCGGGGCCACCGCCGCCTCGCCCTCGCGCCGGAGGACATCGGATAACTTCCGGGCATCGATATTGTCCGGGCTGACCTGCATCTTGGTCGTCTGCTCTGCCCCGGGATAGAGGGGCAGGGACAGGGGCTTGAAGGCGGCGAAGGGGTCCGAGGCGTCCGAATCGAGAACCGTAAAGATGAGGGCGGAGAGGTCTTTCAGCTTGGCGGTATCCACCATCCCCTGGGTCTGGATGAGGGTGACACCTGCCTGCATGTTCTTCCGGTCGGTGCGGGCCAGCACCACGACCAGCCCATCCAGGCGGGGCGATTTGTAGACCGCCATCGCCCGTTCGGGATTGATCTGGTTGCGAACCAGCAGCGAATTGCCCTTGGGAACGATCTCCTTTTGGTAGAAATCGAGGATATCGCTCAGGTTGGCGACGCCCTTGACGGTCATATCGGTCAGCTTAACGCGCTGCAAATTCTTGACCAGGTCCCGGCTGCTGGGGATGGCCTTGACCAGGTCCTGGCGGGTGACATCCAGATCTCGCGTCAGTTTGGCCTTTGCAAACTCTGGCAGGGCCAGCCACGGCTCCTTACTGTCCGGAGCCGCATCCGCCTGGGCGATCAGAAACGCCAGGAGCGCAGCAGCCAGGCTCAGCCTGTAGAGCCGGGAGCCTTTCCCGATGAAGCCTGTCATCAAAAACAACTCCTTTATGATGCCGATTCTTTATAGATATAAAAGGGCAGACTCAAACCGCCTGCCCTGTCGCTAAAACGATCACTCTATTCGACGCTGCCCGGTGATAACGCAGAAGGGGCGAACATGGTCGCCAGCCCGCGGTCGAAGGGGCGCATCTTATCGATGACGGAGATCAACTCTTCCGTGGCCTTCTCGCGCTGGATCTGCCTGGCTCCGATCACCCCGAAATCGCGGAAGGCGACCATAAGGCGCGGGTCTTTGCGGATCGCCTCGGCCAGCCGGTGCGAAGAGGCGTCCATTTTGCTCGCCTGCGGCGGCCTCTGAGTCTCTTGCGTATTGACCGCTATCTCGACCGGGCGGGACGGCCCGGCGCTGTTCCGGGCGGTCATGACCGGGCGTTTGTAGGCTGTAGCCGGTTTATGGCGAACCCGCGGCGGGCGCTGGGAGTGGCGGTCCGGCCTGGCGGCTGCCGGAGGCTTGGCAGATAGCGATCCCTTGCCCGATCCCTTCAGAGGCGTTGTGTCATTTTTTGCAACGGGTGCAGAGGCATCCGGATTTCGCGCCACCACGCCGCTTTCGACCGGGCCGGGCAGCGGCGGCGCTGCCGGGGCCCGAAGGAAAAACCATCCGGCCAAAACCGCCACAAGGGCCACGCCTGCCGCCAGGGAGGGAATGCGCCAGGCGACCATGAAAGGCCGCCTGGCCGCCTCTTCCCGGGCGATACGGGCGTTCAACTGCGCCCAGAGTTCCTGCGGAGCGGCCACAGGCTGCCGAGCGTCGAGAATGTGAATCGTATGCCGAATCGACCGCACTTCCTGAGAGCAGCGGGGGCAGGCGTCCAGATGGGACTGAACCCCCTCCCGGAGCCGCGCCGGCAGGGAGTTGTCGAGATAGTCCGTTATCAATCGCTCCGTCTGCTTGCAACGCATATCGCTAACCTCCGGCCTGGAGCCGTTCGTATTGATCCTTGAACATCTTCCGGGCGCGGTGCAGCCTGATCTTGATCGCCGCCACGGATGCCCCCACCACTTCCGCGATCTCCTCATAGGAGAGGTCCTGGAAGTGGCGCAGGGCCAGCACCGCGCGGTAATCAGGGGGAAGGGTTTCCAGCACCCGGTGAATCTCGGCCTGGGCGTCCCGGGCCTGCACGATAGCCTCCACCGATTCCCCGTCCTGCGGTTCGAAGCCCTCCTCCTGGATGTCCTCCAGAGAGACGTGGCCGCGCCGCTTCCGCAGCAGGGTGATGGACTGATTGTAGGCGATCTTGTAGAGCCAGGTCGAGAAGGCGGACCTCCGGTTGAATGTCTTGATCGAGCGGTGGACGGACAGGAAAGATTCCTGCACCAGATCGCCCGCATCCTCAGAGTTGCCCAGGATGGAATAACCTATATTATAAACATATGTCTGGTATTTCCGGAATAACCATTCGAAGGCGCGGGCGTCGCCTTGCTTGAACCGCTCCACCGCGTCCATATCGGGATCGGCGGCCTTATTCATGATCGGCACGGTAACCTCAGCGCGGACAAACACAGATTCCAACCTCCCGACGACGCTATCGTTTCCGCAACAGGCGCGTTCATTAGTAAGACGCCCCTGTTTTCAGAAAAGTTTCGAGAACGGGCCGGAAAGGGAACTCTTTCGATATTCTCACGTCTAACGTTTCAAACAGCGGCGTAAAAAGTCCTTTTTTGACCGGCGGCCCGGCCTTGACGCCGGGCGGCGGGAGGCGTATAATAGCTCTGAGAGATATTCGCTCTCTTAGAGAGGTGGTCAGGAATATGGGTTGGTTTTCCTTCCCCCGGCGCGCGAGGGATGAGGGGTTCTCCGAAGACCCGACCGACAGGTTTCTGGTGCGGCGCGCCCGTCAGGGCGATATGGCCGCCTATGAAAAGCTGGTCAGGCGCTACCAGGAGCGGATATATTCGCTCGTCTTCCGATTCGTCGGGAACCCGGAGGACGCCGCGGACCTGACGCAGGATACTTTTGTCAAAGCCTTTCAATCTCTGGGGTCGTTTCAGGGCAACTCGTCTTTCTACACCTGGCTCTACCGGATCGCGACCAACCGCGCTCTCGACTTCCTGAGAAAGCGCACTCCCTTCCCGATAGAATCCTTGAGCCAGGAGGAATTCACCCGGCAGGACGAACCGGCCAGCGCCCGCAGAGACCACGACCCTGAGAGGGTTGCGGAGGCGCACGAACTTCAGAGGCTTGTCGAGGAGGCCATCGAATCGCTTCCCGAAAAGCTCCGGGCGGCCATCGTCCTGCACGATCTGGAGGGGCTTTCCCAGGAGGAAACAGCCCGGGTGCAGGAATGTTCTGTCGGCACGATCAAATCGCGCATTTTTCGCGCCAGGGCGGAACTCAGGAAGCGCCTTCGATCCTATGTGGAAGCATAATCGAAACGGCCCGGGGCCGGTATCTCGAAGGAGTCGTCACTTTGCGTTGTGAGATTATCAGGCCGATGCTTTCCGATTATATTGACCGCGAGATGTCCTTTTCCCTGCGGCTTCGCATCGCGGGACACCTGAACCGCTGCCCGGAATGCCGTGAGGAACTGGAAGCCCTGGAGCGTACGGTGGGGATGCTCTCGCTTGCGGCTGCCCCCAGGCCGGTCGGCGATCTCTGGGAATCCGTCCGCCGTCAGATCGAGGCTCAACCCTTCCCGGCTCCTTCCGTCCGTCGCCCGCCTCTGGTGCGCGCCTGGGTGGTGGCTGCGGCCTTCGTTTTAGGATTGGGGATGTTTGGCTCCATGATTCGGTTCCAGCGCCCTCCCGCAGAGCCTGAGACCGAAGCCTTCCTGGTGGGAGAGTATGCCCGCTTCCAGCAGTCCCAGCCGGTCGCCGACTGGGGCGGCATGTCTCTTCTGGTCGGCGAGAGCTTCCGCCGCCAGGTGGAGCCGGAGGGCCGGTAAACGGTCGGCAGCGCCATGAATCACAAGCGTCTTTCCATCTATCTCAAGAATGTTTTCGCGGGGCCGGCTTTATGCCTGCTCGCCGTCTGCTTTCTGTCCGGCCTTCCCGCGCCTGTGCAGGCTCAACGCGGAGACAGGCTCTGGCGGCTTCTGGAGAAGCGGGACTGGGCCAGCCGGCAGGTTGGCTTTACGGGCATCCAGATGACCACCGCCCGCACCCAGCAGGATGTCATCTCCCTCACCCAGATCACCCACCGGCGGCCCGACCTGACCCTTATCCGCTACAAAGCCCCGGAGTTTCTTGCCGGGATGATGGTCCTGGATAACGGGCAGGAAAGCCTTCATTACATCCCCGGCAAGCCCTTCCTAATGGCCGTCTCCTCGCGCTTCAACCCGGCCCGGATGGACATGTATACCTACAATACCCGCCTCTTCAGGGCCAACTACCGCCTGTCCTGGGGTGGCAAGCAAATCGTCGGCAACCGTCAGTGCCTGGTGATCGAGGTGAAGCCCCGCTATCCGGGCAATCCCAGGCGCAAACTCTGGCTCGATACGGAAACCGGCTTGGAGATGAAGACCGAACGCTACGACTCTGGCGGCAGGCTCTCCATGACCACCCGGTTTGTCGAGATCGCCTTCCGGGACACTATCTCCGACGAAGAGGTGTCCCTTCCGGAGAAAGCCCGCTTCCTGAACCGCGTCCAGCGGCCGGACACGCCGCTTGATCTCGCCCGCAGCCAGGAGGTCGTCGGCTTCCAGGCCATGATGCCCCAATATCTTCCCCAGGGCTACGCCTTTTACGAAGCCTCCGCCATCCGCACAGGCCGGCGAAATATGGCTCACCTGATGTTCAGCGACGGGATGAACACCATCTCCCTTTTCGAGCACATCGCCTCCGAACGGCGCAACCGGAAGCACAGCCCCCGCAACCCCTGGCTCGGCCTCTCCGCCCGGATGAAAAGCTGGAAGGCCGGCAATCTTAGGCTGATGCTGATCAGCGACCTCCCCCAGAGCGAACTGGACAAAATCGCCGCCTCGGTCGCGCCCGCGCCCTGATGTCTGGAGCGAGGACCTTTCGGTAGCGGAGCATTTCTGAGCCTGCCGGCTGTTTGCGCTATCCCTAAAACCCCAGGATCGAAGAATCCATACCGCTGTCCCTGTGGATATCGAAAGGCTTGCGGATGTTGTATGTCCGGCAGAGCTGTTCCAGCGTTCCGTCTGCGGAGTCGAGATAGCGGTTGATCTCGCTCTGGAGGGTGGACTGCATGGACATCAGGGCCGAGGTGTCCCCTCCTTTGAAGGCGCTCCAGATGCGGGTGGTGGCCGCGGTATAGCGGTGCAGGGCTTCCCGGTAGCTTTCATGGAGAGGCTGACAGGATGCCGGAACCTGGAGCGCATTGAAATCGCTCCGCAACTGGTCCCATTTCTGATAATACTCGTCGTACCCTTCCGATATTTTGCCCGACTGCTCGCTCCGGGCCCCTTCGTCCGCCAGGCCGCGCATCCCCTGAGCGCCTTTGAGCATCTCCAGAGCCGGGCCGAAGTCACTTCCCAGCGCCATCCGCCTCTCCTCGATGGAGCGCAGCTTCGCCAGATATTCCACCACATCCGCCGGGGCCGACTGGGGCTGGGGCGAAACGGGTGGCGGGGTATTGGCGGAAAGTACACCCTCGCCCGCCGGCAGGGGCGCAGGAGCCTGCGTGACGCCGATAGCGCCATGGGCCGCCGGATTTTCCGATTCCAAAACTCTCGGCCCCATCAAGCCGGGCCTGAAAAGAAAAATCGCCGCTAGCAGCAGGAGAAGAACCGCCGACAGCGCCCCGAACCCTATCCACCGGCGCGGCCCGGCCTGCAGCGGCGCACCCGCTCCCGATTTGGCAGGCGCAACCGGCTCCGCCACTGTCTTCTCTCGTCCCACGGCGGCCCCGCAATGCAGGCAAAAGCGAGCTGCCTCCGGCAATTCCTTCCGGCAGCGCGGGCATATCATGGCTGGCCCCTCCTTTCTGCGGCTTCAGGCGCGGCTCCAAAACGCCTTATTCGATAATTTGCCGGGTTGTTTCTTTCCCATCTGCTTCCCCCGCCGAAGCCCGGTGGGGGCGGTTGGGCCGACGCACCCCATAGAATCCCCTATTCCTCATCCAAGCGGCTGAAAAAGCGGGGCAGGCGCAGGAACAGGGCGGCGAAATAGGCGGCGGAACCGATGAGAAAGGGCGTGAATTTGCCCGGATCGCCGGTAAGGAAATAGAGAACCAGACCCAGGATGGCGATGGCTTCGCCCATCGCCGAGGATGCGATGGCCGCTATCTGCACCTGGCCCGGCCCGGCTGCCTTGTTCAAAAGCATCGATTCCAGGGCGATCCCTGCGAGAAAACATATCGCCGCAAGCGCGCCGAGGACTTTCGGCAGCGCAGCCGGCAGGTCCGCGCCGGCAGGCCGGGCGATATGCAGCGCATAGACCAGCACCGCGTAAATACCCACACTGGCCGCCATGGCGAAAACGAGAATGATCAGCATCATGCGAGAATTGGGTTGTGGCGCGTTCATTGGAAACCTTTCTGTGCAAGTTACCGCGGTGATTGCAGGGTATAATCGATATAACGTCAAGGGCGCGGGCAAGGTTGCGCCTGCCGCCATTTCTTTTTTGTTCGCCGCTTCCGGCTTCGATCCCTTGCCAGTCGCCTTTTCCGGCAAACCCTCCTTTTTCATGACCCCTTGACCGCGAGAAACAGGACTTTTGACCCATGCATATAACTTTCGGTTCTGATAGAATAATAATAACCCAAGTTGCCACCTGGCCCGGTGCCGTTTTCCGCTGTAGGGGCGCGATTGTTCGCACCCCATGGGTATCAAGATCAGGCTGTCTGTCCCGCGGGGGCGGGGTTGGGGACTTTGAGAGACCGTTCCCTAACCCCCCGGCCCCCTTCCCGAAACGGGCAGGGGGAGAGATTATCCATCAAGCACCGCACCCTCTGTCCCCCTCTCCCCGGAGGCGCTCCGGCGCATCCCTTCGGTTTCGGGGAGAGGGGTTAGGGGAGAGAGGTAACCCATCCCAGGGGAGAGCGGTCACCCCTCCCCCAGGAGCGGAGGATGTTTTACCTTCTCTGGATCGCTATGGGGCGCGATGCATCGTGCCCCTACCCCTCATAGGTCGCAATTCGGATGGGTAGCAACTTGGGTTAATAATAGGGCTTTCGGTTGGCTCTGCAATCGGAGGTATATCGCTCCTCGCAGACGGCATCGACCATACTGCTTGAAAGAGTGGCGGGAACACGGGGCAGCCGACGGAAGGAGAATGATCATGTCAGACATTCCTCTCATTTCATGCAAAGACCTCCAGGAGATTCATGACCGCCTGGAGCGCCTGGCCGGGCGCATCGAGCGCATCGAGGCATGGCTGGATATTCCGGCGGAAGGCAGCGCTCCCGGGGAACCGGCGGCAGAGGCGGGTGAGGCTGTGGAACTGCCTGCCGCAGAGTTCGCTCAACCGTCTTTCTTCTCCCAGGCCGCTCCCGCCGATGCCAGTGCCGAACCCCTGAAACAGCGCCTGGCCGACCTTTTTGACCGGCCCGCGCGGAAAGAGCCGCGCCCGGAAAAGGCGGAAGGCGTCAGCTGGGAGGCCCTTGTCGGCGGAAAATGGCTGCAATGGATAGGTATCGTGGTCGCTTTTTTCGCGATGGCCTATTTTCTGGCCTGGGCCTGGCCCTTTCTGCCGCCTGCCGGCCGGCTGATGGCCGGGATTTTCGGCGGGCTGGCGTTTCTAGCCGTCGGCGAGCGAACCAGGGAACGCCTGGAGCGCGGCTTCAGTGAGGGGATGACCGGCGGCGGGCTGGCGATCCTCTATCTTTCGATATGGGCCGGAACTCAAAGGTACGGCATTCTCCCCTTCGAAGCGGCCTTCGTGCTGATGGCCCTGGTAACGGCCCTGGGTGTGGGCCTGTCCGTCCGGTGCGATGCCGTCAGCCTGAGCGCCCTGTCCACCCTGGGCGGGTTCCTGACCCCCGCCCTGCTGCAAGGCGGGGGATCGGGCGCATCGCAGGCCCTTCCGCTTCTGGCCTATATCGCCCTCCTGAACGGCGGCATCCTGGCCGTCTCCCTGTTCAAGCGATGGCGTGGTGCCACCGGGCTGAGCTTTGCCGCCACCGTTCTCCTGGTCTTCGGGTGGGCAGCCGGATCTTATAACGATTCGCACCGCTGGACGCTCTTTGCCTTCGTCACCCTCTATTTCCTTTTCTTCGCCGGGGCCGCCGTATTCTACAGCCTGATCCGCCAGGAAAAGGCCGCCTCCGAAGACCTGATGCTTCTCTTCGCCGATACCTTCGTCTACGCCCTAAGCGGCTTCGGACTTCTGGCCGGGTCCACCAGCGGTTTTCCGGCTGCCTTCCCGCTGGCTCTGACCGCCTTCTTCGGCCTGGCCGCCTGGGCCGTCCGCTCCCTGACCCCGGAAAACATTACCCTGCTCTACAGCGCCGGAGGGCTTTCGATCCTTTTCCTGACCGTCGCCATTCCCGTGCAGCTCGGACAGGGGTGGGTGGTGGTCGCCTGGAGCATGGAGGCCGCTGTCCTCCTCTCTCTGGGCGCGCGATTCGGCAGCGCCCTCTTCCGGCGAGCGGGCCAGGTCGTCTGGGGCATTTCCATCCTCTCCCTGCTCGTTTGGCTTCCCCTGAGCAGCCCCTTGCCTCGCGTTTTATTTCTCAACGGGCAGGCTCTGCCTCTTCTGGTCAGCGTCTTCTCTACGGCGGGGGTATACCTCTGGATGCGCCTGTCCGGAAGGGATTCCTCCGATAGCGCTGCGCCCCTTTACGCGGTCTATGCGGTGCTGGCGGGCGCATGGCTGGCAGCCCAGGAAACCTATCGGGCCTTCGGCTGGCGTCAGACTCCTTCCGCTGCGGGCGGCCATGCCGCCGAAGCCTTTACGGTGGCCTGCCTGTGGGCCGTCTATGCGGTCGGCGTTTTTTACGGCGGCCTCCGGCTGCGCTCGCAGGCGGTACGCCTCGCCGCGCTCATGGTGGCGGCGGTCGCCATCCTGATGCCGCTCTGGATCTCTCAAATTTATTCGACCGGCCAGTGGTCCCCTTTCGTGAACCTGCGCTGGCTCTCCTATGTGGTGATCGTGCTTTCGCTCCTCGCCATCGGGTGGATGTTCTCCAAAGAGCGGGAGGCAGCGCAGCCCTCCGAAAGCGACCTTCTGGGCATTCTTCCGGCAGCGGTCTGCCTGCTGGCTCTCTGGGGCGTCACGGTGGAACTCTACAACAGTTTCCAGTGGTGTCAAATTCCCTCCCCGGCCAGTTGGGAGGCCGCCGCCCTGTTCGCTGTGGCCGCTTTCTGGGGCCTCTTCGCCGCCTTCCTGCTGGCCGCAGGCGCGGCCTGGCAGCGCCGCGATTTACGCTTCCTGGCCTGTGGAATCGGCGGCATCGGAGCCTTCCTCCTCCTGATCGGCTCCTTCGATCCGGAGAGCGCAGGCTGGGGGCCGGTCTTCAATATCCGCTTCCTGGCCTTCGCCGTCATCGCGGCGGTCTTCGCCCTGGCTCCGCTCGCGGCCCGGCAGCCATTGCCGGAAGCCGAAAGGTCGTTTATCGGACAGGCGGCCATCCTCGCCGCTTTCGTAGGGCTGTGGGGACTAACCCAGGAAACCTATGAAACGGTCAGGTGGTTCCGCGGCGCTCTCGGCCCGCACTGGGACAGGATCGCGCAGATGGCGGTCTCCCTGGTCTGGACGCTCTGCGCCACCCTTCTGCTTATCGCCGGCATCGTCCGGCAGCACCGGATGATCCGCTTCTTCGCCCTCTCCCTGTTCGGCCTGACGATTGCTAAAGTCTTTTGCTTCGATCTGGGCTTCCTGGAGACCCCTTACCGCGTCTTCTCCTTCGGCGGCCTGGCCCTGGCCCTGATCGGCGTCTCCTGGCTCTACAAGCGCTACGGTGTGGGGCGGGAGGCAAAGGTATAGCTGGAGCGGTCGGTCTTTCCGACCGAAAGCGCAAAACACCTTTTCCCGGAACTTGACAATCTCACAACCGGCAAGTATAATGTAAGCAACTATTGGGATTCCGATGTAAAGGCTGGGACGAGGAGGAGTAGCCTGCCGACGGGCGGAACAGAGAGCCGGACATGCTGAGAACCGGCCCGCAACCGACAGGCGAAGTCGCCT
Organism: Armatimonadota bacterium; assembly: GCA_020846535.1. Taxonomy (GTDB): domain Bacteria; phylum Armatimonadota; class JADLDR01; order JADLDR01; family JADLDR01; genus JADLDR01. The sequence goes on along the minus strand of JADLDR010000008.1, from coordinate 527 downwards.
CCGAGCCGAACCTCCGAACAACAAAGTGAAAAGTAAGAGGTTCCGGGCGCTTCTCCAGGGAAGCGAAGGCTCCCGTTATAGGGCTATATGAGGCTGCCGCCGGGTGCGGCGGCGAACAAGGGTGGTACCGCGAGATGAAGCCTCTCGTCCCTTCGGGATGAGGGGTTTTTGCGTTTTTTTCAGACGGAGGGGTGATATGATGAAGATGAGAGGGGCCGATGCAGTGGTCGAGGCGCTGCGCCGGGAAGGGGTCGAGATAATTTTCGGGCATCCGGGCGGGGCCATCCTGCCCATCTATGACGCCATTTACGGCAGCCCGATCCGGCACGTACTGGTTCGCCACGAGCAGGGCGGGGCGCACATGGCCGACGGCTACGCCCGCGCCACCGGCCGGGTCGGCGTCTGCTTCGCCACCTCCGGCCCGGGCGCTCTGAACATCATCACCGGCCTGGCGACCGCCTACATGGACTCTGTGCCCGTCGTCGCCATCACCGGCCAGGTTCCCACTACCAAGATCGGCACCGACG
>JADLDR010000007.1 GCA_020846535.1 Armatimonadota bacterium | reverse complement strand
GGTGCTTGAGGGATCATCTCTCCCCCTGCCCGTTTCGGGAAGGGGGCCGGGGGGTTAGGGAACGGTCTCTCAAAGCCCCCAACCCCGCCCCCGCGGGACAGACAGCCTGATCTGGATACACATGGGGCGCGATGCATCGCGCCCCTACCCCGCATCAGCCTCAATTCGGGTGGGTAGCCACTTGGGTTATATGGAAGCATAAGCCCTGCTCTCGTCTCGAAACAAACCGATGGAGGTAATCAACATGGCCCGAGAACTGCTTCGCAAGTGGGAATGTCCGGTCTGCGGCTTTATCTACGACGAGGCTGCCGAGGGAATCCCCTTTGAAGAACTCCCCGACGACTGGGAATGTCCCATCTGCGGGGCGGCCAAGTCGGAATTTCAGCCTGAAAGCTCCGCATCCGAGCAGCCTTCCGCCGAACAGGAGCCGGTCTCCGCCTATTTGCGACAGTGGGCGCGTCCGTCCGATGAGATCGAAAGCTACATGGCCGATATCCACAGGATGGCGGAAACCGGCCAATCGATCATCGAGCCGATGCGGGCGAGAAGGGTCGTCTTCTCCTGGGACGATATCCTGATCAAAGGGGCGCAGTTGGCCCGCTTCCCCCTCAACCCGGAGGAGCCGGTCGATCTCAGGACTGTCATCGGCCCGAAAGCAGACAAGCCCCTGGTGATCGAGACGCCCGTCTATATCACCCATATGTCCTTCGGGGCGCTCTCCAGGGAGGCTCAGGTTTCTCTGGCAAAGGGCAGCGCGGCAGTCCGGACAGCGATGGGTTCCGGCGAGGGTGGCATCCTGGCGGAAGCGCGGGGGAACGCCTACCGCTACATCTTCGAATACGTCCCCAACCGCTACAGCCTGAGCGACGAAAACCTTCGGAGCGCCGATGCCGTGGAAATCAAGATCGGTCAGTCGGCGAAACCGGGCATGGGCGGCCACCTGCCCGGTGAGAAGGTCACTGCCGATATCGCCGCCATCAGAGGCTTTCCGGAGGGAACCGATATCCACAGCCCCGCCCGCTTCCCCGACATCCGCACCCCGGACGACCTGAAAGAACGGGTGGCCTGGCTTCGGGAGCGTTCGGGCGGCAGGCCCATCGGCATCAAGCTGGCGGCAGGCCGCATCGAAGCCGATCTGGAAGTCGCTCTTTACGCGGAGCCGGATTTCATCACCATAGACGGCAGGCCCGGGGGAACGGGCGCGGCTCCCAAATTCGTCAAGCTGGCAACCTCGATCCCCACCATTTTCGCCCTGCGCCGCGCCCGGAAGTTCCTGGATGCCCGGGGCGCAGAAGGCGTCTCCCTGGTCGTCACCGGCGGGCTGAGGGTCTCCTCCGATTTTGCGAAGGCCCTGGCGATGGGAGCCGATGCGGTGGCGGTGGGGACGGCGGCGATGATGGCATGCGGCTGCCAGCAATACCGCATCTGCAACACCGGCCTCTGCCCGGTCGGCGTCGCCACCCAGAACCCCGAGCTGCGCGACAGGCTCGATACCGAGCAGTCGGCCCGCAGGATAGCCAATTACCTGCGCGTCTCCACCGAGGAACTGGCCGCCTTCGCCCGACTGACCGGCTGCGGCGACATCCACAGCCTCTCCCTCTCCGACCTCTGCACCGTCAACTCCGAAATATCGGTCCACACGGACATCGAGCATGTATGATGGGGGAAGAGCCAACCGCCCCCCATCGCTATCAAGATAAGAGTGCCTGTCCCGCCGGGGCGGGGCGCGGGCCTTGGGGAGACCGTTACCTAACCCCCCCCGCCCCCTTCCCGAAACGGGCAGGGGGAGTGGATGAGGGGGTCAAGTACCGCACGATCTATCCCCCTCTCCCCGTTTCGGGGAGAGGGGTTAGGGGAGAGAGGTAACCCGGGCCAGGGGAGAGCGGTCCCCCCTCCCCCAGGAGCGGAGGATCTTTCCCCTTCTCTGGATCGCGATGGGGGAAGAGCCAACCGCCCCCCATACCCCTCACCCAAACAAAAAGGGCGCGATTCTTGATCGCGCCCCTGAACCTTCAGATGGCCGGCCCTTTATTCGCTCTTGGCCTCGCCCGGCAAGGTGAGGGCATAAGCCTCTCTGTCCTGTTCCTGGTAGGTGATCTCGAAGAGGATTTTCCCGCCTTCGATGCGGTAGGCGAAGCGGGCATGATGCAAGTCGTCCGCGCTGGCCGCAGGGCGTTCCTGGTCGGCGAAGTCGTAGAAGATTTGCTGCTGGCTCGGCGTCATCGAGGAGACGGCGATGCCTTCCGAGGCGGCTTTCTCTTTTTGCCGGGCCAGAGTCCCCATCAGGCGCAGGGGACGGTAGAGGGTGGCAAACGCCCCTGGCGGCGCATCAGGCGAGATCATGCGGGCGATGGAGTCCAGTTGGTAGGCATCCAGATCGGTCGCCCACCGGGCGTAGTCTTCGGCGGTGGGCAAGGTTCCTTCATCCAGGAACTTCTCCACGGTCTGCATGACGCGCTCGGGGATCTCTCTGGCCCGGTCGCGATACCATGCCTTGCTCCGGATGCGAAGCGTCCCGCCCTCCTGCACCACCTGATTGCCCGCCGTTTTCAGCCCGGCAATCGCTTCCTTCAGGGAGGCGGATTCCCATTTCAGATCCGGCAGATTGCGGTTCTCGAAAGCGTCCGAAACGATATTGAGCTTGAACCGCCCGGACAGAACCGCCAGGGCCTCTTCAAAAGCGATGGTTCGGCCCGGCGCAGCCTGCACTGTGTTTGCCGGCAGCGAGGGCCGGATCACCCTGCATTTCAGGATCGTTTCCTCGGCCATCGGGCTGGAGCCTTCCACCGAAGCGTTCACAGCCGTCAGGTCGCTGCCTTCCGGTTCCAGCCGGTAGGCGATGCGCGGGGGCGTCTGTGCGGCATTGGCCGCTTCCTCCGGCCTGAAAGCCTTCTGGAACGCTTCCTGGGATTCCTCGGTCAGCGATTTTACCGAGATGGAAGCCGCGTCGTATTCTGCCAGGGAGTCGAGCGCAGGGGTCGGCAGCCCGGCAAGCACTTGCGTCAGAGCGCCGTGCCGCGTTTCTTGAAAGGAAGACGCATTGAACCTCTGCCACTCCGGCAGCGACTCGTCCTGGGCGGCGGCCTCCACTTCTGCCGGAGCCATCTGGAGAAGATCCCCGATGGCCTCATCCAGGCGGCCCGCCAACGCCTGCCGCGCCGTTTCCCTTTCCTCGACGGAAAGCCTCTCGGCTTCCTGTCGGGTTTTCAATTGCAGGGCAAGGGTGTATTTTGGTTCGGGCATAGCGCCCCGCCGCGTCCAGACGCCTCCCAGAAGTCGCGAAAGCTGGCCCATCATCTCCCGAAGCGTTCCGGACGGCATCAGCACGGAAACTCTGACATCGCTGATTTCGCGGGACGGTCTGAGCGGCACCCCGGTGCGCTCCGAAACCTCTTTGAAAAGCTCCTCCAGGGAGATGGAAGTTCGCTTCAGCGAGATCGCCTTATTGAGCCGCATATCCTCGGTGATCACAGGCTTTTCCGGCGCGGGCGATGCCGCGATGGGCATCGCCGGGGGTTCCTGAACGGAATGCGACACCAGCGACGGGATAACCCCGGTGACAGCGACGATGAAGAGCGCCGCCACCCCTACCCAGGCCCAGGAGGGGGCGGGCGAGGAGATGCGCCGGCTGATATTGAGCCAGTTGCGGCGCAGCCGGTAGCGGGGCGAGCGCTGGCGCTCCCGGATCTCGGCATGAACCGCCCAGAAGAACGATTCGGACGGCTCGGGCGACTCCACCGGTTCTTTCAGGTCGTCCAGGCGCAGGGCGGCTGTAGAGATGGACTCCATTTCCTGACAGCAGACATCGCAGCCCTCCAGGTGGCTCTCGATCTCCGAGGGGAGCCGGGCGTCCATCCAGTGTTCCGCTAGAAAATCTTTGACACTGCGGCAGTCCATAAAGAATTCACATCCTCGGCGCGGGGATTTATTCCACCAGCCATTGCAGCTCCTGCCCCAGCTTGCGGTAGGCGTAAAAGAGCCGCGATTTCACTGTTCCGACCGGGCAGGAGAGGGCGCGGGCGATCTCCTCGCACGATTGTTCCCCGAAATAGCGCATCATGACAACCGTACGGTGCTTTTCGGGCAGGCGCGTAATCGCTTCCCGCACCAGGCGCAGTTTCTCGTGCCGTTCCGCCATCGCGGAAGGAAGGGCCGCATCATCGCCGCGTAAATCGTCCATCAGCCCCGAGTCGGGGTCATCCAGAGAAGGCCCCCGGTGGCGCTTCAGGCGCTTGACGGCGGTGATAGCGTAATTGATGGCGATCCGGTGGAGCCAGGTCGTAAACAGGCACTCTCCGCGAAACGCCGCGATATTCTCCCAGGCCCGCACGAACACCTCTTGAACAATATCTTCCACATCGTCGCGGGAATCCGCCATACGAACCACCACCGCGAGGATCGCCTTGTAGTGGCGTGCGATCAACAGGTCGAAGGCATCGGTATCGCCCAGGCGGCAGCGCTCGACCAGAGGCCGGTCGAGATCGTGCGCCCAGCGGCCCGATTTTCCCCCCACGATAACGGTGTTGGTCATGCCCGCCTCAGAAGAATCCCGGCGTTCCTTTTCCAAAGGTAACGATCCTCTTTCTTAGATAGACTGCTCGGTTAGGGTAAAGGTTCGATACAATTTCTCAATAGAGCGTGGGACGTTCCCGGATATCGCATCCAGCATCGGCACAGGGCCCGAGCGAAGCGAAAAAGCAAAAGCCCAGGCCGTTACGGGGGCCTGGGCTCAGCGATTAGCTCTGCTCGATCTCCTCCGAAAGCCGGTCAGAAGCCGATTCGTCCGGAGATTCCGCCGGGGCGGCCTCCATGTTATCCTCTGTCCGCTCCGGACGGCGGTAGTTGTCCCGGTCGCGGTAGTCGTCCCGGAAGCTGCGGTTGTGCAGGGTGATGATCTTGGAACTGATCCAACCGTGCAGCTTCAACAGAGAAACATTGGCGGACTGGATGGTTTTATAATAGCCCCCCTCTTGCCCGTAAAGATCGACGATGTTTTTCTTGACATCCTGGATGGATTCCCGCGCTCTGTCGATGGATCCCAGCAACGCTTCCAACTGCTCTTCCGTGTAATCGTCTTCATAATCTCTGGTATGCTTGAATGCCTCATAGAACTTCCGGTTTTGCTGCATTGCCCATGTCCTTTCTTGACCGTCCTGTTTGCATTGAACCCTGTGTCTATCGAAGCGGCGCTCCTCTATCACTATAACATAGAGGATAGGCTTTGTCAAGATTGGATGGCAAATAGAATAAACCCTGCTAAACGCATACCGATGTCCTTACGAGAAACGCAGCCGTAAAATCGATGCCGTCTGCGAGGAGCGAAAGCTCCGCGGCCATCTCCTGCCTCCCAAAGGAGCGTGTCTCGCTCCTTATCCCTCAAGGACTTTTCGACCCGGCGGCGAATAGTGTCGTCAAGCGCGCCCCCATCAGGAAGCGAGGGAGATCAGGTGACCTCAAAAGAGCGTGTTTTGACCGCATTCGAGCATCGGGAGCCGGACCGGGTTCCGGCCTGGTGCGGGGCCTCGGCCGAGTTCTGGGAGAAAGCCAGAAAGGAACTGGGGCTGGATGACGAGTCTCTCCGGCAGAGGGTAGGGGACGATTTCCGGCGCGTCACGGCGCGTTACGCCGGGCCGGAGTTTCCGCTTTCCGAAGGGGCCGTCTCCCGCACTGTCTTCGGGATCGAGCGCCACGGCATGGGCTACGGCCAGCCGATGAACCACCCCCTGGCGGACGCTGCGCTGGAGGACGTCCACGCCTATCCCTGGCCCGATCCCGCCTGGATGGATATTTCGCATATTCCCTCCGAAGCCGGGCGGCACGGGCGGGATTACGCCATTCTGGGGGGCGACTGGTCCCCTTTCTGGCACGATTTGATCGACCTTTTCGGCATGGAGAATCTCTATTACAAAATGCACGATGAGCCGGCGGTCGTGGATGCCGCGCTGCGATATATGGTGGATTATTACACTGCCGTCAGCCAGCGCATCTTCGAGACAGCGGGCAGGCGGATCGATATCTTCTTTATGGGAAACGATTTCGGGAGCCAGGCCGGCCCGCTGCTGGGGGAGGGTCTCTTCCGGCGATTCATCCTGCCCCATCTGGCCCGCCTGATCGATCTGGGCCATGCTTTCGGCCTGAAAACGATGCTCCACTGCTGCGGCGGCATCGCACCCCTGATTCCCGCCATGGCCGAGGCGGGGTTGGACGCCCTTCACGCCGTGCAGCCCTCCTGCCGGGGGATGGACCTGTCCGGCCTGAAGGCCCGCTTCGGAGAGAAGATGGTATTCAACGGGGCTATCGATTCCCACCACATTCTGATTGACGGCACACCGGATTTCGTGAGGGCCGAAACGCGCAGGGCGCTGGATATCATGATGCCCGGCGGGGGCTATATCGCCGGGGCCAGCCATGACACCATTTTGGAAGAAACGCCCCTGGAAAACGTCCTGGCGATGTTCGATACCGTCCGGGAATACGGTGTCTACCGCCGTTAGGAAGGCAAAGGTTGCCCCAAAGAGAAATCGCCCTCCAGATGAACGGGATCAGCAAGCGGTATCCGGGCACGCTGGCTGTGGGCGGCGTGGATTTCGCCGTCTGCGCGGGGGAGGTTCATGCCCTGATCGGGAAAAACGGGGCCGGCAAATCGACCCTCATGAAGATCCTCGCCGGGGCCTTCGCAGACTATACGGGCAGCATCCTCGTCGGAGGCAGGGAAGCGGCGCTTCACTCCCCATCGCTATCCCGATCAGGCAGCCTGTCCCGCCGGGGCGGGGCGCGGGCCTTGGGGAGACCGCTACCTAACCCCCCCGCCCCCTTCCCGAAACGGGCAGGGGGAGTGGATGGTGCCGGAAATGACCACACACTCTATTCCCCTCTCCCAGGAGGCGCTCCGGCGCATCCCTTCGGTTTCGGGGAGAGGGGCTAGGGGAGAGAGGTAACCCCGGCTAGGGGAGAGAGGTAACCCCTCCCCCAGGAGCGGAGGATGTTTTACCTTATCTGGATCGCTATGGGAAGCGGCGCTTTGCTCCCCTGCGGTCGCCCGGGAGAACGGCGTCCAGATGATCCACCAGGAGCTCAGTCTGGCCCTGCCGCTCAGCATCGCCGAAAATATCCTGGTCGGCAGGCTACCCGTCAAGGCCCGGTTTTTCCTGGATACCCGCGCCATGGTGGAGGAGACCCGGCGCTGCCTGGACCGGGTGGGCCTGGAAGTCGACCCTTTCGCTCCGGTCGAGGAACTCAGCCCGCATGAGGCGCAATTGGTGGAGAACGCCAAAGCCCTGGGCAACGATCCCCGCATCCTGGTCATGGATGAGCCGACCTCCGCCCTGAGCCGGGCCGAGGTGAAGCGCCTTTTCGCCATTATCCGCCGCCTGCGCGAGCAGGGGCTGGCGGTCATCTACATCTCGCATCACCTGGCGGAGATCTTCGAGGTGGCTGACCGTGTAACCGTCCTGCGCGACGGCAGGAGGGTGGCGGCCGAACGGCTCTCCGAGACGACCTCCGCCCGCCTGGTGGAAATGATGGTGGGCCGCTCTGTCTCCGAACGCTACGGCCGCCGCCCCCCCCGCGCAGGAAGAAGAAAAGGTGCGCGTGGAGCGCCTGACCCGCAAAGGCTTTTTCCGCGATCTCTCCTTCCACATCCGGGCCGGGGAGATCGTGGGGATCGGCGGCCTTGCGGGGGCGGGCCGCAGCGAGATGGCCCGCTCTCTCTGCGGGATCGATCCTTGCGATTCAGGGGATATCTTCCTGAAAGGCCGTCCGGCGCGGTGGCGGAGCTATCGGGAGGCCATCCGCTCCGGCTTCGCCTATCTGACGGAGGACAGGAAAGGGGATGGGCTGGCCCTGCGGCTCTGCCTGGGAGAAAACGCCCTCTCTGCCGCTCTGCCGCAGCACTGCCGGGGCCTCTTCTATTCCCCCAGAAAGGGGAAGGGCGTTTTGAGCCAGTTAATCGAGGGCCTTAAGGTGCATCCTCCCGTCCCTTCTGCCGCCACGGCCAGCCTGTCCGGAGGAAATCAGCAGAAAGTGCTGCTGGCAAAATGGCTGGCGACCGGCCCGAAAGTCCTCGTCCTGGACGAGCCGACTCGCGGGGTGGACGTGGGGGCTAAAGCGATGCTCCATAAGGCCATCGCAGAACTGGCGGACAGGGGCAAATCGGTGCTGCTCATCTCTTCCGGCCTGCCCGAACTGGTGCCTCTTTCAGACCGGATCCTGATCATGCGAAAAGGGCGCTTCGTCGCCGAGATGAAGCGGGAGGACTGCACCGAGGAAGCGGTGCTGCTGGCGGCCAACGGGGAGGGGCAGGCGTCATGAGCGAGCATTTAACGGAGGGAACCCACCTGCCTGCCTTGTCCCCTTCGTCCAGCCGACTCGCCCGCTGGATGAACGGGGCAGGGGTGTGCGCCGTTGTCGCCTTTCTGGCAACTCTAGGGGCGCTGGTTTCCGGGGAATTCCTGTCTCTGGACAATCTCCTCAACACGCTCCGCGCCGTGGGGCTTCTGGGGATCGTGGCGGTCGGCGTGGCTTTCGTCACCTACAGCGGCCACTATGCCGACCTGTCCGTCCCGGCCATTATGGCCTTCTCCGGCATCGTCGCGGTCTCCTGCCTGAAGTTCGGGATCGTCGGGAGCCTGCTGGCCGGAATGCTGGCCGGGCTGTCTGTCGGGGCGTTGAACGGACTGGCAATCGGCTGCCTGCGCGTCAATCCGATCATCTGGACGCTGGCAGCCGCCTCCTGCATGGACGGTTTCATGCGCCGGGCCTACAGCGGCAAGCAGGTCTGCCCGGATGCCGCCACCCCCGCAGGGCAGGTCTTTCTGAACCTCTATGGGGCCGACCTGCCCGGAGGCATTCCCTTTATCATCGTCATCCCGGCCGTTCTGGTTCTGGCGGGCTATATCCTCATGGGGAAAACGGGCTGCGGCGTTCAGTTGAAGCTGACCGGCTCCGCCTACCGGGTGGCCCGCCTGACCGGAGTGGGCGTGCGCCGGGTCGTGGCCCTGGCCTTTTGGCTCTCCTCTCTGACCGCCTCCATCGGAGGCATCCTCCCCAAGCACATCATCGCCAAAGCCGATGTGGACAAATATATGCCGGCTCAGTGGTAGGTCGTGATGGCGCGAGGGCAGGCCGCCCGCCCTTCCCCTAAACCATCCTCAGTTCCCCCGTATTTGTATCGATCATGGCCCCGGCCACTTCCAGGCTTTCGGGCAGGAAAGGGGCGGTGCGGATGGCGTTGACGGCTCGCTCCACATTCTCCCGTTCGCTTCCGAAGGCCCCGAACCAGTCCCGGATCGGCATTTCCCCGAAAGCATCCCGGCGGACGCCGTGCGCTTCCATGCTTTCCAGGAGCTTCAGGGTGTTGACCTTCACCAGCCCGCAGTCCGTGTGGCCGACAACCAGAATTCTCTCGACACACAGCAGATAGACGGCCACCGCCACCGACCGGAGGATCTCCGATTCGCGGGCCAGGGTGTTGCCGGAAAAGCGGAAGAGAAGGGCGTCCCCTCGCCCGATCCCCAGCGCGTCCTCGATCATGCCGGTCAGCCGGCAGTCGAAACAGGCGATGACGAGCAGCTTCCGGGCCGGGCGGTGATCCGCGACAGGCAGGTCGGGATGCGCGGCTCTATAGGAACGGTTGGCATCGAGAATATCGTCAAAGGGCATTTCGTCCTCCTTGTCTTCAGAGGGCAGGCGCTATCCCGGTCTTCAGGAAGGAATCCACCTCGGACCGGGTGGGGGCGGAGGGCTGGGCTCCCATGCGGGTCACCGAGATGGCGGCGGCATGGGCGGCGAAGCGGAGGGCTTCCTCCATTCCGGCCCCTTCCGCCAGAGCGCAGGCAAGAGCGCCGGTGAAGACATCCCCGGCGGCGGTGGTGTCCCGGGCTTCCACCCGGCAGGCGGGAGTTCGCCTGGTTCCATCCGGCCCCGCATAGAGCGCCCCCTGCCGTCCCAGCGTAATGATGACCTCTCCGATGCCAAGAGAGCGCAGGCGAAGGGCCAGATCTTCTTCCCGCCCTTCCGCCATCGGCAAGCCTGTCAGGGCCTGGGCCTCGTATTCGTTGGGGGTCAGGATATCCACCGAAGACAGCCATTCGGAAGGCATCGGCCCGGAAGGGGCCGGGGCGGGGTTCAAGAGGGTCGGAACATGATGCCTTCGGGCGGCTTCAAGGGCATCCCGGACGGTATCGAAGGGAACCTCCAGCTGGGCCACCAGCATATCGGCCCCCGCGATGGCGGACTCGGCCCGCTCGACATCCTCCGGCGACAGGCGGGCGTTGGCTCCCGGCGCAACCGCAATGGCGTTCTGGCCGGAGGCATCGACCATAATGAGGGCGGCCCCGGAAGGGGTCGCTTCATCCTGGCGGATGTAATCGGTCACGATGCCTGCCTGCCGGTAGTTCGCCAGAGCCGCCTCTGCGAAGAGGTCGCGGCCCAGGCAGGCGATGAAGGCCACCTCCGCGCCCAGACGGGCGGCGGCTACCGCCTGATTCGCCCCTTTTCCCCCTGGGGCCATCAGAAACTCCCCTCCGAGTACCGTCTCACCGGGCGGCGGTATCCGGGGCGCTTTCACCACCATATCCGTATTGGCCGATCCGACCACCACGATTTTTGCCACAGCGTTCTCCTCCTCATGTCAGGCTGGCTCCATTGTATCAACTTTCGAGGAATGCGTCAAGATTGCGCCTCTTGACAATCCGGGCGTAAAAAGATACAATACAGGCGATCCCATCCAAAAATCGGAGAGGCTATTCCATGTCATCGGCAATGCGATATCTTGAAGCGGCCAGGGAAACGCTGGATTATATCGAGTGTACCCAGGGAGAAGCGATTGAGCGGGCTTCGGCGCTCTGCGCGGAGGCGATAGCCCGGGGCGGGCTGGTGCATCTCTTCGGAAGCGGGCATTCGCGCATCTCGGTGGAGGAGATGTTTCCCCGATACGGCAGCTTTCCCGGCTTTCACCCGATAGTGGAGCTGTCGCTGACCTACCATCACCCGGTCGTTGGCTCCAACGGGCAGCGGCAGGCGATGTTTCTGGAGCGGGTGGAAGGGTTCGGGGAGGTGATCCTTTCCAATTTCACCTTCGGCCCGCACGATATTTTTATGGTCTTTTCCTCCGGCGGGACCAATGCGGTCGGCATCGATGTCGCGCTCGGGGCGAGAAAGCGGGGAATGCCGGTGATCGCCGTCACCTCGGTGCGCCATGCGGAGGCGGTCCCGGCCAGACACAGCGCCGGCAAAAAGCTGCATGAGGTGGCCGATCTGGTGATCGATAACGGCGCTCCGCCGGGCGATGCGATGGTGAAAGTTCCGGGCCTGGCCGAGCCGGTGGGCCCGGGTTCCACCATCGGCTCGTGCGCCGTCGTCAATGCGGTCAAGTGCCGGGTGGCCGAGCTTCTAACGGAGAAAGGGAAGCCTCCTATCGTGCTGACCAGCGCCTACTTCATCGGGGAAGAGGAAGCGACCCGCCAGATCGAGCGGTGTTATGAGGATTACCGCAGAAGGACGCGAAGACTCTGATGCGCCAACTGCAAGGCAAAACGGCGGTGATCACCGGAGCGGGCGGAGGCATCGGCGGAGCGAGCGCAAAGCTCTTCGCCTGCGAGGGCGCTTTTGTCGTGGCCGCCGACATTAATCCCGAATCGGCCCGGCAGGTGGCGGCATCGATTCGGGCCGAAGGAGGGCAGGCGGAATACCGTCTTGCCGATATGACCGATGCGGCGCAGGCCTCGGCTCTGATAGATCGCGTCCTGAGCGCCAGCGGAAAGCTCGATATCCTCTTCAACGTGGCGGGGATCAGTGGCCGCCGTTTCGGAGACGGCCCGGTGGACGAATGTACGGAGGAAGGTTGGGAGAAGGTCTGCGCCGCCAACCTGAAGAGCGTCTATCTGGGCTGCAAATACGCGGTGCGGGCGATGCTGCAAGGGGGCGGGGGCGCGATCATCAATCTGGCTTCGGTTCTGGGGATGGTGGGCGGGGACGAGGATTTCGCCACCCATGCCTATGCCGCCAGCAAGGGCGGCATTATCGCTCTGAGCCGGGCGATGGCGGTCTATTATGCGCCCAAAGGTATCCGGGTCAATGTCATCGCTCCCGGCCTTATTGCTACTCCCATGAGCCAGCGGGCGCAGCAGGATGAGGGTATCCGGCAAAGGATTGCCACCCTGCAACCCCTCACCGGCGCATTCGGCCAGCCGGAGGATATCGCCCGGGCCGCTCTTTATCTGGCATCCGATGCGTCGGCTTTTGTCACCGGCGTTGTCCTGCCTGTCGACGGCGGGTGGACGGCGCGTTGATCACGATTCCAGGAGGGGTTCCATGAAGCGTTATGATATCAGGCCGCTTTTGCTGGCGCTGAGCCTGCTCTGCGCGCTTTCCGCGCTGGCGGCAGGCAAGAAAGGCCGGGTCTATGTCACCAACGGACAGAGCGGCGATGTGGCGGTCATCGATACGTCTTCCGATAAAGTGGTGGGCCGCATCAAGACAGGCGGAGAGCCGCACCGGGCCGGAATGACGCCGGAGGGCCGCTACCTGTATGTGGCCTGCGGGGGAATCAACCGGGTGGCGGTGATCGATACCCGCGCCGACCGGGTGATCGCTTCCATTCCTGCGGGAAAGTCGCCGGGCAATGCCACCATTACCCCGGATGGCCGCCTGGCCTGTATCGCCGCCTACGGCTCCAATGAGGTTTATCTGATCGATACCCGAACCCGGCGCGTGGTGGGGCGCATCCCGGTCGGGCAGTCCCCGCGCATCCTGGCCGCCACCCCGGATAGCCGCTACCTGCTTGCCGTCAACCAGGACAGCAACAATGTCTCCGTGATCGACCTGGCCGCAAAGCGGGCCATCGGCCTGATCCCGGTCGGCCAAGCCCCTTACGATATCCTGATCGCCAGCGGCAAGGCTTATGTCAACAACCGGCAGAGCGACAATATCTCGGTGATCTCCGTGGCGAAGCGAAAGGTCGTGGCGACCGTGCCCTGCGGTCGCAATCCCTGGCTCCTGGTCGCCACCCCCAACGGGCGCTATGTCTTCAGCACCAACTTCAACGACAATACCCTCACCCTGATCGATACCCGCACCGATAAGCCGGTCGCCACCATCGATATCGGGCTGAACCCCCGGATGCCGGCCGTCTCTCGCGATGGCCGGATGCTCTACACCTGCAACAAGGGCAGCAACGATATCTCCGCTGTCTCCATCCCCCGCCGCAGGGAAATCGCCCGCATCCCGTCAGGGCTTGCGCCCCACCGGGCCACCCTATCCGCCGATGGCCGCAAGCTCTACGTCGGTAACGGGGGCTCCGGCGATGTGACGGTCGTGGATACCGCCACCCATCAGGCCATCACCCGCCTGAAAATCGGCGAATTCCCGGTGGAACTGCTGGCGGTAGGGCGTTAAGATGGGTTGTCCTCGGGTCGACGAATGGATCAGCTATGGAGGAACGGCATCGTTCAGCACCTGATTTTCTTCGTTAGCAGTCGAAGTCTTTGTATTATGGGTATTAGAACTAACCATGAATTACGGGTTAGCCTATCTCCCCGATGACCCCGCCAGCGCCGTCATCCAGACAGCGCCCAGGGCCAGAAACGCGGCTCCCAGCAATATGAAGAACATTCGCCTCATATGGTAGGTCAGTGGGTGAGCGCGGGAGGCCGGGCCGGGTTTGAAGCGAGCGGCTCTTGAGAACGCCTGGGCCAGAGCGGAGGCGCTGGGGAAGCGGTCTTCCGGGGATTTGGCGAGGGATTGGGTGAGGACGGCGCACACTCCGTCCCCCAGGTCGGGAACGAATTGGCGCGGGTCCGGCGGCGATTGGTGAATCTGGCGGTAGATCAAAGAAAGGAGATCGCCGGAATCGAAAGGCAGATGGCCGGTGACAGTTTCATAGAGGACGACCCCCAGAGAATAGAGGTCGCTCTGCGGGGTGGCCGGCTCCCCGCGGCACGTTTCAGGGGACATATAGGCAGGCGAGCCTGCCCGGATCACCGGTTCCTCGGAGCGGTCGGCGAGGCTGGCGGCGATGCCGAAATCGGTTAAAAGGGCGATTCCATCCTCTCGAAGAATGATGTTGGCCGGTTTGATGTCGTGATGGATGACGCCTCTAGCGTGCGCGTAATCCAGCCCGGAGGCGACCTGTGCGATGATGCGGGCGGCTTCTTCGAGGGATACAGGGCCTTTCTGAAGAATTGTGTCCAGGGAAGCGCCGTTGACGTATTCCAGAACGATATAGGGCAGCCTGTCGGTGAGGCCGCAGGCGATGGCGTTGACGATATTGGGATGGTCGAGTCCGATGACCGTTTCGGCCTCATGGCGGAAGCGGGCTGTCAGGGAAGGGTCGGAGGCCAGCTCGGGGGAGAGGGCTTTGATGGCGACAGGCCGCTCCGGCGCGGCTTGGACGGCGTAGTAAACCACCCCCATCGCGCCCCGGCCCAGTTCGCGCTCGATGGTGTATCCGGGTATCGCAAAATCCGTTTGCATCGGAAAAGCCTGATTCATCCTTGAAGGTCGTGCTTTTCCTATTATCGGGAGTTTGCGGCGGAATCTTCAGGATGCCGCCTGCGAGGAGCGCAAGCGACGAAGCAATCTCCAGACTGACAAAGGACCAAAGCTCGCTCGTGCCTTTACTACGTAGGAGATTGCCACGTCGTTTCGCTCCTCGCAGGCGGCATCGACTTACGGCTTCCCTCCTCACAGACCTAATCGATACGCCTCCGGCCTTCGACTTGACCGCAGGGCTACCCTTTCACTGCGCCGAGGGTCAGGCCAGCGATGAATTCCTTCTGGAGCAGGAAAAAGAGAAGAATGACCGGGAGGACGGAGAGGAGGGTCCCGGCCATCAGGGTTCCGTACTGCTGGGAGTAGAGGCCCACCATCTGGTTCAGGGCGATGGGCAGGGTGAACCGCTGGTCGTTGTGCAGGATGATCTGGGGCCAGAGGAAATTGTTCCAGGCTCCCATGAAGGAGATCAGGCAGAAGGCTCCGATCATCGGCCTGGAGACAGGGATCACGATATCCCAGTAGATGCGGAACTCGCCGCACCCGTCCACCCGGGCGGCGTGAAGGAGTTCGTCCGGGATCTGCATCATCGACTGGCGGAACAGGAACATGCCGAAAACGCTGACCGCGCCGGGCACGATCAGGCCCAGGTAGGAATCGACCAGGCCGAATCGGTATATCTCCTCATAGAGGGGAGCTATCATGACTTGGCCGGGGATCATCATGGTTGCCAGCATCAGGATCATGATCGCTCGCTTCCCCGCGAACTCGTATTTCGCCAGCGCGAACCCGCCCAGGGAGGAAAAGAAAAGCTGGGTCATCACCGTGGCTCCCGCCACGAAGACACTGTTCATCAGATAGCGCAGGAAGGGGATGCTGCCGAAGAGATCGTCGAAATTCACCCATGAGATGCGGGGGCTGAAGAAGATGTAATGGAACAGGTCGTCCGGCCCCTTCAGGCTGGCGGCCAGAAGCCAGACCATCGGAACCAGCATCAGCGCGGCCCCGGCGGTCAGGACGATATAGATGGCCCCGCGCCCGGCGGCTCGCGCGGCTCTCTGCATCTCAGCCCTCCTTTTTCCACATCCCGCTCAGCCGCATCTGAGCCAGGCTGATGACCAGCACCCCCAGGGCCAGCGTCCACCCGATAGCCGAGGCGTAACCCAGGTCGCCGGTGATGAATCCGGTGTTATACAGGTACATCACCACCGTCAGCCCGGCCTTGTTGGGGCCGGAGCCGTTCAGCATCACGAACGGCAGCTCGAACAACTGGAACGAACCGATAGTACTCATGATGACCACGAAGACGGCCACCGGCTTGATGCCGGGCAGGGTCACCTGAAGGAACTGCTGCCAGCCGTTGGCCCCGTCCACCATCGCCGCCGCGTAGAGGTCCTTATCCACGGCCTGGAGCGCGGCGAGAAAATAGATCATATTGAACCCGGCATACATCCAGAGGGAAGTCAGCACCAGAGCGGGCATGACCAGGTTCGGGTTCGCCAGCCACTTGGTATCGAGCGGCAGGCCGATCAGCCAGTGCAGGGCGCGGTTCAGCAGCCCGAACTGCGGGATGAACAGCACCGAAAAGAGGACGGCCACAAAGACCTGCCCGACCAGGTTCGGCGAAAAGAGCGACAGCCGGTAGGCGTCCCGCCCTTTGAGCCATTCCTGGTTGACCAGCAAAGCCAGCCCCAGGCTCAGGGGAAGCTGCAAAAAGACCGAAAAGAAGGCGAAAACAGAGGTATTGCGAACAGCGGTTAGAAAGTCCGGGTCGGTCAGCAGGAAGCGGAAGTTCTCCAGCCCCACGAAGACCATCGATTTGGGGCCGTTGCTGATATAAAACGAGAGCGCCAGGCTCTTGATCAGCGGGTAAAGGCCGAAGATCCCAAAGAGAGTGACGAAGGGCGAGACGAACAGGTAGGGCGCATAGCGGTGTTGCCAGACGAAGAGCCGGGATGTGTTCAATACGGATTCCTCCTCATCGCTCTCCGCACCTCGTCCGCGCTGGCCTTGATCGCCCGGGCGGCGCATTCCGCAAAGCCGTCTTCCCCGTGCGCCTGGTAATACTGCACGCAGGCGACCAGGGCTTCGCCCATCTTGGATTTCGCCAGTTGGATGAAGGGGCTGGTATACTGCGCCGGGGTCTGGTCGGCAAGCCGGGCGTAGATCTCCCCGATAGGCTGGTTCGACCAGTAGGCGCGTGGCTCCCGGAAGGCGGGCAGGTCCCAGGCGTCCCGGAGCGGGGCCAAGATGTTGGTTTCCTGGAATCGCTCTCCCATCTGCTCTCTGTCCAGATAGCAATGCTGCGCCAGCTCCCAGGCGAGGTCGGGGCTCGGGCAGTGACGGGTGATGCCGACCATCGTTCCGCCCCAGGTGCTGGTGCGCGGCCCGCCCGGGCGGACGGCGGGAAGAGGCATCAGGGCCATCTTGCCCGACATCCGGGGGATATCGTCCTCAAAAAATTTGGATCGCCAATCGGGACAGATAAGAGTCAGCAGATAGCCCTGCTCCACCGCCTGGGTCAAAATCTGGTTGCCGCCGCCGAGCGTGTTCCCGATTTTCTCGTCTCCGGCCACCAGGGGCACATACCACCGCATCGTCTCGACGGCGACAGCGTTATCCATAATGAGCTTGCCGTCCGGGTCGAAGTAGCCCCCGCCGCGCTGGAACAGGAGCATCTCCAGGTTGGAGGCGTCCGTATCCGACAATTCCATCATATACCGCTTGCCTGGGATCGTCAGCCGCCGCCCGGCGCGGATGAACTTGTCCCAGGTGGTGAGTTTGGCGGGATCGATCCTTTCGGCCTCGAAGATATCGCGCCGGTAGGCCAGCATCACCGGATGCACGTCATGCGGCAGCCCGAAGATGCGGCCCCGGTTGGTATAGGGGGCAAAGCGTGACTTGACGATCCGGTCGTAGTATCCCGATTTCTTGAGCCGGCCGGTCAGGTCGATGAAGCCCACATCCTGGATCGGCCCCCGGAAGAAGCTGCCCGCCGAACTGATCTCCACCTCCACCAGATCGGGCACATCCAGATCCGCCCAGAACGCCGCCTGGAGCCGGGAAGTCACCGCCGTTCCGGAGACCAGTTGCAGGTCTACCTTCACCCCCGGATGCTTCTTCTCGAAAGCCGGAATGACGGCTTTGTAGGCGTCGTAATGGGTCTTGGCGAACGTCCAGTAGCGCAGGGTGGCCTGTGTTTTGGCGACCGGATGGGTCGCCAGATAGAGGGCCGCCGCCAGGGTTGCCGTCAGGATCACCAGAGGGGCTTTGCCGTAAGGAAAATAGCGCATGGTTGCCTGGTTCGCGATGGAGCGTTGGATTCCTTCCCTAAAAGAAGGAGTTTCACGGCCTGAAGCCAATCAAAAGGTAATGAAACCGGCAGGAGGCTTTGAGGAGATGTCCGAGTTTACAGGCGTGTATGTGGCGACCCTAACCCCTTTCAGCGAGCGGGGCGCGGTCGATTTCGGGCGGGCGCGGGAGCATCTGGCCTATCTGATCGAAGCCGGTATCCCCGGCGTCTGCCCGGTGGGGACGACCGGCGAATTCCCCTTTTTGCTCAACGATGAAAAGGTGGCTCTGGTGGAGATGGCGGCCCAGGTCTGCCGGGGAAAGGCGAAGGTGATCGCAGGCGTCTGGGCCATGCACCTGCCCGATATCCGCGCCCTGGCCCGCCGGGCGGAGGAAGCCGGGGCCGATGCCGTCTTTCTGACCACCCCTATCTATTACAAATACACCGACCGCGCCATCGCCGATTTCTACCGCTATGTGCGGGACAGCACCGCGCTGCCGGTCTTTGCCTACAATATCCCGCAGTTTACCGGCAATGCCATCTCTTTTGACGTGGTGGAATCTCTGGTGGAGGAAGGGGCCATCCAGGGCATCAAGGATTCGGTGGGGAAGCCGGAGAGCCTGGGGCCGCTGGTGGAACGCTTCGGGGAGCGCATCACGGTCTTCGGGGCCAGCGACGCCTTTGCCTGGGAAGCCCGGCAGCTCGGGGCGAAAGGATTCATTTCCGCCCTGGCGAATGTCTATCCGAAGGCGTTTCGCGCGCTCTGGGACGGGGACGCCTCCCGTCAGGCGCAGATCACGGCCCTGCGTCAGGCGGTGAAAGGCTACGGCGGCACGGCGGCCATCAAATACCTGCTGGGGCGTAAGGGCATCCCGTTCGGCGGCGTGCGCCTCCCTTTTGGCGACCTTTCGGATGCGGAGAAGGCCGCGCTCGATGAAGCCGCCGCGCAGCTAGGAGACCTCGATTGAAGACACTGGATGTCATCACCCTGGGCGAGACGATGATCCGCCTCAGCCCGCAGAGCTTCGAGCGGCTCGAACGCGCCCCGGTGTTGGACTGCCGGATCGGGGGCAGCGAATCGAACCTGGCGATTGCGCTGTCCCGCCTGGGGCTTCGCACGGCCTGGATCAGCAAGCTGGTGGACAACCCGCTGGGACAGAAAATAGCCCGCACGCTGGCCGCGCATGGGGTGGACACCTCCCATATTCTCTGGACGGCGGAGGGCCGGGTGGCGGTCTATTTCATCGAATTCGGAGCGGAACCCCGGCCCACGCGGGTGATGTACGACCGGAAGGACTCGGCGGCCAGCGCGATGTCTCCGGAGGAAATCGACTGGAGCAGCCTCGACAGGGCGCGTCACCTTCACCTGACCGGCATCACCCCGGCCCTGAGCGAAAGCTGCCGCCGGACGGTGCAGCGCGCTCTGGAGGAGGGGAGGGCCAGAGGGCTGACCGCCTCCTTCGATATCAACTACCGCGCCAGGCTCTGGAATCCGGAAACCGCCCGGAAATGCCTGGAGCCGCTGATCGATGGGGTGGATGTCCTGATTTCGACCCTGGCGGATATAAAAATAATTTTTGGCTGGCAGGCGAGCGAGGAGGAAATCGCGGGGCGGCTGTCGAAGCAGTATAACAACAAGTACGTTTGTCTGACTTTAGGCGGCGATGGGGCGCTTTGCTACGACGGCCAGGCGCATCGTCGCCCGGCGTTCCGGGCGGAAGCGGTGGACCGGGTGGGAGCAGGCGATGCCTTCGACGCCGGTTTCCTCTACGGGTATCTGCAAAGCGACCCGGCCCTGGGGCTGGATTACGGCTGCGCCATGGCGGGCCTGAAGCACACGATCCCGGGCGATGAATTCGTCGCCAGCCTTCAGGAGGTCGAGGAAGCGGTCGCCCGCGAACACCGGGACATCCAGCGATAAGAGAGTTTCGGCCTGGAAAAAATCTGAATGGCCGCCGGAACAAAATCAAATCGGGTAGCGTCTAAGATTTGAATGTTCAACGGCACGGGCAAGAGTTATAAGAAGGGGGTGCGGAAAGTGAGCACATCCAGAAAAAGTCGGGAGGAGATGGGCATCTATCTCACCGGAAGAGAGCTGGAAGTTCTGAAAGAGGTATGCAGGGGTCTGAGCAATCAGGAGGTGGCCGATAAGCTGTGCATCAGCCGGAGAACGGTTGATTTCCACCTCTTGAACATCTATGACAAGCTGAATGTTTCCTCCCGTATGCAGGCGCTTCGTCAGGCCATGCTGATGGGCCTGTTCTCGATGGAACCGGCTTCCGAAAAGAAAGCCGCTCCCGTCAAAGCGATGCTCTGAACCTGAAATTATATATCCGGCACAAAACGGGACGCATCCGCTTGCGTCCCGTTTTTGCGTCTGTGCCCCTGTTCTTGACAATCGGCGAAGGCCCCTGTATAATCAAAGTGGGCAACCGAGTGCAGGCGAGTTGCGGAAGGGTGGTTGTGATTTGACCGATGCCATGGGCGGGACCTCGCTGTCGGTGGTGGTTCCGGCCTACAACGAAGAAATGAGGCTTCTGGCGTCCCTGGAAGCCATATGCCGCTACCTGTCAGGCCAGCCGGAGGATTTCGAACTCATCGTCGTCAATGACGGCAGCACGGACAATACTCTGGAGATCGCCCGAAGCTTCGCGGGCGCTCACCCCCATATGCAGGTCCTCTCCGATCCCCAAAACCACGGCAAGGGCTTTGCGGTGCGTTCCGGGGTTCTGGCCGCTTCCGGGGAGCGCATCCTCTTCTGCGACGCCGACCTCTGCACTCCCATCGAAGAAGTCGAAAAACTGACCGGATATCTGCACCAGGGCTATGATATCGTGATCGGGTCGCGCCCTCTGAAGGAATCCCGGCTGGCGAAGCGCCAGCCCCGGCTCCGGGAATACCTGGGCCGGGCCGGGAATCTTCTGATCCAGTGGCTTGCCGTGCCGGGCATTCACGATACCCAGTGCGGATTCAAGCTCTTCCGCCGCGAGGCCGCCCACAATATTTTCAGCCGCACCCGGATGGACCGATGGAGCTTCGATTTCGAGGCCCTCTATCTGGCCCACCGCATGTTTCGCTATCGGATCAAAGAGGTTCCCGTCACCTGGTATCACCGGGAAGGCTCCAAGCTGAACGTCTGGCGCGACTACACCCGCACCCTCTTCGACCTCCTCCGCATGCGTTTCCTGACCGATTACTCCGTACAGACCAGCGATGAACGCCGAAGAATACCGTAGA
The DNA here is from genome assembly GCA_020846535.1 of Armatimonadota bacterium. Classification (GTDB taxonomy): domain Bacteria; phylum Armatimonadota; class JADLDR01; order JADLDR01; family JADLDR01; genus JADLDR01. The sequence continues at coordinate 5,651 of JADLDR010000007.1, read as the reverse complement.
ATGTTCCGGCTGGAGGGCGCTTACTGGTGGTTCGCCAGCCGGAGGAGGCTGATTCTGGGCCTGATCGAACGGAACTTCCCGAACTGCCGCGACCTCTCCATCCTCGATATCGGCTGTGGCACCGGAGCGACCTCCCGGGACATGCGGAGATTCGGCGCGGTGGTCAGCACCGATTTCGTCAAGGACGCCCTCCTCTTCGCCCGAACCCGAGAGTGCGCTCCCTTATGCCAGGCCGACGCCCACCATCTGCCCTTCAGGGAGGGCGCGTTCGATCTGGTGGTGGCGATGGACATCATCGAACACCTGAAGGATGACCGGCAGGCCCTTGCGGAGTGCTTCCGCGCCTGCCGCCCCGGGGGGAAAGCGATTCTTACCGTGCCCGCCCACATGTTCCTCTGGAGCGAGCATGATGTGGCCCTGCACCACTACCGGCGCTACAACCGGAACGAATTCCAGGCCCGCCTTCAGGAAGCGGGATGGCGTATCAATTTCTTCAGCTTCACCCTGATGCTGTGTTACCCGCCCATCTGGCTCTACCGCCGCATCCAGCGCCTTCTTCCGCCGCCTTCCGCGCCCAAAGCCACCCTCATCGATCTGCCGCGCCCGGTCAACCGGGCGCTCATCGCTCTCCTCAACCTGGAAAATGCCCTTATCCACCGGGGCCTCCGCCTGCCCTTCGGCATTTCCCTGGTCTGCATCGCCGAACGGCCCGGAGAGGGAGAGTAGGGGCTGGCCCCATCGGTATCCAGATCAGGGAAAGATCCTCCGCTCCTGGGGGAGGGGTGACCTCTCTCCCCTGGCCCCTCTCCCCGAAACCGAAGGGATGCGCCGGAGCGCCTCCGGGGAGAGGGGGATAGATCGTGCGGTTTTTTACGGCACCATCCACTCCCCCTGCCCGTTTCGGGAAGGGGGCCGGGGGGTTAGGTAACGGTCTCTCAAAGCCCCGACCCCCGCCCCGGCGGGACAGTTACCCTGATCTGGATCGCTATGGGGAGAGTAGGGGCTGGCCCCGTATCCGCCCTATCGCACCTAACCCCGCGCCGCCCCTACAATCGCCTGCAATCCTGTCTTGAGGCAACTGATGTCGCTGCCGCAAAGGATGAAATCGGCTCCGCGGCCTCGCCATCGGGCGGCGTCGGCGGGCGGGGCGGGGACGCCCACGATCTTACCGGCGGCTTTGGCGATAGCGATTCCCCGGTCGGCGGCGGCCTGCACGGAAGGGTGGCCCAGTTGCCCGGCGATCCCCATGCTGGCCGACAGGTCGCCCAGGCCGAAGAAGAGGGCATCCAGCCCCGCCACCTGGCCGATGTCGCCCGCCTGCTCCATGGCCTCCACCGTTTCGATCTGAGCCATCAGGCAGAGCCGGCTGTTGGCCTTCTGCTGCGCCTCCGCAATATCTTTTCCCAGGCCGTAGTTGACCGCTCGGGAAGTGCTGTAATGGCCGCGGTTGCCCTGCGGGGCATAACGCCCGTGGCTGACGAACTCGGTGGCGATGGCCGGGGTGTTCGCCATCGGCAGGTCGATGATGTCCGGGCCGGATTCCGCCGCCTTCAAGACATTCTCGCGCCGGGAGTCGGAGATGCGGATCAGGCTCAGCAAGCCCGACCCGGCGGCCAGCCGGCAGAGATCCGCCGCCTCCCGGAAGGTCAGATGGGCGTGTTCCATCTCGATCCAGAGGATATCGACTCCCAGGCGTCCGGCCATTTCCACAAAGGCCGGGTGATAATGCTGGATGGCGACCGCCAGCAGCGGCAGCCGCGAACGGTCTTGCAGGGCTTCCTGAAATGGATGCATCGATCTGGCTCCTTGAGAGGCGAAACGCTGCGGCATTGTACCCGGTTCGGGCCGATCAGCCGGGATCTTTTTCGGGCTGTCCCTTGCTCCCTCTGTCCTCGCCGCCACCTCTTCGCTTTTTGGAGGGCCTGCGGCGTCTGGGGGGAGGGGGCTGGTCTTTCCAACTGTCCAGAACGAATTCCTGGGTGCGCTCTTCCAGGCTGACCGGGACGGGCAGGGGCGCGGCGCTCCGGTCGTCCGGATTGTGAATGAAAATCTCGACGATTTTCTCCGCCGATTCCGGTCCCAGTTGGAGGGATATCAGCAGCCGGCCCGCGGCGTCGGAGAACGCCCTTTCGTGATAGTTGCTCGTCTTGAAAACGTATTCCGTTTCAGGTGTCAGGCCGATCACCGAGAGCTTTCGCTGGCCGGAGCCGGAGAGTTGCAGGGTGAGCGCATTCGGGGCGGGCCATTCCACCCATCCGATGAATGCGCCCGGCTCAATCGCAACCGTGCCGCGCTTCAGGAAATAGCGGGTCGGGAAAGGGGCGTAAGATGAATAGCGGTTCCTTGCCCGCTCCCCGTTGATGACCCGGCCCGTGCGCGTCTCGTAGCATTCCTGCCCGAAGCTGAGGAGGTACTGCATCAGTCCGGCGTCCTGAGCGCCTGCGGCCCCATCCAGGGTATCGTGCGCGGCGTCGCTGTGGTAGAGGGTGGGGAAATAGGCGCTGCTGGCCTCTCCCGGCTTCAGGGAACCGGCCCAGAGATTGCCCGCATAGTCGGCGTCATAGAGCGCATAAAAGCTCAGCATCGCCTGGTAGGCCAGCCAGAGGCAGCCCTCGTCGCCCGTGACCCGGTAGGCTTCCAGGAGAGCCTGGCCTGCCGCCTGGGTGTCCGGGCACGGCATCGTCAGAAGGCCAGGGGATTGAATGCGGAGCGACTCCGCTCCGGCCTGCCGGAAGACGGCCATCAGGCGGGGGTCATAGGAATAGCCGATATCGCCTGTGACGCGGAGCAGGGCTATTTCCCAGTCGCGGGCCGGGACAGGCTGGCCGGTATATTTCGCCCATTGGAGCAGCCCTGCCAGCATCCGCTCCGGCTGCCGGATGCGCGGCTCCGGGTGCTGGCGCGGGGTGGGCCTCGGTTCCTTGAGAACGGCGGCGATGCGCTCGAAATAGTCCTGTGCATCCACCCGCAAGAGCTCGGCTTCCCGCTGATAGCCCATCCCTTCGAGGTGCTGCACCATCTCCGGGATAACAGTGGGATAGGGGCGATCCAGCGCGTCCGGGTATCGGGTGAGAGAATAGCGCAGCGTCCGGTAGGCCCACAACAGGTAGATTTCGGGATCGCCCAGGCTCAGATACCTGGCGGGAACGCGGGAAAGCTCCAGATATTCTTTGGCGATATAGCTGCTGCCCTCCGGGTAGGGGGCCTGGTAGGGGCGAAAAGGATTGGCGAAGCTGTCGTCTCCGCCCTGCTGCAAGCGGCCTTTCACGAATTGATGGGCATGAATCTCCACGGCCCGGATTTCGCGAGGCTCGTAGCGCCCGGTCAGGTGGCTTTTCAGAAGCACCAGGATGGCCGAAGCCAGCATTCCCCCCGCCCCGCCGGTCAGAGTGGACGCCTTGCCCGCGATCCGCTGCCGGGCCACGAAATCGAAGGGAAAGATGCCGCCGTACAGGGGCGACGCCGCATCCTCCAGGTCTTGCTGGGCGGAGAGAACGACCTGGCAGCGCCGCTCCAGCAGCTCGGCCAGAGGCGACATGGTGTAAAAAAGCGCCGACTGGCAGCGCGTCTGGCCCCCGTCTTCATAGGTGATATCCACCTTTTGCAGCCCGCTCTTCTGGGGGCGGGTTTCGAAATCCCAGATGACGGCCTTTCCCGTGCCCCTGCGCCTCGATTTGAGGCGTTTTCCCTGAATGGAAGCGTTCACCTGCTTGTGCCGGTCCAGGGCGCGGATCTGAAGCTGCCAGGGCTTGCCGACCTCCACGGCCCGGTGGTAGGCGTAATAGGGGAGGCCGCACATCTCGCGCCACTTGGTCTCGAAATCGTCCCGGTCCCGGCAGGCAAAGAGACGCAGGTGGATATGGAGCGATTCGCCGGCCTTCAGGGGAACGGGCGGGTTCGGGTATTCGTCGCTGTCCGGGTGCCTGCGGGCATCGGTGTAGGCCAGCATGAGGCGCTGGCAGCCCTGCGGGCTTTCGAAAGCCCGCAGCTTCCCGCCCATCAGCACCATCGCCAGGTTGACGGAAGGGTCGCCCCACTGGGAGATCAGGGCGAATCCTGCATCCTCGCCCGTATACCAGTGGTAGCGGAAAGAATCGACGGACGGCTCGAACAGGAGGGCGAAGGTCTCCAGGACGCAATCCTCCTTCGCCGTGATTTCATAAATCTCATCGATATACTGGGGGCTGGCCTGGCGCGTGACCCGGTAATCGAAAGACGCGCCGGAGGCGGTGGTGGCCGCCTGGAGGGGCTGGGTGTGAGTGCGGGAGGGTAGGCTGGAAAGGCGTTCCGGGGGAGCGCCCCGGGCGGCGGTCTCGACATCTCCCCAGACGCCTTCCTTCACCTCACAGCGTTCGGAAAGGAGTACGGAACGGGGAAATCCCCGGGCCGCATCGACCGTGACCATCAGCCGGGAACAGGAGAGCCTGATGTCGCGGGCCGCCTCCGCCCTCCGGCAGCGCAGCGCCCCGACCAGCAGCAAAAGCACAACAAAGCATAGGAACATAGATTGGTCTCCTTAATACCTCTATTGTATCATGTTCATAAGGTATCGTCAACGGCCCCCCGTAGGGAGGAATCGGGAAAGGGAAAAACGAATTGAAAGGCAAAGGGGGAATGAGCATGAAATTGGTCATTGCCATCATCAATGAGCGCGACCGGAAAGGCATTTCGCGGGCGCTCCTGAAGGAAGGATTCCGCTTCACCAAAGTCGCCAGCCTGGGAGGATTCCTGCGCGATACCAATGTCACCCTCCTCATCGGCGTGCCGGACGAGGACATCGACCGCGTGCTGGGCATCATCAAGTCCAATGCCAGCCCGCGCCAGCAGAAGGCGCATTCCGCGGCAGCCGGGGTCGGCGAGGTGTCGGTGGGCGGGGCCGTCTGTTTTGTGGTGGATGTGGAAAAGGCCGAAAGCCTCTGACAAGCCGACAGCTTTCGGCGGTTTAGAGCCTATCCCAAAAGGGAAAATCAACTCTCACGGTTCGCTCATTTTTTGGCAGAATTTCAAATTGAGAAAGTCCACATATAGTGGGATGGCAACCTGAGGTAGCTATCTATGAAATAGAGTGTCAGTGCATGAGAGCTATCCAGTGATGATCGACGGCCAAAAGGACCTCCACTGGACTGGGAAAGGGAGGGCCACCGATCCCACGAACCCCGTTCGGAGGGTTTCAAGGGTTTTATTTCACAAACTGCTTTCAAAATGAGCGAATCGTGAGATATAAAGAATGCACTGAAATCGAACTGATACATCTTTTATGTACCAAAAGCACCGGTTAAATTCTATCTTTTGGATTATGCTTGTGGCTTTAGTCCTACAACGATGGTTTCAAGTCTCGCCTCATTTGCGTAGGGTGCAGCATACCGAGGGTATTCTCCAAGAGGGTCGTTTGAGGGTGTTTCTCTGGTGAGGAAGCCCACTTCGACAGAGGAAACCACACTTCGACCATCGGTTCAACCGAACCATCGTTGTAGGACTAAGCAGCCCGTTGGAGTAAAGGGGCAGTTTTTGGCGGATCCGGTCCGACCTGTAGGGGCGATCCTTGTGATCGCCCGCCCTGCCGGTAGGGCCGTTTTCAGGGCGAACACGAGGTTCGCCCCTACCGCCTGGTCGGAAGGAAAACTGAACCCTTACTCCAACGGGCTGCTTAG
>JADLDR010000006.1 GCA_020846535.1 Armatimonadota bacterium | reverse complement strand
CGGTTGCGCCAGAAAGGGGATCGGCCTCCGCCCTGGGTGATGGCTAGAGGCAGCTGGAGGATCGGGAAGGAGAACCGCTCCCGGACGGTCCACTGGGAGCGCATCAGGCTGTTGATGCAGAGCATCGGCAGGCAGACCAGTGACACCAGGAGTGTCCAGCCCGCGATAGGGGGCAGCCAGAAGGAGAGGCGGGCGAGCAAATAACCCGGCCCGTGCCCGCCGATTCCGAAGTCCCGGAGCCGCTCGGTGTCCTTCAGGAAAAGCCATTCGGGCACATAAGGCAGAATGTGGGTACGGTAGTGGGGGATGCGCTCCGCCATCTGGCCGAAGGAGTAGATCATCGGATTGGTGACATCCATCCACTCCGCGCAGATCGCCCCGGAGACGGCCAGCATGGAGTAAATCAGCGCCAGCTCGCCTTCGGACAGGGCCAGCCCGGGCCGGAAGCGGCGCAGGAGCATGCTGAAAAGGACGAACCCCAGAGTCAGCATCACCGGCGGGACCATCAGGGAGAACATTGCATCCACCCCTTGCGTCGAAGTCCAGTGGATGCAGAAGGGCATCGCCAGCAATCCCAGCCCCACCGCCCGAAAAGACAGCCATCGGGCCGGTCGTCCTGAAGCCTGCCGGGCGCGTTCGGCCTGCTGAGGTAAGGACATCGGTTGATCCGTTCCTGTTCGAATGAGATTCGGGATCGATCCGGTCATTGGAGGCGATCCGCCAGAACTCCCCTGCAACAATTCCTCATCGCACCGGTCGGTTTCCTGCTTTTTGCCCCACAGCGCCTTCCGGACAGGAAGGTTTTGCGTCCGGTTGTGTAGAATCACTATAAAAACAATTTAGTGGGCAACCATCATTACGGGGGTGAGGATGAACCGCATATGGGAGCGTCGGCTAAGTCCCTTTATGGATATCGCGAAAACGGCCTGGGTAAACCGGGATAACCTGGGATATGCCTGGCGAATCCTGACCGGCGGGGTATGCGACGGGTGCGCCCTGGGCACGGACGGCCTCCGTGACTGGACGATGAAGGGCATTCATCTCTGCTGGATCCGCCTCAACCTCCTGCGGCTCAATACGATGTCGCCTCTCGACCCCGCTCTGCTGGCCGATGCCGGCCCTCTGAAAGAACGATCCGAGGCCGACCTGCGGAAGATGGGGCGGCTTCCGGTTCCGATGATCCGGCGTAAAAGAGAGACGGGGTTTCGCCCGGTGGGGTGGGAGGAGGCCCTGAAACTCGCCGCCGGGCGCATCCGGCAGAGCGTCCCTCACAGGGTGGCCTTTTATCTGGTCTCCCGGGGAACGGCCAACGAAACCTATTACGCCGCCCAGAAAGCGGCCCGCTTCCTCGGCTCCAACCATATCGATAATTCGGCCCGCATCTGCCACGCTCCCAGCACCACCGCGCTCAGGCAGGCCATCGGCTATGCGGCCACCACATGCAGCTACCGCGACATGATCGGTTCCGACTTGCTGGTTTTCATCGGCAGCGATGCGGCCAACAACCAGCCCGTGCTGATGAAATATCTCCACATGGCGAAAAAAGAGGGAACCCGGATTGCGATGATCAATCCCTTCCGGGAGCCGGGAATGGAACGGTACTGGGTTCCCTCCGCCATCGATTCAGCGCTCTGGGGAACGCAGATCGCCGATGCCTTCTTTCCCATCCGGGTGGGAGGGGATATAGCCTTCATCAACGGCGTGCTGAAGCACCTCATCTATCACGGGTGGGCGGATCGGGATTTCATCGACCGGCATACGGAGGGGTGGCAGGCCCTGAAAGACGCCTTGGACCGCCAGCCGTTCGACGACCTGGAACGCTGCTCGGGAGCCTCGCGGAGCCAGATGCTCGATTTTGCCCGGATGTATGCGAAGGCCAGAACCTCGGTGCTGGTCTGGTCGATGGGTGTCACCATGCACCGGCACGGGACGGACAATGTGCGGGCCATCGCCAATCTGGGGCTGGCGCGGGGGATGGTGGGGCGGCCCCATACCGGCCTGATGCCCATCCGGGGCCATTCCGGGGTTCAGGGCGGGGCCGAGATGGGGGCCGTGCCGAACGCTTTCCCGGGCGAAGCGCCGGTCGGGGAAGAATCCGCCCGCCGATTCTCGGAAGTGTGGGGATTTACGCCCCCCACCAGCCGCGGATACTATGTGTCCGAAATGATCGATGCTGCATGGCGCGAGGAACTCGATGTCTTTTACTGCTCGGGCGGCAATCTCCTGGGCGTCCTGCCCGACGGCGGCTATGTCCGGAAGGCCCTGGAGCGAATTCCCCTCCGCATCCACCAGGATATTGTCCTCAATCCTCAAATGCTGGTTGAGCCGGAAGATACCGTGTTGCTCCTGCCGGCTACCACCCGCTACGAGATGGCCGGAGGGTGTACCGAAACTACCACCGAGCGCCGCGTGATCTTCAGCCCTGAAATCCCTGGCCCCCGCGTCCCCGAAGCACGGGATGAGTGGCAGGTTCTATGCGACATCGCCCGGCGCGTGAAACCGGACGCATCTTCAGAGATCGACTTTACGACCACCCGGCAAATTCGCGAAGAGATTGCCCGCGCGATCCCTTCCTACGCCGGCATCGAGCGGCTTGCCCGGCAGGGAGATCAGTTTCAGTGGGGCGGGCCGCGCCTGGGAGAGGAAGGACGCTTCGCCACCGAGAACGGCAAAGCCCGTTTTATGCCGGTCGCGCCGCCTCAGTTCGCCGCGCCCGAAGGGGCCTTTCTGCTGACCACCCGGCGCGGCAAGCAGTTCAACAGCATGACCTTTGCCGCCAAAGACACACAGACAGGATCCTCGCGGGAAGACGTGATGCTGTCTCAGGAGGACATGGCCCGGCTGAACCTTCGGGACGGCAGCCCGGTCCTGGTTCGCTCCCGGACGGGTGAGTTTCGCGGCCAGGCCCGCCCCGGCCCGCTCTTTCCCGGGAGCGTGATGATGTACTGGCCGGAGGCCAATGCCCTGATCGGAAGGGCCTCTCTGGATCCGGAATGCGGCATCCCCGCCTATCGCGACGAATGGGTGGAAGTGATCTTACCGGAAGACAACCGGGAGGGTTCCCGGGCCAAGGACCACGCGGCGGAGCGAGTGCTGTGATGAACCAGGAAGCGAGCAAAGAGCGGCCCGGGTCTGCCGTGCGGCTCACGGTGGCGGCAGTTGAGAACGGCGCTGTCGAAACGCGCTGTGACGACCTGACCACCGAGGAGCCGATGGAAATTCGGGTTATCGCCGGGCCGAAGGAGCTGTGCCACCGGATCGCCGTGACAATGCGAACCCCGGGCCACGACTTTGAACTGGCCGCCGGGTTCCTCCTGGCCGAAGGAGTGATTCGAGATCGCCGCGCTATCCGGAGCATCAGCTATTGCACCGACCCTGGCGAACCCCAGCATTATAATATCGTCAACGTCCGCCTCGCGCCCGGCGTTCCCTTCGATGCGTCCCGGCTCAGCCGGAACGTATTCACCGCCTCAAGCTGCGGCATCTGCGGCAAAAACGCCCTGGAGCAGGTGCAAGCTCTATGCGCCGAGCCGCCTGTCGGGGCATTCCGGCTGCCTGCGGACTACTGGCTCGCCCTTCCGGACCTGCTGCGCCGCGCTCAATCGCTCTTTGCCCGCACCGGCGGCCTCCACGCGACCGCCCTGTTCGATACGGAAGGCTGTCTGCTCCTGCTCCGGGAAGACATTGGCCGCCACAACGCCTTCGACAAGCTGAACGGGTCGCTTCTTCTTGCGGGCCGCCTGCCCGCTTCGGAAACGGTAGCGGTCGTGAGCGGGCGGGCCAGCTTCGAGTTGGTGCAAAAGGCGCTCATCGCCGGCATTCCCGCCCTGGCTTCGGTGGGCGCTCCCAGCAGCCTGGCCGCAGACCTCGCACGCGCCCACGGGATGACCCTGATCGGCTTCTTGAGGGAATCCCGGTTCAATATCTATTGCGGAACCGAGCGGGTGGAGGTATAATCAAATCTCTTCGGCTCTCAGCCAACCGCTTCAGAACCTCAAGTTCAGGGCGGCTCCTCCTTCCACGCCATCGCCCCGGCCCTCGGGTTCGGAAAGGAGATCGTTTTTTCGGAAGCCAAGCTGCCCGCTGACGCCTACCCAAGGGGCCAGATCATAGCGCACCTCCACACCGGTATAGATGCCTATCGGATCTGCAACCGTGGCCCGGAGGAAGGGACTGATCCGGAGATCGGGTGTGAGGACAGGGATTTCATGCACGCGAACGCCCACCGCAGCGCCGGGTTCCGACCACCGGGTATCCAGAGTGACTTCCACCGGGAGATTCCCTCCGGGGTTGAGGATCATGCGCCCGCCGACCAGAGGTCCCTGGGAAGTGAGAAGCATCTGCCAGTGGGGCAGAGTCATACGAAGCCCGCCGACATGCAGCGTCGGCATCGAGACCCGCCGCCCCCCGTGTCGGATGAATCGGTACTGGCCGATCAGCGCGGCCCAGGCCGGGCCGGAAAGAAGGTCGGTAAGGGCGGCGACCGCCAGAAGTTTTCCGGTGGTCATGCCCGGCACATCCTTGACATAGGCTGCGATATCGTCCCTGCTGGGCGGATTCGACAGCGATATCGTCCGGGTGGCGTAAGCGGCCAGATTGGTCTGGGCCAGCAGATAAGCCATCGCCTCCTGGTAGCGCATATTGCCGCTCAAAGCCCAGCGCGAGTACATCCGGGAAGCGTTGATCTGCTCCTGGTTCACGCCCCCGGCCTCGAAGGCGATATCCTGCTGTGGGGTGGGAGCCACCCCTGGAGGGATGCCGCGGCTGGTCTCTCCGCTGAACCAACCGGTCATCGTGATCTGTGGATTCCATCCGAATCGCTCGCCTGCTCCTCTGTGCCCGGCCTCATGGCTGTAGACCATCCACGGAACCTCCGGGCCGACACCCAGGATCGACCATTCCGCCAGCCGGTAGAGCAGGCTCCGATCCAGATCGGGAAATCGCCGGGCTGTCTGTTCAAGCCCGAAGCCCAGCAAGGCAGGCATCAGCTCATAATAGGCGGCATGGGCGCTGGTGTCGGAGAAAGGATTGGATAGTTCGAGGCGATAAGGGGCGGGCCTGCTCTCCGTTCGGGAGGAGTCGGGGGAAGAGGTCGGCTGCCTCCGAACGCGCCCGGGTTCTGCCGCCTGCTTCGCCTGCTGCGGGATATGGGAGAGTTCGTGCGCCACAATCTTGGGACTGATAGGGAAACCGGGCTTTGCGGCATGATGCCCGAACACGATATCGTTTCCGAAAGCATAGGCCATCGCATTGAGGCTCTGCGCCGAAGCGGAGGCGTGAGCGCCCGCATGAATACGAACGGCTCCGAAATCATGGCCGAAACGCCGCTCGTAGCCGCTGCGGGCGGCAGCCGGTAAAGGCTCTCCCCTCCTGCCGGTTTCCGAAGGCGACAGCAAGGCGGGCGGCATAAAGGATCGGTCTCGCAGGGCGGCATCAGCCATGCGGGCGGCTTCCCGTTCGTCCGGATCGCCTGGTTCGCTGACGGAGGGCGCATAAGGAATACGGGCTTCCCCCTGCCCGATGATGGGAATCCTGCCGAAATCGTGACGGCTATGCGGGAAAGAAGCCGTTTCGGATGCGAAAGATCCCCCTTCCGGCGGTTGCTGCGAAGAAATGGAAAGATGCGCTACCCGGGCAGGCTGAACCGGAAGGCGTTCGAATGTGCAGTCCTTCATAGATCCCCTCCCCAGGTGATAAATGGCGGCCTCCAGCCGATCTGCATGTTGACAGGAGCCTGCGGCACCTCTCCTGAGATACCTTAATCATCAGATTGGGAGAAGGATAGCACACCACGATGGAATTGTCAAGAGCGTTTATTTCGCTTGCAACGCATTGGGCAGACAAATCACAACCGCTATCGCGATGTTGCAGCCTGTCGGACGCGAAATCCCTCCAGAGATTGATAAATCCCCTTCCGGTACGGTAAATTAGGAGGATAGAAAAGGCCGGAATCAAGGGCGGCTGGGCGGCTACCCTGTATTCGATAACGAATCGAAGGAGGAAAAAAGTAATGAGTTTCACCAAGAAGCTGGGCGTTCTGGTAGGGGGCGGCCCTGCGCCCGGCATCAATGGCGTCATCGGCGCGGCGACCATCGAGGCCATCCAGAACGGGTTCGAGGTGATCGGAATCTACGACGGGTTCCAGCACCTGATGAAAGGCGAACTGTCCTATGTCCGCAAGCTGTCCGTCGAGGATGTCTCCCGCATCCATTTTCAGGGCGGTTCCATCCTGCGGACAGCCCGCGATAATCCCACCAAAGTCGACAAAAAGGCGGGCCGCAACCGGATTCCCGAAGTGCTGGACAGCCTGGAGAAGCTGGGCATCACCTGCCTGGTGACCATCGGCGGGGATGATACCGCTTCCTCGGCCAGCGCCATCTGCGAGGCGGCGGGCGGCAAAATCCTGGTGGCCCATGTGCCCAAAACCATCGACAACGACCTGAACCTGCCGGACAATATGCCGACCTTCGGGTTCACCACGGCCCGACAGGTGGGTTCGGACCTGGCCCGCAACCTCCTGGAAGACGCCCGCACCACAGGCCGCTGGTTCATCTGCGTGGCGATGGGCCGCAAGGCGGGCCATCTGGCGCTCGGTATCGGTAAGGCCATCGGGGCGCATGTCACCGTCGTGGCCGAAGAGTGGCCGGAAGAGATGCGCCGCAACAAGAAGGTGCATTTCGACGATGTCATCGCCATCATCAAGGGCGCGATGATCAAGCGAAAAGCGATGGGCCGGGAAGACGGCCTGGCGGTGGTGGCCGAAGGCGTCGGGGAGATCATCGATGAAAACGAGCTCAAAACCGTTCTCGGTGCGGAGGCTCCGCTGGACGAGCACGGCCATATCCGGCTTGCCGAAGTGCCGATTGGCTCCGTTCTCCGCAAGGGCGTCCAGAACCGCTTCGCCGAGCGCGGCATGAAGATCACGATGGTGGATGTGACTGAAGGTTACGAGTTCCGGTGCAGCCCGCCTGTGGCCTACGATATGGTCTACACCCGCGACCTGGGCTACAATGCCATCCGCTTCCTGGTGGACGAGGCGACCAACACCCCCGAGGGCAGCGGCGGCCTGGTCTGCCTGAAGGCCAGCGGCGAGCGCCACCTGATCCCCTTCTCCCAACTCCTGGACGAGAAGGGCCATGCCCAGGTTCGGCTGCTGGATATCAACAGCCCCGCCTATGCCAGCGCCTACCGCTACATGATCCGCCTCAAGGAAGAAGACTTCGCCAACGAGGAGCAGCTTCAAAAACTGGCCGAAGCTGACAAGCTCTCCCCGGAGGAGTTCAAGGCCCGCTTCGGAAATCTCCTCAACCCGATCACTGGCAAGAAGCTCTGCGAGTAGCAGAGAAGAAAGCGAGCATTCGAATCGATGCAATCTCCAGGGGAGTATAAAGCAAGATGGCCTCTGGCTTCGCTTTCGCAATGACCGCGACGCTTCGCTCTGCCGACAATAAAGGAGTCACCCCATGTCCGAAACCGTTGGTCTTCTCCCGACAAGCATCGTCGGAAGCTATGCTTCTCCTTCCTGGCTCTGGAGTGCCCTGGAGGACATTCGTCAGGGACGATACGGGGAGGGCGATATCCGGGAGACGCTGGAGGATGCGGTTCAAATGGCCGTGCGCGACCAGGAGGCCGCCGGGGTGGATATCCTCACCGATGGCGAGATGCGCCGCCTCGATTTTGTGATGGGCTTCTACGACCGGCTCTCCGGCCTGCTTCCTCTGGAACTGCCCCGCAAGATGGGCGCACCGGGCCACGACCAGCGCCCTAAATGGAAGATGACCGGGCCGCTTCAGGCCCCGGAAGGTCTCGGCGTCGTGGAGGAATACCGCTATCTGCGCGGGCAGACGGCCCGCCCGGTCAAAATGACCTGCCCCGGCCCCTATACCCTCTCCGGTCGTCTGACCGGAGGCGTCTGCCGGGATCGGATGGAGTGCGCTTACGCCCTGGCCTCTATCGTCAATCAAGAACTCAAGGTACTCGCTGCCAACGGCGCGGATTTCATCCAGTTGGACGAACCCTCCTATGCCGTTTATCCTGACCGGCCCAGGGAATTCATCGAGCTTTTCAATGCCACGGTCGAAGACGTGGAGGCCAAGATCGGGCTGCATCTATGTTTCGGGAACTACCGGGGGCGGCCCGTGGGGAAGCGCGTCTACCGGCCCCTCTTCCCTTACATCCTGGAAGCCAGGGCGGACCAGTTGGTGCTGGAGTTCGCCAACCGGGAAATGGCGGAGATCGATCTGTGGCAGGAGTTTCCCTCCGACAAGGAACTGGCCGCGGGCCTGGTGGATGTGAAAAACTATTACATCGAAACGCCCGAGGATGTGGCCGAACGGATTCGCCTGGCCCTTCGCTACGTCCCTGCCGGAAAGCTGTCTATCGTCCCCGACTGCGGCTTCAGCCAGACCGCCCGCTGGGCCTCGTTCGCCAAATTGAAGGCGATGGTGGAAGGGGCAAGGATCGTGAGGAGGGAACTGGGGGAGCAGGACGGGTTGAAGGGGACGTTAGATTGCGAAGATAGGGTTGCGAAAACCCGACGGAATGATGAAAGTTGAAAAAAATAATCCAGGCAGGGAGAGGGGCATCTCTCTCCCTGCCTGGCCCCTCTCCCCGAAACGGGGAGAGGGATGAGATTGTGCGTTCTGTTACGGTATCAGCCACTCCCCCTTCCCCGGACTCTTCGGCCTTTGTCCCGACTGCTAAAACCGATCTTCACTCTTCCCGCAGACCTGCAAACCGTGCCTTCTGAAACCCTCAAAAATCCTCACAATACCCTTATTTTTACCCCGAAATCAGCCTCAAAAACGCCCGAAACAAGCCTGTTTTGAGTTCAAAACAGGCTTGACGGCAAACTATTATTTGTGGTATAATATATCTGATAAAAACTTACTTTGGTGGAAGTATTCGCGGCTTGGGGAACGATAAAAACAGGTGTCCGAGGAGCTTCCGGGAGGTGTCATTGGAAGAGGAAAAACAGGGACAGGAAACGGCACTGGAAGAGCAGAGCTACAATGCGGAACAGATCACGGTCTTGAAGGGGCTGGAAGCGGTACGGATGCGACCGGCCATGTATATCGGAAGCACCGGAACGAAGGGGCTTCACCACCTTTTTGTAGAGGTCGTGGACAACAGTATTGACGAGGCACTGGCGGGGTACTGCACGGCCATCACCGTCACCCTCCATGCCGACAACAGCATCTCCGTTCTGGACAACGGGCGCGGCTTTCCGGTGGATATTCATCCGGAGATGGGCCTGCCGGGGGTGCAGGTGGCGATGACTGTGCTGCACGCCGGAGGGAAGTTCGGGGCGGGCGGCTACAAGGTGTCGGGCGGCCTGCACGGGGTCGGCGTTTCAGCGGTGAACGCCCTGTCCGCATGGATGGTGACCGAGGTTTATCGGGACGGCCATATCTACCGCCAGCGGTACGAACGCGGCGAGGCGGTTACATCCCTCGAAATCGTCGGCAAGACGAAGGTGACCGGCACCAGGCAGACGTGGATGGCCGACAGGGAGATTTTCGAGCAGATCGAATATCATCTGGATATCTTCGTCCAGCGCCTTCGGGAACTGGCCTATCTGAACAAAGGCATCAAGATCATCCTGACCGACGAGCGGCCCGGAGAAACCCAGGGGCAGACCCAGGAGTTCTACTACAAGACGGGCATCTCCGCCTTTGTCGAACACCTGAACCGGAACAAAGACCCGCTTCATAAGGTCGTCTACTTCGACCGCTCCCGCGAGGATACGCAGGTTGAAATCGCCCTCCAGTATAATGATTCCTATCAGGAAAACATCCTGACCTTCGCCAACAACATCCACACCACCGAGGGAGGGGCGCACCTGTCGGGCTTCAAGACCGCGCTGACCCGGGTGATCAACAACTACGGGCGCAAGGCGGGCATCCTCAAGGAAAAGGATTCTAACTTCACGGGAGACGATGTGCGGGAAGGGCTGACGGCGGTGATCTCCGTGAAGCTGCTGCACCCGCAGTTCGAGGGGCAGACCAAGACCAAGCTGGGCAACAGCGAAATCGAAGGGATCGTCAACTCCATCGTCGGGGAGGGGCTGACCGAATTTCTGGAGGAAAACCCCACCACCGCCCGCAAGATCATCGAGAAATCACTGACCGCCGCCCGCGCCCGGGAAGCGGCCCGCCGGGCCAGCGAACTGGTCAAACGCCAGAGCGCCCTGGAAAATGCCGCCCTCCCTGGCAAGCTTGCCGACTGCACCGAGCGCGACCCGTCCAAATGCGAAATCTACCTGGTGGAAGGCGATTCGGCGGGCGGCTCGGCCAAGCAGGGCCGGGACAGGCGCTTCCAGGCCGTGCTGCCCCTGCGCGGGAAGATCCTGAATGTGGAGAAAAAGCGCATCGACCAGGCGCTGGACAACCAGGAAATCAAATCCCTGATTACAGCGCTCGGAACCGGCATCACCAAATCCGCCTCCTCCGAAGGAGCCGCTAGGGACAGCGAAAACGGCAACGGGAACGGCCACAGCAACGGAAACGGAAACGGCAAAGACGATCTCAGTACCTTCGATGTGGGCAAGCTGCGCTACGACCGGGTGATCATCATGGCCGATGCGGATGTGGACGGGCAGCACATCCGGACGCTCCTCCTTACCTTCTTCTTCCGCTACATGCGGCCTCTGGTGGAGGAAGGCCACATCTATATCGCCCAGCCACCCCTCTTCCAGATCCGGAGCGGAAAGCAGTATACCTATGCTAAAGACGAGGATGAGCGCGACCGGCTGGTCAAGTCCATCGGCAGGCGCGACGTCCTGGTCCGCCGGTTCAAGGGGCTGGGGGAAATGAACGCCGAAGAGCTGCGGGACACTACCATGGATCCCCAGCAGCGCACCATCGCCCAGGTTTCCCTGGAGGATGCGGTGGAGGCCGATGAAATTTTCACCATCCTGATGGGCGATAAGGTGGAGCCGAGGCGCAACTTCATCGAGGCTCACGCCAAGGAAGTGGCCGATGTGGACTGGCACGGCAGTTAGGGGACAGGGTGTAGGGTATAGGGAATGGGAGGCGGAAGGAGGGCCTCCCATGTTTTGGGTAAAGAGTTACTATTGAGGCTATCTGGCATGAGCAAGCGATTGATAGTGGAGTTTCCGGAAGAAAATTTATTGTGGTTGAAAAGGCGGCGCAGACGGTTGGCAGACGCCCGCGGAATGGATCGCCTGGAATCTGCCATATTTTGCCAGCCAACGGTGAGCCTTTACAGGATTCCCGTATACCGCCGGATATTTATGCTTTGTTGAATTAAATCGCTCCTCGATTGGGGAAGACGGCAGCGGAATTGTGCGCTGATTGGCTGGCAAAATACGGCCCCAAGCCGGAGATGCCATTGACTGAGGAGGAATCCCGCGCTGCCCGGGGTTGCCTTGGCCGCCACATCGGGGCTGTGGGCCTGGGTTATCCTACCGGGGTAGATAACGAAAGCATTGAGGCTGATCTTGTAACCTATTTTCCGCTCCGGGGCGACCTGTTGGGGGTCACTCCATGGGGCCGTACGATATGATGTACCGTCTAGCGATGGGATAGGCCCATCTAGTACGGATTATCTCCGACCCCCACGACATGTCGTGGGGTAGCGGAAAATAGGTTGTAAGGGAATCAGTTCGCCTCATTACGAAACAGGGGGCAGATCGTATATCTGTCCCCCGTTTCTCGTTACACAGGAAATCTTCCCTCCGCTTTCAATGCTTCCACACAGTCGTGCTTGACCAGCGTTTCCTTTACTTCTTCCGGGGTTTTCTGCTTTACCGGGAAAGAGTCATAGGTCGCCAGGGCGTAGAGGGCGCAGGCGACCAGGGCGGAGGCTTCGCAGAGCGATCTGCGGGACACTTTATCGAGGGTGTCGATATAATTGTGGTAGGTGGCGAGGCCACCTGTGTTGGGCTGTCGGCTGGGCAGGGTTATGCAGGGGATTCCGGCCAGGGCGAAAGGCAGATGATCGCTGTGCAGGCCCAAGCCGGCGCTGGCCGGTTCTAACTCCAGCTCCGGAAGTCCGGCTCGAAGTTCATCCAGGAAGGGAACCAGGGTGTCAAAACCCTCTGCATTGAAGCGAACGGGAACCCCCACGATATCCAGGTTGATCATCGCCTTGATTAGGGGCAGCTCTTCCCGGTGGATTTCCGCGTAGCGAGTGGAGCCGATCAGCCCGATTTCCTCCAGGCCGAAGGCGATGAAGCGCACTGTCCGCCGGAGCTGTCCCCGGAAGGCGCTCAGAAGCCGTGCAGCCTCCAGAACCGCGACTGCCCCGCTCCCGTTGTCCAGGGCACCCTGGGCGATATCCCAGGCATCCAGGTGGCCGCCGGCAACCACGATTTCATCGGCTTTGTCGGTTCCTGGGATTTCCGCCACTACATTGGCGGAGGTCGATTCCCTGAAGGCATTATCGAGGACCAGTCTGACTTTCACAGGCAAGCCGGAATCGAGCAGGCGCTTGAGCATTTCGCCGTTTTCTTTGGTGATGCCAGCGCAGGGGATCGGGCTGGCCTGCCCGAAGCGGCAGGTTCCTGTCAGGGGCAGGCCGCCGGGCGTATTGTTCATATTGAGATAGGCGGCGGCTCCGCGCTCGATAGCCAGACCGGTTTTCTCGGATCGGTGAACGAAGCGGTCTCCCGGGGCGCTGCCTTCCATCACAAAGGCGATTTTGCCCCGGAGATGCTCGCCTGCCGCCTCGAAATCGCGGGGATGGCCGTAATCGAGAAAGACCGGCTCTCCGACCAGCCCTTCAGTCGGGGTGGCGGCGGAATAGCCCAGGGAGATGGTCTGAAAGGTATAATTCGTCGGCTCGACGACTGCGCCCGATGCGGTCCCTCGCTGCCAGGCCAGGAAGGAAAGCGGCTCCTCGCGCGCGGGGAGTCCGTAATCCTGAAACTTTCGCAGCACAAAAGCGCGTGCCGCCCCATCGCCGGGCGTGCCGGCGAAGCGGTTGCCGATGGAATCGCACAGGTAAGCCAGATTTCGATAAGCTTCCCCTCCGACAAACGCATCCCCATATATTTTCCGCCATACGCCCTTCCGGGCGTTCTCTTGCGACATAATAGCCTCCTGAAAGAAGATGCCCCATTATAGCACGGGTGGATAAGAGAGTCAAATCGATGGAGTCCCGAAAGCGGCCTATATTGATAACTAAAAGCCTGGAGGATCGTTATGAATGCTAACGCAAGGTGTCGTGGTAGCACCACACTAACCTGTGATTACGCGGCCCTGGCCTCTACCCGCTGTTTGGGAGGGCGTCCTCGACGTTTGCGCACCGGGAGCGGGGGCAAGGGCACCTGATAACTGAGCAATTCGGCCAAACTCCAGCAGTGATCGGTCAAGCCAGCCGCCATCGCAGGCGTCCGCTCCTGCCAACGCCGAGAACTGCCTTCGGGTTGCTCCAGACGGAGAGTGTTATGCGACCAACACCCGTGATAGGCACACCCTACCAGCCACATCCCGGCTTCGATGGTCTCGACCTGATGGGCCAAGGCGCGCCCTTTGCGCACCAGCACTACCAGATGCGCCCGGAAAGTCGCATTGAGCCGCTCAATGAAGGCGGTATTGAACACCTGGCTCGTGCCGCTGGTCGTCAGCAGCCGCCCGGCCCGCAGAGCATTGCCGATCACTACCTGGCGGGTCACGGCCACGACTCGGTGCTGGAGGCGGTGCTTGATCACTTGCGAGAGCGCGATCTGGGGCCAGGCGACCAGACGGGGGCGTCCGCGTCGCCCCGTCGGTATGGGCTCCCGGAACACCTTCCGAAAGGCCGTCACCTAGCTGACCAAGCCATCAACACCCAGCAACAACGCTTGGGAGAGGCTCCCACAACAGGCCCGCACCTGCTGCATCAGGGCCAGGCTCAACGCGCGGTCCCGTTGCCGTCGTACCACCCCGCCCAGCCACAGCCGCGTCGAGACCAGCATCGCCGAAGCCAGCCACACCACCTGCCCCCCCGCCTTCACCCGCAACTCGTCGGCTTGCACGTACACGAGCGAAAGAGAGGCTCCAGCCATCAGATGCTCATGCACCCGCTGACAGTGCTGCCCCGCCCGCTTCTGCCAGGCGGCCACCGTCCGCTCATCCATCCCCATCGCCGCCACCATCGCTTGCACCGGACAGCCATGGGCCAGCAAGGTCAGCACACAGATCACCAACCCTTCGGGCTTGCGCACGCCCTCCCAGACCGTGCCCTTCCGGGCTACAAAGGTCTTGACACAGACCGCACACCGATACCGTTGTTGCTGGCGGCTATACACCCGGATATTCCCTTGCCCGCCTTGCCCCCTTGCACAACAGCGGGGATTATGGCAAAATACACTGTCAGGATTCATCGTACGGCAACCTCCCGGTTATGTCTTGGCTAACAAACATATCCGAGAGTAGCCCCGATGAATCCTTTTTTCAATGTTCGGGTCCTCCATCACACCTTAATGGGGGGCTACCGCAGCTTGACAGAATCCTCGAAAGTGGCCTATATTGATAACTAAAAGCCTGGAGGATCGTTATGAATGCTAACAAACGGCTGTGGTTTTTGGTCTGGCTTGTTCTGGTGGCATGGGTTCCGGCAGGGTGCGGAAGCGGCGGGGGCGGCGCTGCGAACGATCCCCTCCTGCTGGGCGCGGTCGAGGGCTATGCGTTTATTCCGGACAGCGGGCCTATGGCCGTCACTTTAGGCCGGAGCGCCGCCCCGCCCGCCGGGATGAAACCTCTTAAGGGCGCTTCTGTAGAGATAGCGGGCAGCGCGGTGGCGGCTTCTACAGGGAATGACGGACATTTTCTGCTGAAAGACGTGCGGCCCGGCTTAAGGAAGCTACGGATTACGCCGCCAGGAGGCGCGGCTGCCGACTTCCCTCTGACCGTGTTGGGAGGCGCGGCGATCACCGTAGGCGAGCCGAAGGTTTCCCGCCAGCAGGCCATCGATAGCGTCAAACAGGCGGTCACCCTGATCGCCGCGCCCGATTCGGTCAATATCCTGGCTCCCCAGCAGCCCCTGCCCGCAGGCGTTACGGTCGCTCCGGCGCTCGGAAACGACAGCGGGCAGGACGACCCGGCCCTGACATACCGCGTTCCCGCCCCCCGGTGGTTCGTCTATGTCGACTTCCACCCCGACGCCCGCTTCCAGCACCGCGTTCTCTACTATTTCGTGGATATCGAGACCGGGCAGATCGCCTCTCGGGAAGCCTCCTCCTGGCCTCTGATCAACAATCTGATGTACTATGGCCGGGTCGATATTAACGAAACCTCTCCCGATCTCGCCCAGGCGGCCCGGCGTGTCGCCAGGGCCACCGTTCCGGGCAGGCAGGCCACCTCAGAGGCTCCTGATTCCCGGGACCATGTGCCCAGCTGCGCTTCCGCAAAGACCCACTTTTTCATCGTCCAGGGCCATCAGGATCCGGACATCATCAACGATTCCATCGGGATCCAGGCGGTACTCAAGGACGGACTCAGCGGTTCGACCCTGGAGCGGTATACTCCCCCGGAGACGGAACGCATCGACGGCCTTCAGGCGGTCAGACGGCAGTTCGAGGCGATCTGCCAGCGCGCCAGCGAATGCGAGACCCTTTTCATCTCCATCCACTCGCACGGGAACCGGGACGGGTCGTTCGATCTGATGCAGGGGCTTCACCGGGACGGAGAAGGCTCCGGCCAGAGCAAGGCCCGGGCGTTTCCCTATCAAATCCTGCCTCTCGAACGATGCCGGGCGTGCCATATCGTGGTGATCTTCGATTTCTGCTTCTCGGGAAAGGCTCTGGAGGATATGAAGCAGTACATCGAAAGCCGTCCCGAAGGCTTCCGGGGCAAGAAGGTACTGCTCCTAGCCGCCGCCCGACCCAACGAATACGCCATCCGGCGCGATAAGGGCAATCCCCCTCGCAACGGCTGGCTCACCTTCGAGACCCTTCCCGAATACAGGTCTCTGATCAAATCCCTGCCTGCCCCGGTGACGGCGCTGACCACGGAGCAGGTAATCCAGGCTTTCGACCGCGCCCGACCGCGGATCGAGCAAAACACCGCCAACGACACCACCGACGATGCAGTGACCCCGCCCCTCAAAGGACAGCATCCCGTCTCCTGGATGCGCTCCCTGGAGCCGGGGGAACACTGCAACCCCGGCGGCACGGCTACCCGGTGGGCGGTGGACCTGAAGGCCGACCTGAAGATCGGAAGCGAGGTCGTCTTCAAAAAAGGGGAGAAGATTCCGCTGTCCTGGATCAAAGGATATATGGTATCGGAGGCGCACCTGCCGGTCACTCCGGAATCGGGCTGCGAATCGCGCCACCTTCACGCAATGGGCGAAAGCGGGGTGACCATCCAGCGCCCGGGCCAGAGCGCCCGAGGGCCGTTCGCCGATCCCGACCACAGGCATTGCGGCTACGGGCATGTGGTGGATGTTCCGTTCTGAGGGGAAAGGCTCTTGCTTCAGACCATGAAGCTGTATTGATGCAGCCTGCGAGCGAAGCAATCTCAGCCTTTGCTCCCGCTGAGATTGCTTCGCTCTCTGGAAGTCGCCAAGCGCACCGAGGGCGGGCAAGGCTTTGTGGCCTTACCCAAACGCTGGATGGTGGAGCGTTCCTGGGCCTGGCTTTATCAGAACTGTCGGTTGAGCAAGGACTATGCGTTCACTCGCCAAAGCAGCGAAGCCTGGATCGATGTGGCCTCGATTTATCTGAGGGTGCGCCGTCTCGCCAAATTCTGAGTTTCTATACAGTCTCTCAGGCACCGGGATCACCGCTTCGAGTGGACGCGGGAAGAGTTCCGAAAGTGGGCCGAAGGGTGCGCCCGCCAGTTCAGCGATGCGGTGCGCTTCCTGCCGGTCGGCCCGGAAGACGAAATGGCGGGGTCGCCGAGGCAGATGGGGGCATTTGAGCGTTAAGGATATATCATGAATGCAGCCGTCACCCTCACGCAAAAACAACTGGGCGATTTTCTGCTGAATGTCGCCCTGGTGCGACCGGTATTCATCTGGGGGCCTCCGGGCATCGGCAAGTCCTCGCTGGTGCAGCAGTTCGCCTCCGGGGTGGGGCTTCCCTGCGTCTCGCTGCTCGGAAGCCAGCTCGCGCCGGAGGACCTGATCGGGGTTCCCCAGATTCTGGACGGGACCAGCCGCTTCTGTCCGCCCCGAATCATCGCCCGCAGGGAGCCGTACTGCCTTTTTCTGGACGAGCTTAACGCCTGCTCCCACGAAGTGCAGAAGGCGTTTTACAGCCTGATCCAGGAACGGAGGATCGGGGAATACGTGCTGTCCGAAGGCTCTATCGTGATCGGTGCGGGGAACCGCACTCAGGACAGCGCCATCGTCAAGCCCATGTCCTCCGCGCTGCTCAACCGGATGGTACACGCTCATTTGAAGGTTTCCCACCGAGACTGGCTGGAATGGGCCGACGCCAGCGGCATGCATACGCTGGTTCTGGAATATATCCGGACCAGGCCCGACCACCTGTGGAGTCTGCCCCCCAAGCATGAGGAGCCTTTTTCGACGCCCCGCTCGTGGCATATGTTGAGCGACGCCCTGCACGGGTACGGCGATCAGATCAGCGATGAGATTCTGGAGGTGCTGGCTTTCGGCTGCCTGTCGCCGCACCATGCCGGGCAGTTCAAAGCGTTCGTCAAGCAGGTCCGGAGCAAATACCGGCTCAATGCGATCCTGAAAGGCGATGAAGGCTGGCCGCGCAGCCCCGAAGAGCGGGACATCCTCTATTTCTTGAGCCAATCGTTTCGCGCCCAGTTGATCAAAGAACTGCCTGCCGACCAGCCGGCTCTTGCCGAAAGCCAGAAAGAAATAGCCCGGCGGGCCAAACTGCTGATCAAGGAATTAGCCGCCATCAGCCTGGAGATGGCGCAGATGGTGGTCTCCAAGCAAGGGGATGGAGACGCTCTGCCGGGCTGGTTTCTGGTGGAAGTCATCCGCGACTTGCCCCGTCTGGTGGAGAAATAGTGGCCCGCAAACGCGACAAAAAGGCCGGCTCCCCGCCGGATATCGCCGCCGAAAATTTTGGTCGGGGCTACGGAGCCGTGAAGACGCATCCGATGTTCGCGCCTCTGTGCGCTCATGCCTATATCTACCGGCAGGCAGGGAACCGCTGCCCCGAAAACGGATGGGCGGCGGTTTCCGGAAGCGGACAGATTCACGTTCACCCCACGCGCAGGGGCGAGCCGGAAGAATGGATGTACGTACTGGCCCACTGCCTGCTTCATCTGGGGTTCGGCCACTTCCAGGAGCATCAGAGGGCCATGGAGTGGAATATCGCCTGTGACTGCTTTATCGCCAAATTCCTGTTCGATCTAAAGCTGGGCCGCCCTCCCGGGGATATCGCCCATCCCGCCGAACTTCCCGCAGCCTCTGAAGAGGAGATGTACCGCCGATTCTGCGAGAACGGCGTCCCGGAAGCGATGCGCCGCTTCGGCGCAGCCGGGCCTTTCGGCGATATGCTTCCGGCGAGGGAAACCCGCAGAGGGTGGGGCAGCAAGACGGACTGGCAGGCATGTCTGGGGCAGGGCCTGGTGATGGCGGTTACCAGCGCGGTGAATATCGCGGCAGGCTACGAGCCTGCTTCAGGGGTCGGGAACGTTCCGCTGACCCCGGCCCGGAAAGCCCGTAACTGGTTCATCAACAGCTATCCCCTGCTCGGATCGCTCGCGGCGGCCTTCGACATTATCGAAGACCCCCTGGTGTGCATCCGCATGGCGATTCCGGTGGCGGCGGTGGATGCGGAAGCCGGAGAGGTCTATATGAACCCGGCTGCCGGGCTGGACGAATACGAATCTCGCTTCGTCCTGGCCCATGAACTGCTGCACGTGGGATTGAGGCATCATGCCCGCAGGCAGGGCCGGGATCCCTTTCTCTGGAATATCGCCTGCGATTTCGTGATCAACGGCTGGCTGGTGGAGATGGGGCTGGGAGAACTGCCACAGGTCGGCGTTCTTTACGACCCGAACCTGAAGGGCGCATCCGCAGAGAGCATCTACGACAGGATCGTGGTGGATATGCGGAAATGGCGCAAGCTATGCACTTTGAGAGGATGCTGCGCCCCCGATATCCTGGAGCCGCGCATCCCCGACTGGTGGGCTTTGACGGGCGGCATCGATCTCGACGGCTTCTACCGCCGGTGCCTGAGCCAGGGGCTGGCCTACCAGGAAAGCGAGGGGCGCGGTTTTCTGCCGGTGGGCCTGGTGGAGGAGATCCGGGCGCTCAGCCAGCCGCCCATCCCCTGGGATGTGGAACTGGCGCAGTGGTTCAACCACTATTTCGCTCCCCTGGAGGAGCGGCGGTCATACGCCCGCCAGAGCCGCAGGCAGTCGGCCACGCCCGACATCCCCCGGCCCCGGTGGGTTCCGGAACTCGAAGCCGAGGAGGGGCGCACCTTCGGGGTGGTGCTGGACACCTCCGGCTCGATGGATAGGACGCTGCTGGCGAAGGCGCTGGGGGCCATCGCCAGCTACAGCCTGTCCCGCGATGTCCCGGCGGCAAGAGTCATCTTCTGCGACGCCGCTCCTTACGATCAGGGATACATGCCGCCCGAAGCCATCGCGGAGCGGGTGAAGATCAGGGGGCGCGGCGGAACCATTTTGCAGCCGGGGATAGACCTGCTGGAAAAAGCGGAGGATTTTCCCGCAAAAGGCCCCGTTCTCATCATCACCGACGGCCTGTGCGACCGGCTCCACATCCGGCGCGAACACGCCTTCCTGATACCCGAAGGCCACCACCTTCCCTTCCAACCCAAAGGGAGTGTATTCAGGATCAGGTAGCCGCCGGTCGCCTTTCATGCCGGAACTTATGTGATAAAGGTCAGACCCACTACCATGACTCTTTCTATCTGCCGACCGAGGTGATTTCATCGGATTTTTGCCGCGGCCTGGTTTCCGATGACGAAAACGACCAGGCAGCCACCGGAGACGCCTTTGACGTTCTGTATTTCATCGCCTCGAAGCGGCTGGCGCGGGGGAAGCTGACCGTGGTCGATGCCACCAACGTGCAGCCGGAGGCGAGGAAGCCCCTGGTGGCGCTGGCGAGGGAGTACCACTGCCTGCCGTCGCCGTCGTGCTGAACCTGCCGGAAAAGGTATGCCAGGAGCGAAACCGTCAGCGGCCCGACCGCGCCTTCGGCCCGCAGGTAGTCCGCCAGCAGAGCCAGCAGCTCAGGAGATCACTGGGAGGGCTGCAAAAGGAGGGGTTCCGGAATATCCATGTGCTTTCATCGCCGGAAGAGGCGGATGCGGCTGTCATCGAGCGCACCCGGCTCTGAACGAATTTGAAGCACGAACACGGCCCTTTCGATATCATCGGGGATGTGTACGGCTGCTATGCGGAACTCGTCTCGCTCCTGGAGGCGCTGGGATATGCCGTGGATCCCGATAGCTGCCGCGCAGTCCCTCCCGCCGGTCGAAAGGCCGTGTTTCTGGGAGACCTGGCGGACAGAGGGCCGGATGTCCCCGGCGTTCTGCGGCTGGCGATGAACATGGTGGGAGCGGGGGATGCCCTCTGCGTCCCCGGCAACCACGATATCAAGCTCCTCCGGAAGCTGCGGGGCCGGGATGTGCAGGTCACGCACGGCCTGACCTCCTCCCTGGAGCAACTGGCCGCTCAGCCGCCCGGGTTTGTCCGGCAGGCCGCCGATTTTATCGGCAGCCTGGTCGGCCATTAGGTGCTGGATGACGGCAAACTGGCGGCGGCCCATGCCGGGATGAAGGAAGCGTGCCAGGGACGCGTCTCCGCCCAGGTGTGCGATTTCGCCCTCTTCGGGGAAACCACCGGGGAGACGGGCGAATACAGCCTGCCGGTCCGCCTGAACTGGGCCGAGGAATATCGGGGCCAGGCGGCGGTCGTCTATGGCCATACGCCTGTTTTCGAACCGCAGTGGCTGAACCGGACCATCAATATCGATACCGGCTGCGTCTTCGGGGGCAGGCTGACGGCGCTCCGGTATCCGGAAAAAGAGATTGTCTCCGTGCCCGCCCTCAAAACCTATTACGAACCGGCCCGCCCCTTCCAGCCTGAAGAGGCGCAGGCCCCTTCGGACGAGTAGCGCCCGTATGCGGATCTACTGGACATCCGGGATGTGGCGGGCAAGCGCGTCATCCAGACCCGCCTGCACCGTAATATCACTATCCGGGAGGAGAACGCCGCCGCGGCCCTGGAGGTGATGAGCCGCTATGCCGCCGACCCGCGCTGGCTGATCTACCTACCGCCCACCATGTCGCCCCGGAGACGACCCGCCAGCCGGGCCTGCTGGAGTACCCTGCGGAGGCGTTCTCCTATTACCGCGCCCGCGGCATTCCGACCGTAATCTGTGAGGAAGCAAATAAAGGTTGCACAATTTGTCCTGCGGGGCCTGCTCGCGTCGGTTCTTGGGCCCAGGGGCTTCGAACTCTGACTCCGAGCAGGCGGGCGGCAGAGGGGCAAGAGGGGTTGGAAGCTTGCCGGCATCTCCTCATCGGCCAGGCCCCTCGGCGGTGTCTAAATCCTTCCGCATTTTCTTCTCCTCAATTCTGAACTCTTTCGGCAGCCCGCCGCAGTTGACAATCCCCCCCCAAAAGTGTATACTCTCAGTGTTATTGTTTACGATGGCAGCCGGAAAGGAGCGCGGATAGACCGGATGGTTTCAGCCCGAATCTCGGCCCTGGAAGCGAAGATACTCACCCGTCCCGACCAGTTGAGCGGCCTGGCGGCGGAGTGGGACGACCTGGCGGCCCGCTCGCTCTCGGCCTCCATCTTCCAGACCTGGGAATGGGCCGACGCCTGGTGGCGTCATTTCGGTCGGGGCCGCCGCCTGCTGCTTTTGATCTTCCGGGAGGAGGGGCGTCTGGCCGGGCTGGCTCCCTTTTCTGTCAAGCGCCACCTGAACCTTCCCCTCAGGAAACTTGAATTCCTCGGAACTGGCCTCACCGATACCCTTGATATTCTCATCCGCCCCGATTGCGCCGAGTATGTCCTCCCCCGCCTTCAGCAAAGCCTTTTCGACTCCTGCCGCCTGTGGGATATGGCGGATTTCCAGCAGTTGCCGGAAGAATCCCCTCTAGCCGACGGGCGCATTCTCCAGGCCGACGCGCCCCGGATGCATATCTCCCTCTTTCCCCAGGAAGTCTGTCCGGTGGTCAGCCTGCCGGGCCGCTGGGAGGATTTCACCGCCCTTCTGGGCAAGAAGATGCGCTACAATATCGGCTATTACGAGCGTCTGATGCGGAAAGATTTCCGCTACGAGGTCGGCATGGCCGGAGAGGAAGACCTGGAGGCGGAGATGGACGCCTTCTTCTCCCTCCACCGGAGGCGCTGGCGCAAGCGCAGGCTGCCCGGCGTTCTGCAGAATATATCGGTTCAGCGTTTCCACCATGACGTTGCCCGCCGCTTCCTGCGGCGCGGGTGGCTGCGGCTCTACTATCTCAAGCTCGACGGCGTGACCCGGGCCTCGCTCTACTGCTTCCAGCGAGCGGACAGGGCCTATTATTATCTGGGCGGATTCGATCCCGATCTGGGGCGCTACAGTCCCGGCACGGTGCTGACCGCACACGCTCTCCGGGAGGCGGTCGGCGCGGGATGTCGCTATTTCGACTTCCTGCGCGGCCATGAGGCGTACAAATATCGATGGGAACCGGCCAACCGGGTGAACAACCGGCTGCTGCTGGCGAAGCCGGGCCTTTGCTCTGCGGCGATGCTCGGGCTGAACCGCCTGGAGCGCAAAGCCGAGGCGCGGCTGAAGGATTGGATCGAGAAATGGCAGGAGAATCGCTAGATGGGACGAATGGGAGCCTTATTGATCATCATCGCGCTGGCGCTGGGAGCCTATAACGCCTGGAGTATCGCACAGGTGCAGGAGAATCTGGACAATCTCCGCAAGCAGGCGCATGCCGCCCGGGCTG
The DNA here is from genome assembly GCA_020846535.1 of Armatimonadota bacterium. Taxonomy (GTDB): domain Bacteria; phylum Armatimonadota; class JADLDR01; order JADLDR01; family JADLDR01; genus JADLDR01. The sequence goes on along the minus strand of JADLDR010000006.1, from coordinate 4,637 downwards.
CCGCCCCTACAAGCGAGGAACCGCCGCGCATGGCGCAGGATTTGCTGGTCAGCGCGCAGAAGCATTCGCTGAGGGCCAGGGAACTGCTGCGGAAAGGCCAGGTCAAACAGGCCACCGAAGAACTCAACAAAAGCATCCAGGAACTCAAGGCCGCCTCCGATATGACCCGCAGCCGCAGCGCGTCCGCCCTCAAGGATCTGAACAAAACAGTCAACAGCCTCAAGGAGACCGCCGAAGGTCTCTGGAGCCGCCTAGGGGGAAGCGGGCAGAAACCCTCCGGCAGCGCCAATTGAATGTCCGCCAAAACGGCGAAAATGGGAACAGACATTACCTCCTGAGAGTATCTAAAGTTAAGGAAAAACAATATCCCGAAAGGAGGGAGCGCAAGAGATCGTCTCTCTGGCGCAATCGAAATGAAACCTTTTCGCTTCAAGTTCTGGATAGCCCTGATGGCTGTGATGCCCGCGCTTTTTCTGTCCGGCTGCAAAGAAGGCGGGCTGGTGAGTACCAAGGATGAGGTCTCCATCGGTCAGGATGCGGCCCGGCAGATCGAGGCCAAGTACCCGGTAAACCGCGACCTGGCCCTGAACCGGATGATCTCCCGGATGGGCGAAGACCTGGTGACCGTTTGCGACCGCAAGGATATCGATTATAAATTCAAGATTCTCGATATCAAGGAGGTCAATGCGGTCTCTCTGCCGGGAGGCTGGGTTTATGTCTATAAGGGCCTCATCGATGCCATGGAAGGCGATAAAGATGCCCTTGCCGGGGTGATCGGCCACGAGATCGGGCATGTCTGCGCTCGGCATTCGGCCAAGATGATGGAAAAGGAAACCATCGCCGGGATCGCCATCGAGGTGCTCGCCAAAGGCAATGCCAAGCAGTGGGCCAACGTCTTCGCCAACCTGGAAATGCTGCGCTACAGCCGGGAAGATGAATACGAAGCGGACCGCCTCGGCCTGAGATATACTTTCCGATCCAAAAAATACGACCCTCGCGGATTGATCCGCTTCTTCCGCAAGTTGGAGCAGATGGAAAAAAGCAAACCCTCCCAACTGGAGGCGATGCTGCGGACCCATCCGCTCAATACCCAACGCATCCAGAGGGCGGAAAGCTATCTCGCCAGCCTCAGAGCGGGCGGGTAGCGTAAACTATCGAAAGGAGACGGCGGCGGACCGCAGGAGCCTTCAGCCGCCCGATCTGGTGAATTCAATGAACGATTTCCTGCGCCGCAAAGAGCAGGGGTTGTCCGGGCAAGAGCCTTCGGCCCCTGCCGCCGTCTCGTCTCCGGAAAAGGCAGAGGTGGCCGCCATCGTGCCCGCCTATAACGAGGAATGCCGCATCCGGGCCGTTCTGGAAGCGATCCTGGATTCCGGAGCGGTGGATGAGATCATCGTAGTCAGCGACGCTTCCACCGACCGCACCTACGAGGTGTCCGCCTCCGTTCCCGGCGTCCGGCCCGTTCAGTTGGAGAGGAATCTGGGTAAGGGCGGCGCGATGGGAGTGGGCATCCGGCAGACGGAGGCCGAATATGTCGTTTTCCTGGACGCCGACCTGATCGGGCTGCGCCCTGAGCATGTCCGCCATATTGTAGAGCCGGTGGTGTCCGGCAGCGCGGACCTGTCGGTCGGGGTATTCCGGGGGGGAAGGTTCCTCACCGATCTCTCCCAGATACTCGTTTCCTGCGTTTCAGGCCAGAGAGCCATGAGGCGACAGTTCTTCCTCGAAGTGCCCAAAGCCAACACCTCCCGCTTCGGCGTCGAAGTCGCCATTACCTACTATGCCCGCAAAAGGAAGCTCTGCATCGTGTCCGTTCCCATCCGCGGGGTGACCCACCCCATGAAAGAGGAAAAGCTGGGGCCGATCCGCGGCTTCGCGGCCCGGATGAAAATGTACTCCGAAATCGCCCGCTACCTCCTTATCACCACCTGGAAGGAACGAAACGGCAACGCCTCATATGCTACCGCCCCGGTCACCGAACCCGCCCGCCCCGAACCCGAACCCTCCGATCTGTCAGGCTGAAAGGCTCCTTTCCGCCCTGAATGCCCTCGGGCCGCCGATTGGGGCAAAGGGGAGATCCTTCCCCAGGCAGCGGCTTACGGAGCCGTCCGCTCGCCCGCAGAGGAAGGCGGCTGTTTTGCCAGCCAGAGACGGCGGCCCTCGACCATGGGATCCCAGATGCCGCGCGCGAAGAGGGCGACCCGGCGCTTCTGGAGATCGGTTCGGGCAAGCGACCGGGCGCGGGCCATCAGCTTGCCGAGGGCGGCCATTCGCTCCGCGGTGCCCAGGTAGCGCCAGGCCATCTCTTCGGTCTGGTGCTGGTGGCCTTTCGCGCTGCGGACGGACTCCGGGTAGTTCGCCGGGTCGGAGAAGATGGATTCGATGGTCAGGTAGAGCCGCTTCATCGGGGCGGCAGCCGGGCCATAATAGAGGCGGTGGAACTCATCGATCAGCCGGTCGACGTCCTGGGAAGGATCGTCGAGGAAGCGGAATGTAAGGTAGGTGTCCAGGTGGTCGCCCAGGTTGTTCAGGAAAGCTCCCCGGATCTTGTCCTGAGCGAACATGGCGAACTGGCGGTGGAGGGTGTGGGCGAAAAAGCCGGGGAAGCAGCGCCAGCCGCCATTCATGGCGATCTCTTCGGGGAAGGTGAGATAGAGCCAGAGATAGATCGGGCGGTCCTTTTCCTTCTGCGTCCAGCTCCGGTAAAAACGGGTGTCGTTCTGCTCCATAGACGGGGCCCACCAGTTGCGGACATGCAGGCAGAGCTGAACGGCGATATTGGACTCCAGGCGAAGGCGTTCCGGGTAGTAAGCATAGGATGAATAGGCGAGAGTCGCCAGATACTTGCCGGGATGCGAGGCGCGGATCTCGCGGGCGACCGCGTTGGCGAACCCGAAGATGTAATCGCTCGTCCAGCCGTTGGAGAAGTGAGGATTGGACCGCTCGGCCTGGTTGAGGGCTACCTGGCAGCGTTCGCACCGGCACCAGTCGCTGTTATCCATCGGGACCAGGGCAAAGAAGTCCCCCTCCGCCTGCGCTCCGGGTTTGGCCCCTTTCCCATCGAAGAAGTCGCGGGCATCCTGCGCCGCCTGCTGCCGGAATCCGGGGTCGGTAAAGCACATCTGGGGCGGCTGGCCCGGATACCCCTGCGCGAACCACTCCGGGTGGGCGCTCTCGAAACGTTCGGGCGCTTCCGCGTTCGGATGCCAGAAGCGGTCATAATAGCCGTAGAAGGAATGGTTGGCGGCGTAAGGTTCGCCGCCCAGCCTCATGCGCCTGGCGTAGAGGCGCACCGCCTCGGGAGAGGGATCGTCCCAGACCGCCTTCAGCATGCCGTAGACCGGCAGGTAGTTTCCCTGCCGGAACCGGAAGGCCGGAGACCGGCGGATTTCACCCTCCCCTACCGCAAAGGTCTTCCGAGCCGGAACGGCCCTCCCGATCTCCCCGGGCGCGTACCAGCGCACCCCTCCGTAACGTTCGAGGAAATCATACACGGCATAAAGGGACGCCTGCGCGTCGAAGGTCTCCGGCGGGCGAACGGCGGCCAGGAGACCGGCATCGTCCAGGGGGGGAAGCTCCGGGATGGAGACCGGATCGGGGCGGTCGCGCCCCAGAAGAACCAGGGTGTCGCCTGCGATCCGGATCAGGTATTCCTGCGGCTGAAAACGGCTGGCGGCCAGCCCGAGGGCGCGGGTGGCGGCGCTCTCCCCGACCAGGATGCGCGGCCCGGTCGGAGCTTTGGACTCGGAAACCAGTGGGAACACGGCCCCTGTCATGAGCCGGAGGTGGAATTGCAGTTCCAGGGCGGCGAAGGCGGCGGCCCGGTCGGGGCTGTCGGCGACCACAATCGATGCCTTCGGGCGGCTGTTTTGCGCCAGCGTCAGCCGGGCGGCCCGGGCTGTCTGGGCAAAGGAACCCATCAAGGCCAGGCAGATCAGGATCAACAGGCAGCGGGTCATGGATCGCGCTCCTTTTCGGCCCGGCTGTGGCCGATTCCGGACGCCAGGCCGGGACAGGGGAAGTTGCCTGCCCCTTTCGCGCTGCGAGCCGGGATTCCTGCCGGGAAGTCACGGAAGATATTCGGCGGAGCCGGCAGGATCCCTCACCCTGCCATCGAGTTCTCGGCGACCGAATCGAGGGCGGCACTTTCGAGGAAGCGGAAGGCCAACTGTCAGCTTTGGCCCCGGACGCGGTATCCCTGAGCCTGCCAGCAAGATTGTCCCGATGAGCATAAGGCAAGTCACCGGTAGGCGCTGAAGTCCACGCCCCTGGCTTGGCCTCGCTCGTCGAGCCAGGCGGCCTCGTTTGCGGGAGGCTCCGCCCATTCCCCGTGCTCCCGGTGGAAGAGCCGGATAGCGCCCGAGAGACAGGTCGTGGCGCACAGGCCGCACCCGATGCACCGCTCCATCCGGACGCGGTGGGCCGCCTCGCCGGCCTCGATAGCCCCGACCGGGCAGCGATCCCCGGCGCACCGCCCGCAGCCCGCGCACCGTTCCCGGTCGATCTCGGTGCGGTAATGCGCGCTGACGACCTCCGAGGCCGGCATCCCCAGCCGGGTGATGGCCCGCAGCACCCTACAGCAGCACGGGCAGCAGTTGCAGATGTAGAAGCCTCCCTGCTGCACATTGCTTGTCAGG
>JADLDR010000005.1 GCA_020846535.1 Armatimonadota bacterium | reverse complement strand
GTCAAGGCGGCAGGAACCCACCTGTCTCCATCCCGAACACAGCCGTGAAGCCTGCCAGCGCCGGGGGTACTGCGCGGGGGACCGCGTGGGAGAGCCGGTCGCTGCCCTCGCGATTCTCCCTTCCCCCAAGCCGGTCTGTCCGTTGCGACCTCCCTACACCGGCCTGAACCCTCGCGGCTCAGGTCGGTGTTTCTTTTTGAGAACATAGCAGGATTTTTCAGATGGATCACGAAACTAAAAAAGATGCTTAAGGATTTTGGCGAAAAGTTGTATTCCTATAGGCAACGGATGAGATGGAGGAGGATTTGGGATGCGCCTACTGGATTGGTACAGGCATTTGAGCAATCAGGCGGAGCGGGTCAAGACGAAGAAGCCGGACGGTGCGGAACCGGAAGCGGAGTTGATTGCCGAAAAAAGCGAGGCGCGGCTGCCCTCCAGCACATCGGAACCCAGGCCCATGGTCAGGCCGATGAGCAAGACCGTTCAGGAAACGGAACCGCCTGCACGAGAGGAGGCGGCATCTCAGAAGCCTCTTGAAACGCCCGACCCGCAGCCCATGAAGATCGCCGATATTTCGGGCGGGCCTGTCACATCGGAACCCCGCGGAGAGGTGCAGTCGGATCGTTCCGCCCCTCGCTTCGATGAAATCGAGATGCCGGAATTGGATGACTTTTTTACCGGCCGCCGCCGCCTGGAGGCCAGATCGATAGAACAGGATGTTTCGGCCCTCGCAACGGTTCCGATGCCGTCCTCTTCCGGGGCTGTTCGCCCGATGGCTTCTCCTCCGTCGAAGGCCGAACCGGAGCGGAAATCGGAGATAGCCCCGAAGCCTGAGCCTGTCCAGCCCGAGCAGAAAGAGCGGATTCCCGGAACGAACGGGGGCAGCGCATCGGCAAAGTCAGAGCCGCCAAAGCCGGAAGAGGCCGTTCCGCTTTCTCAGGGGATTTTCGATGCTCCCAAGCAGTTGCAGTGGCTCGCTTCCATCCAGGGAAAGGAAGTGGCGCAGAACTCCTACAGAAAATCCTTCAAGGAAAGCCGGCAGGAATTGATCCAGAGGCTGATCGATCCTCCTTTGACCCTGGAGGAAGTGGCCCGGCTGCTGGATGTTTGCCCGACAACCGTGAGACGATATAGCAATCGGGGGCTACTCAAGCATTATCGTACTGTCGGGAACCAGCGTCGCTTCCGGCTTTCCGATGTGATGGAATTGATAGAAAGCCAGCAAGTCCGGAGAGCCGCTTCCTCAGTAAAGAGCGAATCCGCGCAGGCAGAAGAAAAAACACCTGTGGGGGTTGCATAACGGCTATCTTTGTGGTATCATAGTAACACGATAGAAGGCAAAAGGAGCAACCGGATTATTTCCACAAAAGCATACCGGGCGTGATTTTCGCAGGAAAGGGGGCCGTCCAGATGTCGGAACCAGTTTCGGATCTAAGGGATGCGCTGGACAGGCTGGTTGTCGTCCTCAACAATCGCCTGGACTATTACGAGGAAGAATTCGAGAGCCTCACCCGACAGTACGATGTGAGCCAGTGCGCCGATGCTCGCCGCACCAGGCATTACCTTTCTAAACTTCAGCAGGACATTTCCGACACCGAAAATATCGAAAGCATGACCAGAGCCATTCAAACCGCAGCCGTTCTGATCCATGCCAGCCACTTCGGAGAGCCGATACTGCCAAGACTTCTGAACGGCTGAACTCATAGATGATTGGATTGTAAGATGCAATAACGCGGCCATCCGCACCCGGCGGATGGCCTTTTGTTATCGCCGGGATCGAATGCTTCGCTGCGGGCAATCCTGAGAAAGAGGAAAAAAGTGGCACAATAAGAATTGTGAATCGCTGTAGATGCCCTTTTGAAAAGAAAATAGCTATACGGACATAGAAATTAAGAAGAAACGAGCAGAGCGGAACAGGCCAAGCGGACGGGAAAGGTGGCAGAAACCGGGTAGTGACGCAAGGTTAGGATCGTTCCTTGTCACTTCAATACCGCCACCAGGCCGGTTCCGGCAGCCGCCGTACGGCGTTCGTGCCGCAGTGGAGTCCGCCCGAATTGACGTGGTAGGGGTGCCAGGCATCGATGAAATGTGTCCGGACGCCAAGCCCGGATTATTCATGACAGAGAACGACTCGGGCAAAGCCCCGCCCGGCTCGATCCGTAGCGTGCCCTGCCGCGTCCCTTCGGGCATGGCTTCGAAGGGAACGGGCCGTGAGAAAGCTCTCCAGCAGGGAGACCGGGAAAGGCAGGATAATGCCGAAGCTGTCCCCCACATCCGGCGCATCGATCAGCCTGTCGTGGTCGAAATCGGCCCGGATGCGGTCATGAGGCCGGTCGGGGGAAAGGAGAGAGGTCGAGTTCGATACGCTCATCTGCGCGGACTCCGGTTGAACTTCGCCGACCGATGATGAGGCCACCGGGTAAGAGGGCGAAGGCGGTTTCTTATCCTATACGCAATTACAGGGGATATGTTCCTTCACAAGCCGAAGCTTTTGCGTGAAAGATTATCAGATAGGAGGCAGGGAATCCATGTACAGGCATCTCGCGGACGCAACCCTGAAAACAGGGGAAACTATGCAGATGGGGGTCATTCAGGGGCCGGAGGAGCGATTCCAGGGGCAGATCGAGCCGTTCCTGGGGCATAAGGGCGGCCTTTACCACCGGCATATCGAGCTTTCGATGCGCCAGCCCCTCGACCGTCTGGAGACACGTTTTTATATCGGGGCGGTGGGCGGCAATATCATCACCAATATCATGACCGTGGAGTCAGAAGGGGTGGGCATCCTGGGCCATGTCTACACTCTGCCCGATCAAAGGCGCAAAGGGGCCTGCCAGGCGGTGATGGCGCAGCAGATGGAAGACTTCCGCAGGCGCGGCGGCGGGATGCTGGCGCTGGGAACCGGGTTCGACAGCCCGCCCTACTGGATTTATCACAGCTTCGGCTTTCGAGGGATCGAGGAGGGATCAGGGACAATGCGGTATGTGAGTTCCGAGAATTTCCTCGGAGGCTTTTTCGCCCGCTCTCCGGTGACCATCGCCCAGGTTTCCTGGCACCACTGGGCCACCATGACAGCCCTGTCGATGCTGGAAGGCGGGGACTACGTGCGAAGCGTGGCCTACAATATCCACGGCATGACCAATTTTGAGGGGGGCTTCCTCTATTTCAAGGAGGCCGTGGAGGGGCAGAACAGCCACCAGGCTCTTCTGCTGGAAAACGCCCGGGGCGCAGTGGTCGGGTGGGGCATGTTCACCCCGGACAGCCGCTGGCGAAGCCAGGTCTACCTCTTCGATCTCTTCCTACATTTCGATTTCATCGAGGGCGGCAAGATGCTCTGGGAACAGCTGGACACCCCGGAGGCCAAAATACAGTGCTACGTGGACCGCAAATCGGAAGCCCGCATCGCCTTGCTGGAATCCATTGGCTTCCACCATGAAGCCACCTTCCAACGCCAGCTCAGCCGCCAGGGTAAGCTGTACGACGTGCTGGTTTATACGCTACGTTAGGAGAGGATAGAGAATCAAGGCGATCCCTTCTTCTCCCGCTCCAGCGATGCTATGATATATGTCTTATAGCGTTTGACCGAATTCCTCTGATACGGCAGGCCCGCTTCGGCGAACATCTGGAGCCTGGTGCGGTCGGCTATCTCGAAAAGCTGGTGGGCGGTCGCGAGCCGCGCGTCCGCATCGCCGTATCCGAGTCCCAACCGGGCGTGCATCAGCGGCATCCGGGCTGTGCGGGCACGCAGGAGTATTTCGGGATCGCCTGAAGCCAGCCGCTCGGCCTCATCGGAAGAGCGTTGTAGCGGCCCATCATCGCCTCGGACAGATAGCCGTCCCGATAGCTGTTCGGGCGGGCATCTATGGACAGGGGAAGCCCTGACGCTTCGAGGGAATCTCGCAGAAGATCGATGTACCGGCGGATGGGGCGGGCCGCCGGGCTGTAGTAGCCCCGGAGGAAGTCGTTCATCAGGGCATCCAGGTCGCAGTCGGGGCTCCACATCAGCTTCGCCAGGAGGTATCTCCTCATCTCCGCGAACTCCCCGCCCCACTCCCGGTTTTCTTGAGAGAAGACGCCCTGTGAGCGGTTATCCCGGAAAAAGCGCATGTTGGGCTGAAGCATCCGGAAGTTAGGGTAGGGGCTGATCAGGTTTTCGAACTGCATCACATAGTCCCAGAGGATCAGTTTGTCGCAAATCTTGTCCCAGGCCCGCACATCCTCCCGGAAGCGGGCGTGTTCTCGGGAGCCGAAGCGATAGGCGCGGCGGCGTTCTCGCGCGGGCATTCGATATCGCACAACTGGATCGCCACATTCCGGGCAGGCTTCAGGCGGGCGCACAGGGCCTGATCCATCATGTCCCGGTAGAAAATCGAACGAAAGGCGAACGCGGGGGTCTGAACAGACTCTATCGGCTCGACTTCCACACGATTCAGGGTGGGGATGACATTCACATTCGAACTGTACCACCGACAGCCCAGATGTTCCTCCAGAAAAGTATAGACCCCGTAGAGCGTTCCCTTTTCCGGCCCTCCGGCGATCACGAGCCGGTCTCCCGGAGCGCGGATGACAAACCCCTCGCCCCCCAGCTTTTTCCAGGGAATCGGTGTCCTCAAAGCGGATAAATGGCGGTTCCTGCCCACGATGATTTCATGCCGGCTGAGCTTCTGCCGGTCGCTGGCAATCGGCAGGTCGGCCTTGGCGATTCGCTTCAGGTAGGACTGCAATTCCGCCGCCGCTTCTTTCTCGCCCGGAGCGGCTTTTTCCCCGACAACGATGCGGTAGCGGTCCTGGCCGTCCTCGGCCAGTATGAGCCTGCCCGGGCCGGGCGATGCGGCGCAGGCAGCGGCAAGACCGGCAAGAAACAAGGAAAAAACGAGAGCTTGGGAACACATGAGGCGGCTCCTTATCGTTGTTCAACCATGGTATCGATATCCCGCTGGCTGGTATTGGCTGAAATCCCGCCCTTTCATTGTATCAGGTTGTCCCTAGCTGATGTCAATATCGTTTCAAAAAGGGGTTATGTTCCGGGCAGAGGCGCAGGTTCTTCTTATAGTCAAGCCATGAGGGTGATGACTACGACCTTCGAACCGACACGGGGTAATTGGGACGAAGAAGCGGAATGGCGAGTCTTGGTACTCGATGGGTAGAGGTACAGGCTATATGGTCAGGACCAAGATTCATCTTCTTCAGCGGAAAGTCCGCGTTGGCCGATCCTACAGCTATCGCTGCCGGCGAACTGCCAGAGGGTTACGGGTGAAACTGACCAACCTGCCCTCCTCAATCTGAAGAACCAGGTCGCACCCTTGCAGCGTGTTGAGGCGATGTGCGATGATAAAGGTGGTGCGTCCTTGGCTCAGGCATCCGATAGCGTCCACGACGGCGGCCTCTGTCTCTCGATCTACCGAACTGGTAGGCTCATCCAGAATGAGGATAGGGGCATTTTTTAGGAAGGCCCGTGCCAGGGCGATGCGCTGGCGCTCCCCTCCCGAAACCGCCATGCCGCGCTCTCCGACGCGTGTGTGATAGCCGTCAGGCAGGCTGCTGATGAAGTGATGCACGTTGGCTGCACGAGCGGCCTCTTCGATTTCCTCCGGCTCAGCATCCGGGACACCATAGGCTATATTTTCCCGGATTGTGCCGGAAAGGAGAAGTGACTCCTGGAAAACAACTGCAAACTGATCGCGCAAGTCGCGCACTCGGTAGTCGCGCAGGTCCACGCCATCCAGCCGGATATCGCCCTCCGTCGGGTCATAGATCCGTAGCAGTAGATGTGTCAGGGTGGTTTTTCCCGACCCGGTTGCTCCCACGATGCCGACACGCTCTCCGGGATCCACCTCGAAGGAGATATCCTGAAGTGCCGCTCTTGCCGCCCCATAGTCGAACCCTACTCCGCGGAAGACAATATGACCGGTGGCTCGCCTGATGGGTAAAGCGTCAGGGCGCTGTGAGACATCGGGCGGCTCTTGTAGAAAGGTGTAAGCGCGCTCAAGGCTTGCCATCTGCGCCTGCACGGCTACCAGCTTCCGGCTTACGGTACGCAAAGGCGTATAAAGCTCCGATACATAGCTCAGAACCAGGAGCAACTGTCCCAGAGTGAGAGCGTCCTTGAGGACGTCGCTGATGCCCACGTAAAACACCAGGGCCACACCGCCAGCCGTGATCATATTGATGCACAGACCGATGGAATTCTCCAGCAGGCTCAGGCGGATGCGCGCACTCACGCATTGTGCTGCCAGAGTGGTAAATCGCTTCTCTTCACGCTCCTGCTGGCCGAATACCTTGACCACCGGCAGTAGCCCCAGAGTTTCCTGCACGACACCCAGCGCCCGGCTTTCCTGCTCCTTAATCTGGCGTGATCGTGCCCGAAGCGTGGGCCGCGACCATCGGGAGAGTACGAAAAGCAGAGGGGTAACCACAAGAGCAATGCTGCCGATACGAAGATCAAGGCGCAGCAGTACGACAAGCATGCAGACCAAAGTGAAGGCCGAAGAGAGGGCGGGGATCGCCGCATCGGTAAGGACCGACTCAATCGCTGAGGCATCTGACTGAATACGATAGAGTGCATCCGTGGAAGTGCGATTCGTGTGATAGGAGATCGATAACTCCTGGGCATGGCGGAATAGGCGGGATCGGAAACCGAGCATGAGGCGCTGGCCTGTGAGAGTGGAAAGCAGTGTGCTGAGCAGGATGCGGATCTGGCCTAGGAGCGCGATGGCTAGCGAAACCATGCATACTCCTGGCAGCAGATCCTGCGGTGTCTCAGGGTGGCTCCCAAGCATCCATTGCAGGAAGCCCGGAACCGGCCTGCCATGCACAACGCAATCTACTGCGACTTGCAGCGGGATGGGTGACAGCAGGGCCACCGGCGTCGCCAGCAATTCGAGGAACAGAAGCGCCACAAGATGAGGCGCATAGGGTCTGGCCTCCTGGGCCAGCCTGCGCTGAAGGCTGGGATTTTCCAGAGGAGGTCTTTGACTCATGGTCGGCTCAACGAATTAGCCGTCTTTGCGCTGATAGAGGATAAGCCCCAGGCCGTCTGGGCCATCCCGAGTGCCTCGACGCCGCAACGGTACTTGGACACATCATCGGGTCTGATCTCCATGCTGGTCAACATAGCCTGAAACAGCGCCGGAAGCGCGGTATGGAACTTGATCTCCAGTATCATCTCGTCCTCCAGGAATTGTCGGCGAGGTCCGGCCTCCTCAAAATAGTACCCTGTCTGCCAGCAGTACAGATTTCTGTCCAGGGTCAGGCGAACCGGGCCGTTCTCACCCGAACTTACGTAGGCAACTCGGTCGTAGCGAATCAAGCAGCTTGGGGCCAGATGCAGCTCCTGCACCTGCTGTCTAAACCAGTCCCCCGCCCACTCGCTGCCATGCGCGAATTCGCACAGCCGGTCCAACTCACTGGCGGCAATTCGGGTCCGCTGCTTCCTCACTTGTCCCTCTCTCTTGTCCTTACGCTCCAGATACACCTTATCGTCACCACCATATCGCCTCAGGCGGAACTTACAGTACGCGTAGGCGGGAGTCTGGCGATAGACATCTATCTGCTCTGTATCGAAGTAAATGGTAAGTACCCGATATGCATTCCTCAGTGCGGGATCGATGTGAGGATCGAGTATCAGGTGCTGGCGAGCCCAGGAGAGAACTCTCTCTGCCTGTGAGTATCCGATCCGCTGCTTAATCTCATAGGCCCCTGCCTGCGCTTTTGCTGTCGAGAGAGAAGGGGACAGATACCAGTTCACTCCCTCTTTTTCGGAGATTACAGATGCCCGCTCCACACTGGGCGGGCTTTCGGATGTCTCCAGAGGGATCGTCAGCGTGATGGGCAGTGTGCTATGCTCCATGGCTCGCTCTCCTTGGGTTATAACCCGGTGGCGGGTCGCTTCAAAGCGACCGTGCCGTTTTCCACATAATTCAAGAGATACTCCCGCCGCTTCTCGGCAAAAGCACGCAGGTTCATCTGTCCGGGCCATTCGCCGCCCGCAGCAGAAGTCTCAGCTTTATCTGAAGTCGCCTGCAGAAACTCCTCATAGGAGGCAAGCTTGCGCGTGTCTCGCTTGACCTCGGCGGCGATGAGCGCCCGATATCCAGCCACGAGAGGACCGAGTGTTTTCCAATCCAGCCACTTGCGCGCGATGGCCTGCACATGGTGCAAATAACGAGACCGCAGGGCAGGAACGGCCAGCAGGCGGCAGCGCAATGCCTTATCGGCGTCAATCGCTGTCAGCGGGTCGGTCTGGACTCCTGCCATCTGAAACCCCATGCCCGGACCGCCTGCCGGGGGACCACCGAAACCGCCGGGCGGAGGGCTGCCAAAGCCCCCTTCAGGGGGACCACCGAAACCGCCGGGCGGGGGACCAAAGACGGGCCAGCGGTCCGAATAGAATGACGCATTCATATCATAGGGCGAAACATGGAAGATACCTTTATCATCCATATAAAGGTTGTAATCGCTGGCGCGCAGCCAGTAGCCGTCCAGATTCAGCACCACCATGTCTGCCGCCAGGAACCACAGTGTGCTGTCCACGTCCAGGATAGGCTTGAGGATGGCCTCCAGGCGATCAGGTGGGGTTTTGCTTAGAAGGCGGCATAAGGTGATCAGCCGCTTCCACGCTTTCGCGCCTCCCTGCTTTAACTCGTAATGTGATTTATATACGGCCATGTCTTCGCCGAGGTAGTTCAGTCCGCCGCCGCCGAAAGGATTCCCCGGCACCTTCCAGCGCGATCCCTTAGTATCTCCATAGTTTTCTTTCAGGAATGTTTTATCAAACTGCTGTATATTGGTGTAAATTCCCCAGCTCTCGCCGTTGATGACCACCTGCACGAAGTTCGCCTTCGGAGCGGCGGTATAGTCGCGTGCCAGGCGCGAGTAGAGTACAGAGGCCATCAGGGATGGGTCGCCGTGGTTATTGATCAGGTTCAGCGACTTATATCCGTACAGCTTCTGCTTCTTGTCGCCCAGGTCGAGTTTGACATCCAGCGAACGCTTATAGCCGGCCGGAACCATGTAGTAAGAGGTGTTGCCGCGAAACCGGACGCCGACATTCGGGTAGCGGCGTCCGTCAACGGTGAGGGTGGCGGGCAGCAGTACATCGGTGCCGTGGAACTCCTGAAGTTCCGCTTCCCAGTCAGGATTTTCAAAGTCGAGGAAAAGGGTACGCAGCACATTCGCATCGTAGAGTGAGGCGTTGCGGTAGACCTTGGCGATCCCAGGTTTTACCTTCAGGCCGCGCATGGGAGTCCGGATCGCCGGGCGGTTGAATCCTGGGAATCCGCCTCCGAATGGCCCTCCGCCGTACTGGAGAGCGAACGCTTCCATCTCTCTCTTCAGGAAGAGGCGCGCGCTCCTCCGTTCCGCCCTGTCGAGGCGGCCATTGCGATTTCTATCGAACTGCCGGGTAAGTACTCGCCGCTGCCCGACCGGCGGTTGGGGGCCGCCAGCCCCCGGAGCGCCGGAGAAGCCCTGACCCATTCCCGTTCTACAACAGAACAGTACCAGTATCCCGGCCAGGAAAAGGGAGGAAATCGATTTGCCGATCATCTTGTTGGTCTCCTTAGCGATATCCTTGGATGTGTGCTTGTGCTGAGGCAAACAACGGGTCTCATCATCTTCTGGCTACTGCTACTCAAGATATCATAACAGTTAAAGATGAGAAAGTTATGAAGAAATAAAAATACTCCAATCAAGGCACGCTCTCAGGTCACCTTTGAGGGAAAAGGCCATGTTTGCCTGTGCTTTCGCGGGCGGACTACTGAAAGTTTGAGAAAGGGGATAGAGAATTATAGGAATCAGCTTGCAGTAATCCCAAATTTTCCGTGGAATCTCTTGACAACTCCGCGTATAAATGATATAATTTCTTAGTTTACCGGGTGCGGATTCCCGATTACGGCCGATCATACAAAGGAGGAACCTTTATGACCAAGAAGAGCGGTTTTACGCTGATTGAACTGCTTGTCGTCATCGCGATCATTGCGATCCTAGCCGCTATCCTTTTCCCGGTCTTTGCCCAGGCGCGGGAAAAGGCCCGTTCCATCAGTTGTCTCAGCAACCTGAAGCAGCTTGCCAACGGCTTCATGATGTACTCCCAGGATTACGACGAATGCTTGCCACTCTCCGTCCGCACCCCTACGCCAATTTACTGGCATGAGGTGGTGCAGCCCTATCTGAAGAGCAAAGCCATCCTGAAGTGCCCTTCCGCCAGCGCGACCGCCGATGCTATCGATTACGGTGTGCCTGCATGTAGCCTCTGCCCGCACTGGTGTGAAAAAGCTAACCGGGAGATTAGGATTGCTAAATTTCAGAATCCCTCCGAAATTGTGATGGTAGCGGATTCTTCTACCTGGTTTGCTTGCTGCTGGTTCATCGCTTATCCTAAAGTCTGTGCGGCTATGTGCGATGAAACTTTACGCCTTCCTGAGAATGCCCGCCATCAAGGAGGCGCGAACCTTGCCTTCATGGACGGCCATGCCAAGTGGTTGCCCAGTTCGCAGATTGGCAGCTCGGATTTCAATGCCAAGTATATTCAAGTCGTTACTCCTTAGTCGTATCCGTGCTTTATATCCAACCTGTTTGAGGGCGAAAAAGCTCGTTACGCCCTGAGTAGGGATAGACATACATATCCGCCTCGTAGGTATCAAGATAAGGCTGCCTGCCTCGCAGGGGCGGGACTTGGGAGACCGTTACCTCACCCCCCATGACCGGATGATGTTTCCCCTTATCTTGATACCTATGGTGTAGATACATGCCTGCCCCTGCTCTATGCTTGTATTACGCTGCCACCCATCCGTTTTCCAGGGAGTTCAACCATGCCGGTCACAATTCGGGATATCGCCAGACAGTTAGGGGTGTCGCACACTACGGTATCCCGGGTGCTGAACAGCAAGCAAGACACTTTTATCTCTCAAGGTACCCGCGAGCGTGTCCTGACAGCGGCCCAGGAGATGGGTTATTACCCGAACCGCCTGGCCCGGGCGCTGGCGGGCGGGCGCACCCACATGATCACCCTCTGGATCAACGAGACTCATGCGCCTTTCTACGGCAGGATGGTCTATTACTTCCAGCAGCATGTCTGGGAGAACAATTATGAAATGGTCATCAGCGCCTATTCCGGGGAGACGGGCCTGCTGCTGGGCAGTTCCGAGGTTTCGGGCTGGCCTTCGGACGGCATTATCGCCGTGGATCTCTTGAGATCGATGGGCACACCGCTTTCCGCTCTTCCGATGCCGGTCGTTACGCTGGGCGTGTTTTATGATCCATCGGTGGATTATGTGGGAGTCGACCTGAATGCCGCCGCGACAGAGGTCATGAGCCACCTGCTGGAGCCAGGCCCCCGACGAGTAGCCTACCTGGGCATCGCAGAACCCGATCAGCGCCATAGTATCTACACCCGTGCCGTGCGGGAGGCCGGGCTAGAGCCTGAGTATATTATCGTTCCCAACGGCCTGCGCGCCTGCACTCGCAGCGTGGTCCGGGATTACGTGAAGGCCCATGGCTGCCCGGAAGCTATTTTTTGCCACAACGATGATGGCGCTATCGGCGCATATCGAGGCCTGCGAGACCTGGGGATCAGGATTCCCGATGATGTGGCTCTGGTAGGCTGCGACGGCATCGAGGATACGGAATACCTGGACACCCCTATCAGCACCGTCGCGCAACCCTCTGAAGAGATGTGTCGCCTGGGGTGGGAGTACCTCAAGCGGCGCATGGCCGATCCCTCCCTTCCCTTGCAGCAAACGGTACTCCAGGCAAGGCTCGTCATCCGCGAATCCTCCCGGCGGTAAGGTTTCCCCGGCAAGGAGTTTTCGACTCACTGGCGAGCCGGACGGCAGTAAATGACGCCGGAGGAGACAGCTATGAGTAATTTCTTTTACAAACCGGTCGGAGCCTGGGCCGCCGACTTCATCCCCTTCTGCGGTGGAGGGCAGTTTCATCTCTTCTATCTTCACGACTGGCGCGATGCGGCGAATCACGGCGAGGGCACGCCCTGGTATCTGGTCAGTACAGAAGATTTTGTCCGCTTTACCGAACACGGAGAAGTGCTGCCCCGGGGGGCTCAGGACGAACAGGACCTCACGGCTACTTCCCGGCGCAAAGGAAGCCCCAGCAGGCCATCATACACGCTGCCAGCGACGATCTGCTGACCTGGAAAAAATCCCTGAAGACCCCTTCTTTGCGCCGCAAACCGCTTCGAGCCGCACGACTGGTGAGACCCCTTTGTTTTCCGGAATGAGGAGGCCGGAGAATACTGGATGCTCATGGCCGCCCGCGTCCTGAGCGGCCCCTCCCGCAGGCGCGGCTGCACCGCCCTCTGCGCCTCGAAGGGCCTGAAAACCTGGGAGGTTCGGGAGCCGCTCTGGTCGCCCGGCCTTTACTTTACCCACGAATGCCCCGACCTCTTCCGGATGGGAGGCTGGTGGTATCTTCTCTCTTCCACCCTCACCGAGCGCATGGTTACTCACTACCGGATGAGCCGATCCCTTTCCGGCCCCTGGATGATCCCCAAAACGATACATTCGATGGCCGGGCCTTCTATGCCGCCAAGACCGCCTCGGACGGCCAGCGGCGCTTCCTCCTCGGCTGGATCCCCACCCGCGATCAGGAGAAAGATTACCATGCCTGGCACTGGGGAGGCAACCTGGTCGTCCAAGAAATCATCCGGGAACCGGACGGCACGCTGAGCGTCCGGGTTCCTGAAACCATTGACCGGGTATTCGGCCAGCCGGTCCCCTTCCGTTTCACCCCTGGCCTGGGGCGCTATGAAATCGGCCCGGAAAGCCTCCTCGTCTCCGCTCCCGATGGTTTCGGCTGCGCTCCTGCCGGGTCGATGCCCTCTTTGTGCAAAATCGAGGCCGTTGCGGAGTTCTCTCCGAATGCCCGGGGCTGCGGGATCATGCTCCGGGCCAGCGGAGACCTGGAATCAGCCTGCTATATCCGGCTGGAGCCGGGCCGCAGCCGCCTTGTGCTGGGTATGTGGTCCCGCCCCGGCGATGCCCCTCGCATGGCCGAACTGGAAAGTCCCCTCGACCTTGCGCCCGGCAAGCCCGTCCCTTTGAAGGTTTTTGTGGACGGCTCCGTCTGCGAGGTCTACGCCGCTGAAAAAATCGCCATGAGCGCCCGGCTCTACACCTTCAAAAAAGGAGATTGGGGCGTCTTCGTCAACGAGGGAGAAGCGGCCTTCCGGGAATTCCATATCAAACCCGCTGATACAAAGAGGGCCGCGCCCGCAGGCAGGGTGGCTGCCTCTTGAGAGCCTGAGTGCATCGATGCAGTCTGCGCCAAAGGCGCGCGAAGGCTCTGCTCATGGGCGATACCCTAGAGATTGCTTCGTCGCTTACGCTCCTCGCAGACTGCATCGACACGGCTACCATTATGCAAGCGTAAGGTTTCCTGGAACAACCTTACAAGGAGATAAACTCATGAACCTGTGGCTTTGCCTGCTTTCGATTGGCCTGCCTGTCCTGCTTCTGCCGGCCCGGGCGAATGCCGCCGCAGCCTGTAAGACGGCCCATCTCTCCATCCGTATCGGCGATACCGACGCGGCGGAGAGCCTTTACGACTCGGCGCATGACAGGGAATACCTTGCTACGGGCCGGAACGCTCCCTTGCTGAGCCTTTGGGCGGGAGGGCAGATAGAGCCGCCAGCCTCTATGGCCGTTTCCAAAGACGGGCGTCTCCTGACTTTCACCTATGCGCGGAGCGGCGTCACGGTAAAGGTGCAGGCCAAGGCGGCTCGCGCCTATCTTGCCTTTGAAATCCTCTCCCTTGAGCCTTCGGGCAAGGCGCAGGCGGCGGTCTGGGGGCCGTATCCGACGATCATCCAGGAGACGGTGGGCGTGGTACGGGACGGGCGGTTTGCCCAAGGTGGAGGTCATCAACGATTCCAGCACCCCGGCCCACTTCTACTGGCATATCAATACCCGGATGAACTGGGGCGAGCCGTGGTATGCGGGCTTCCGCGCCAGCCAGCTCGAACACCGGCTGAGAAACCAGGAATATTTTCGCCGCAACCTCATGCCCGCTATGATGGGCTGGTTCATACTGTCCGCCTATACCGGCTCCCGGCAGGCGACCGACCGGGCCGATATCGAATGGCTTCTGGCCCGGTGCGCTGGTTTCGACGTCGGGTTCGCCCTCACCGCCAGCCCGGAGGCCCTAAAAAAGAATGCCGCCACCCGGCCATTCTCAAAGCCATTCGCGAGTGGGAATCCGCCCGCCATGCCGGAGCCTTCTCGGATGAGTTGAAAGCCGATCTGCGCGATACCAAAAAAGAGTTTCACCTGGAGCGTCCGGGTGCAGGCGAGTGGAAACTAACCCCTATCGCCTGCACCGAAGCCTACCGGCACGAGAAGCGGATGCTCCAGCCGGGCCAGCCCACCGCATCGCGCTGGGGCCCGGAGAATCCGTACGGGGCGCAGCCTCTGTAATTCACCCTCCGGGTTCTCAATCCGGGAGGGGCGGCGGATGCGGCTGTCCGGAACCCTTCTCTGGAGATAGGCAATTATCAGCGCGCCTCTTTTCCAGTCGAACTCAAGCCGGGTCAGTGTCTCGTCTGCGACGGAACCGAATCGGCGAAGGCCTTCGATGCGAACGGCAATCTGCTCCAGATCGTCAAAGCCGATGCGCCGGTCCCGAAGATCGCCCCCGGAAAACAGCCTGTCGCTTTCGACTGCGCCTTCTCCGGAGACCTGCCGCCACAGGCGGAGATCGCCTTCAGGATGATGGGAGAAGCGGTGGCGCTTTATGCGAAGAAGAGAGGGGAGGTCTCGCGTTAGGCGAAATCAAGAGCGAAAATAACCAATAAAGCCAGAGGCCGCCAGCCATCCGGGAGGATTTGCCGCCGTCCGCGCCAAATATTATGTCTACCTGTCAAAAGGCGAATATGCGGGTTTGCCACGGCCTGCTCCACGGAAGGAGGTGAAACGATGCGTTATTTGCTGATCCTTTTCGCGTTGCTGCTGGCAGGCGCGGCCCTGGCCGATGATATCGTCACCATGCCGACCGCCAACCAACTGAAGGCACGGGAGGTAGATGTCGCCCTCTACTATCTCGACCTGGACAACCAGTCTCCTGCGCCGCGCTTCGTGCAGTATCAGACGGCCTATATCGGGCTGACGGACAAGGTGGAGCTGGATATTCACCGGGCCGCGGTCGATAACAATGAAACCTCCATCGTTCTGGTCGGCTCGGTCAGGCTGCTTTCGGAAACGAAGGTTCTGCCCGACCTGGTGGCCGGCGTCCGCAACCTCGGTGGGGAGGCGACCATCATCAATCCGCCGGGCGCTCCGGTCGATTTGAGGGCCAAGAGTCGGAAGCGTTCCTTCTTCGTGTCGGCGGCGAAGACGTTCTTTATGAACCCGGCAGCTCCCGGCCCGCCGTTGGTGCGGGCGCATCTGAGCCTGGGAACGGAGGACTGGACGCTTCTGGGCGAGAAACGCCATGAAGGGCTGTTCGGCGGATTGCAGTTCCTCTTCCACCCGGAGTTCGGCGGGATCCTCCTGAACGACGGCCAGGACACGATCACCGGCATCACTTACATGCCGAAGAACACCGGCCTGACCATCAAGGGAGGCACCTACGGAGATCACACCTGGTTCGGTGTGGCATATCGAAGGGCATTTTGATGTGAACAAAAGGGGCAGGCGCTGAGCCTGTCCCTTTATATTTTCAGGACTTTGATGTCATTGCGAGGAGCGACAGCGACGAAGCAATCTTCACGTCCGTAGTCGATGCAGTCTGCGAGGGCAAAGCCCGAAGCCATCTCCAGGGTCAGGCCAACAGGCAGAGCCTTCGTATATTCGTTATACCGGAGATTGCCACGTTGCTGTACTCCTCGCAGACTGCATCCCTATAGGAGGCTTCTTGAGCGCAAGCGGAAGTCCGGTTTCTAAAACGTTGTACGCTCCAGCTTTAATCCCGGCATTTCTTCCGATTCTTCGAGGGCCAGCTTTGCCAGGGGGAACGGTTCCAGAGCGCGATCCAGGATGCCGTGGACGTGGGCCAGGAGGACGCCGTAGTTGGTCATGGGAACGCCTGCTGCGGCGGCGACGCGCTGGCGGTACTGCATCTCCCGCTTGTTGATCATACAGCCGCCGCAGTGGACGATCAGGTCGTAAGAGGCCACATCGGGCGGGAAATCCTTGCCGGAGGCGAAGCCGAACTCCAGATCTCCGCCCACCATCTGACGAAGCCACCGGGGAATCTGCACCTTTCCGATATCGTCCGCCTGCGTGTGGTGGGTGCAGGCTTCGGCGATCAGCACCCGGTCGCTGCGCTTCAGGCGCTCGACTGCTTTGGCCCCGGCCACGAATGCGGGCAGGTCGCCCCGGAAGCGGGCCATCAGAATCGAGAAGCTGGTCATCCAGACATCCCTGGGAGTGTCCGCATCCACCTTCAAAAAGACCTGGGAATCGGTGACCACCAGCTTCGGCTTGCGGCCCAGGGTGGCGAGACAGGCCGAAAGCTCCCGTTCCTTGACCGTGACTGCGATGGCGTCATGATCCAGGGCGTCCCGGAGGGTCATCACCTGGGGGAGAATCAGGCGGCCTTTCGGGGCAGCCTTGTCGATGGGAACCACCAGCACTACAATGTCTCCTCCGGTGATCAGGTCTCCGATCACGGTCGGCTCCGGCAGGCCGGTGGGCGATATCTGCCCCAGCGCGGCCTTCAGGGATTCGATGCCCTCGCAGGTGGCCGCGCTTACGGGCACAAAGAGGGCGCTCCGCTCGATGGCCCACCTGCGGATCGCGCCGGTATCGGGGCACAAATCGATTTTGCTGGCCGAAACGATCAGGGGAATATCCCGTTCCTTGATCCGCCTGACCAGGTCTTCCTCGAACTCTCCCGGTTGCTGGCCGCTCTCCACGATCAGGACGGCCAGGTCGGTCTTCTCCAGCACCCGCAGGGTCTTTTCTACCCTCATGCGCCCCAGGTCGCCTGTATCATCGATCCCGGCGGTGTCGGTCAATACCACCGGGCCGATGGGCAGGATTTCCATCGACTTAGAGACCGGATCGGTGGTCGTCCCAGGCACATCGGAAACTATCGCCAACTGTTGGTTGGTCAGGGCATTGATGAGGCTGGACTTCCCCGCATTCCGCCGCCCGAAAATCGAGATATGCGCCCTCTCCGAAGAAGGGGCTTCATTGAGTTTTGCCATGGAGACTCCTGGGAGATGATATTTTCAATATCGCTGATCTTTGATTGCCTGCCCCTTACGCCTGCCTTCCCGCCTTCTTCCGGCCCGCTATCCCCGGCCTGGTCATTTCCAGCGGGTCGAGGATCGCTTCCACCTGATCGGGAGGCAGGATGCCTTTTGCCAGAGTGACTTCGCGAACGGTTTTTCCGGCGGCTTCGGCCTCCCGGGCGATGTCGGAGGCGGCTTCGTAGCCGATGTAGGGACTGAGAGCGGTCAGCATGATGAAACTGTGTTCCGCGAGATCCCGGCACCGGGATTCGTCGGCTTCGATGCCGGCGACGCACTTTTCGGCCAGCAGCAGGGCGGCGTTTTTGAGCAGATCGAGCGATTGGAAGAGGTTGTGCGAGAGCAGAGGCAGGAAGGCGTTCAGCTCCAGTTGCCCGCTCATGGCAGCCAGAGTGACGGCCTGGTCACAGGCGATGATCTGGAAGGCGGCCTGGCTGACCGCCTCCGTGGCGACCGGGTTCACCTTGCCGGGCATGATGGAACTGCCTGCCTGGAGGGGCGGCAGCTTCACCTCCCCGATGCCGGTTTTCGGCCCGGAACCGAGAAGGCGCAGGTCGGAGGCGATCTTGTGCAGGTTCACCGCCGCCGCCTTCAACATTCCCGAAACTTCCGCAAAGATATCGCAGTTCTGGGTGGCCTCGATCATATTTTCGGCGCGGGCCAGGGGAATCTGGACGATCTCCCTCAGCGTTTCCACCACCCGGTATACATAGCGCCGGTCGGCATTCAGTCCCGTTCCGATGGCCGTGCCGCCCAGATTCACCTGCCGCAGGCGTTCCTCCACCTTGTAGAGCCGCCACCAGTCGCGCTGGACGGCCTGCGCCCAGGCCGCAAACTCCTGCCCGAGAAGAATCGGCACGGCGTCCTGCATTTCTGTCCTGCCCGTTTTGAGGATGCCCGCAAACTCCCTTTCCTTCTCCTGAAGGACGCTCTGGAGATCGGCCATCGCCTGGCTCGCCGGGAGGAGAAGGCGGATGGCGGCGAGCTTAACGGCAGTGGGGAAAACATCGTTCGTGGACTGGGAGAGGTTGACATGATCGAGTGGATGCACCAGTGCGTAATCGCCCTTTTCCCCTCCCAGAAGCTCGATAGCCCGGTTGGCGATCACCTCGTTGGCGTTCATATTGGCCGAAGTGCCCGCCCCGCCCTGGAAGACATCGGTGATGAACTCGTCCCGCAGCGCCCCGCCCGCGATTTCGTCACAGGCGGTGGCGATAGCCCCGGCCTGCGCTTTGTCCAGGTAGCCGGTCATCCGGTTCGTCAGGGCGCAGGCTTTCTTGACTTCGGCCAGGGCGCGGATGAGTTCCGGGTGAAGGCGCAGGCCCAACAGGTTGAAATTCCGGTGCGCTCTCAGGCTGTGAATCCCGTAATACGCGCCCGCAGGAACCTCCATCTCCCCCAGCAGGTCATGCTCGATTCTGGTTTCCATACCTATATTATAACCCAAGATGCCACCGGGCGCATATGGGGCATAGGTGGGAGGTGTTAGGCTGCTCTTTGAACACAGGTGAACACCGATCAGAACGGATAAAAGCGGATGAAAAACATTCGAAAACAGCCTGCTTTTATCCGTTGTTCATCTGTGTTCAAAGAGCAGCCTGCTTTGTCTTGCGCCGACCGAGGTTACTTGTTATTGGCCGTGATGCCCGGCCAGGTGTCGGTGCGGAAGGGGGAAGCAGGCAGGCCGGCCTGGCTGTAGAGGTTGCAGACCGGGTTGGCGGCCCAGGCGTAGCGGGCGGCTGCGGGCCTAGCGACCTGCGGGGAGGAGATCAGGATGGTGTTGCCCTGAATTTCGGCGTCGGCCCAGACGAAGCGGCGGTCTTGGCCGGCGATGGCAAAGCCCGTGAGTTTGCCGCCTCTAGCGACCAGACCACCGCCCGCATGGTCGAAGAAGAGGCGAATGGCTTTGCCCTCGCGCTTCATGGAGCGATAAAGGGGGCCGGAATATTCGATCTTGCGGCCATAGGTTTGAGCCAGGGCCGCAAGGGCCAGCCTCTTGCCCACATCCTGCTTGTTTCGGGGATGAATGTCCGCCGCCTCTCCAATATCGATGATGACCGCGATGCCGGTGTTCGGCAGATTGCGGGAGGTTATCGATTGGGCTTCGCGCAGTTCGGCCCAGGCATCCTCATCAGGCTGGGGCTTGGATTCCATGAAGTTCGCCAACTGGACGATATAGAAAGGAAAAGCTCCCACGTCCCAGCGAGAGCGCCAGTCGCGAATCATGGTGGGGAGAAGCGTTCTGTATTGATAGGCCTTCCCTGCATTGGACTCGCCCTGGTACCAGATCGCACCTTTGATGCTATAGGGAAGCACCGGGGCGATCATGCCGTTATACAGCACGGTCGGTTGGTGGGGATTGTTCTGCCACTGAACGGGGAAGGGCGCGGTTTTGCTCAAAGCGGCGCTTTCTTTGTAGGCCCACGCGCCTGCCAGCGAGATCGGGGATTGATCCGCGATCTGAAGGGACAACTGCTCCGCCGTCCCAGTGAGGCCGCCTGTTCCTCCGGTGTCCAGCACCCGGACGGCAATCACGTTCCGGCCCGCTTTCAGGATTCCGGCAGGGATTTTGTACTGGCGCGGCGCATTATACTGCCCGGTTTCCCCGACCTTGACGCCGTTGACCCAGGCGGTATCCCGGTCATCGATGGGGCCGAGGTTCAGGGCCGCTTCTCTGCCTGTGGCGGCTTCGGGCAGGTCAAGGTCTTCTCGGAGCCAGAAAACGCCGTCGAAATCGGGCAGGCCCGATGCTTCGATAGTGGCGGGCAGAGTGATCGGCTTCCAGACGGACGTATCGGCATCGGGATCCTGCCAGCCCGCTCCGGAGCCGGGGTCGTTTCGATCCCACCAGGCGGCCACCTGCTGTTCGTAGGAGACGGTCAGGTTACCCCGGTCGGCAAGGATTTCTTCCAGCTGCTGGATAGCGGGCCGGTAGTCCGGCATCGCTCTGAGGGCCGGGGCGCTGGTCCAGGACTCAGCGGGGGTTCCGCCCCAGGAGGTGTTGATCAGGCCGATGGGGACGCCGAGTTCCTGCTGCAAGTGCCTGCCGAAGAAGTAGGCGACCGCCGAAAAGCCGCCGACCGTCTGAGGGGTGCAGGGCTGCCACTGACCGTCCAGAGATTCCTGCGGCTCCAGGGCCACCTTCTTGCCCACTGTAAAGAGCCTTATCTGCGGGTGGTTCGCCTGGGCGATTTCCTGTTCGGGATTGTCTGAAATCATCACAGGCCACTCCATATTGGACTGGCCGGCAGCCACCCAGACATCGCCGACTAAAACATCGTCCAGGACGATTTCGCTCAGCCCGGACACCCGCATCTGGTAAGGGCCGCCCGCCTTGAAAGGGCCGATGCGGACCATCCACTTGCCGTTATTGTCCCCCCAGGCCGATACCGTCTTCTCGCCCATCCTGACCGCCACATGGCGGCCCGGCCTCGTCCAGCCCCAGACCGGAACCTTCATATCGCGCTGAATCACCATATGGCTGCCGAATATTGGGCTGAGGAAGGGCCTCTCCGCCTCCTGCGCCGCCGCTGTGATGGCAAAGGCCACCAGAAGCGCCGCGGCAAAAAACATCTTGAAACGAGACATCTGCATGAATCTCATGCCTCCTTTTATGTAGGTGCCTTCGTAATTTTAACCGAAGATGGGGCTATACAAAGCACGGCCTTCAGAACAAATGCTTGCTCAACGCCTTTTCCAACGCATGCGCCGGCAGGCCGGGCGCGGCGATATAGATAGGCTCATCAGGGCACAAGGCAGGCGGCCTCATGGGATTTCCCATCAGGTCATAGCTTTGATATGCGGGATATCCAGCTTTCGCGCCGGCCTGCCCCAGAGTACGGCCAGGGAACCGCCGCCTTCAGGGAAAGGGCCAGGATTGCCAGGGCAAGCCTCATGCTGTCCGTTTCATCTCTCATTTCGAAAGCGAATTGGATACAGACTGGCCGCCTTCCGCGAACGATTTCAGGCCTAGTCCGGCGATAACAAAAGACAGAATAGATTCGCCCGAATACCGCAACGATCCGGATTTGAAAGCTTGAACAGGGCTTTCACATGAAAATATCTGCCCAAGAGGCATCCTGTTCAGCCATTTTGTTGTGCGATACGGCTCAAACGCCAGACAGACATTGCTATAACCGAACAAAGATACGCCCCGCCTATAAAAATCCATCGTCCTGTAAGCAGAAAAATAAGTAAACTGCTGAGGATTGCAGACTGAACCAATGGAAGTAGATAATGTGACCTTGCACGGCGTTAGGCTTTATTACGGTTCGGCATTCGCATAGACTTTCAACGCGTTGAGCGAAATTAGCCACTTGAAGTAAGAATATGCCACCCAGCCATGCTTCAAAGACCGCCGGCACATCTCCTGGTCCGGTGAAAAACCACCATACGCCTCAGGTGACCAGAAGATGTCCCCGCAAAATCAGAAATATCTCAAGTGCCAAGCAGTGTCGTCGGTCGTCTTGCTGTGAAACTGATCTTATGGAAGGGGAATCTTTTTCAAGAACAATAAACTCTTTTGCTCCAGCATATGTTGAAGTAAAAAATCAAGGATTATAGTTTTTCTTTATATATCAGCTCTAGACTAGAATATGCAGCATAAAACATATTGCTCAGTCCGTCTGAAAAGGAGCGATAGCACGTTGCAAATATCTTCCGAGGTAACACACCTTTGTAATTCCCTTGCAGCGAATCTTTTCCTGCTGAAACCGGGTGGTTTGGTTATACGAGGTCGAGTTTGGAAATTTGGCGCTTGAGGGCGGGGATGAAGACAGGGCTGACGCTGAGTTCGGTGATGCCCAGGCGGAGGAGAAAGGGGACGGATTCGGGATCTGCGGCCATTTCGCCGCAGACGCTGACCGGCTTGCCGTGAGCGCGCCCGGCCTCGGAGACCATACCGATCAGTCGGAGGACAGCTTCATGGCGTGGGTCGGTCAGGGAGGCCACTTTGGGGTTTGCCCGGTCGGCGGCGAAAGCGTATTGGATGAGGTCGTTGGTACCGATGCTGAGGAAGTCGGCTTCGCGGGCCAGAGCGTCGGCGATGAGGGCGGAGGACGGAATCTCGATCATCGTGCCGATGGGGACGGGCGGGATGTCGCGCCCCTGGCGGCGCAACTCCTGGAGGGCCGATTCCGCCATCTCTCTGGCCTTAAGGAACTCCTCCAGGGTGGCGATCATCGGGAACATCACGCCCACCGGGCCGAAAGCGGAAGCCCGCAGGATGGCGCGGACCTGGGGCAGGAAGGTATCGGGCATCTCCAGGGATAAGCGGATGCCGCGCCAGCCGAGAGCGGGGTTGGCCTCCGGCTCCAGGGGCAGGCAGGGGAGGGGCTTGTCCGAACCGGCGTCCAGGGTGCGGATAATCACAGGCCTGCCTTCCATCCCTTCCGCGATCTGCCGGTAGGCGGCCAGCTGCTCCTCCTCGTCCGGCAGCCGCTCCCTGTCCTGGAAGAGAAATTCGGTGCGAACCACGCCGATGCCGTCCGCCCCCATCTCCAGCGCCTGGCGGGAGCCGCCTGCCGAGCCGATATTGGCCTTGACAAGGATGAGAACGCCGTGGGCGGTCATGACCGGGCCGCGCAGAATCGGGAGGCGGGCCGTATCCTCCGTCCGGGAGGCGTATCGGCGGAGGGTTTCGCGGTCGGGGTCGAGGTAGACCGCGCCAGCCGTGCCGTCAATAATAAGGATGTCTCCGGGCCGGAGGTAGCGCGTGATGTCTTTGAGGCCGAAGACGCCGGGAAAGCCCAGGGATCGGGCAAGGATGGCGGCATGGGAGGTGGGAGTGCCCAGATCGGTCGCGAAACCGGCATACTGCTCCGGGTTCATGCCTGCGATATCGGAAGGGAAAAGCTCGCGGGCCACCAGAATCCCTTGCTCCGGAGGGCAGGCAGAGAGGGGAGGCTTTCGGAGGCGGCCTGAAAGCCTGCGCCCGATATCCTCCAGGTCGGTCTGGCGCTCGCGCAGGAGGGGGTCTTTCAGTTCCCGGAAGAGCCTGGTCAGTTCGGCGATAGCTCCTGAGATGGCTTTTTCGACTGGCTCCCCCTGGGCGATGCGCCGCCGGATGCCGCCCTGGAGCATGGGGTCATCGAGCATGAGCAATTGCGCGGAGAAGATTTCGGCTTCATGAGGGGCGTGCGCGGCCACCTCATTCCTTAGCCGGATCAGGTCGTCCCGGGCCAGGCGGAGGGCTTCCTCGAAGGGAAGGGACACCTCAGCCTGCGCGGAGGGCCGAAGGTCTTCGCCCAGCACCGCTTTCCCGATAGCGATCCCGTAGGAGCCGGGCATACCGGTCAGTTTCAGCACGGATTTATCCCCTGACTTCCGCCGCCAGTTCGTCGCATAGGAAGCGGATCAGCTCATCCAGAGCGGCCTGAGCGCCTTCTCCTTCGGCGATCAGCGTGAAGGCAGACCCTTTGCCGATATCCAGGCTCAGCAGGCCCAGGATGCTGCGGGCATCGGCCTCTCGCCCCCCTTTGCGGACGCGGAGGGAAGCGGGCAGAGCTTTCGCTTTTTCGATAAAGCGGGCCGCAGGGCGGGCATGAAGGCCCATATTTTGCGGCAGTTTGACCGTTATTTCAGGCATGGCGATAGGCTTTCATCAGGACCTCCCGGCAAAGGCTGCCCGGCGGCCACCTGGCCTTCCTGTGGCAGAGGGCCGGGGAAAGCGCCCCCGGTGACGACCACCGGCGAAAGGGCGGAGACAGCCCGGTTTGCCAGGACCGATAAGTCGAAAGTCAATAGCAACTGCCCCGCCCGGACGCGGTCGCCCTGGGAGACATGGGAGGTAAAGCCCTCTCCGTTCATATTCACGCTGTCGATGCCGATGTGGATCAACACTTCCAGTCCCTCTTCGGAGCGGAGGCCGATGGCGTGAAAGGTGGAGGGCAGGGCGGCTACCTCGCCGTCAAAGGGAGCATAAACATCGCCCGATACCGGCTCCACGGCGAAACCGTCCCCCAGCATCCGGGAGGCGAAAACCTCGTCCGGGACGTTTGCCAGAGGAAGCACTTTCCCTGATAGCGGGGCAAGGAACGGTTTCATAGGAGCCTGCGGATCTCCTGCTCGATCAGTTCGGCCTCGGTGCCGAAGACTACCTGGGTGTTCCCGCCGCCGAGTTTGACGATGCCGACCGCGCCCAGGGAGCGCAGTTTCTTATCGTCCATCAGGCTTACATCGGCCAGTTTCAGGCGGAGTCGGGTGATGCAGGCTTCCATCTCTTTAATATTCGATTTGCCGCCGAGGGCGGCCAGGATCTGTTCCGGATTCATAAAGTCTCCTTGCGGTGCTTTATTCCCTGCCCCCGTCCCCTTCCTCCTCCGTTCGTCCGGGGGTGGGCAGGTCGAACTTTCTGATAATGATACGAAAGAGCAGATAATAAATCAAGCCGTAGGCCAGACCGAGAGGGACAATCAGGGCCGGTTTGTCGGCGAGCTTCCAGAAGAGCAGGTAATCGATGGCTCCAGCGGAAAAGCTGAAGCCGTGGCGGACGCCCAGAATCCAACAGACCGCGAGGGCCGAGCCGGTCAGGAGCGCGTGGACGCCGTAGAGAGCAGGAGCCAGGAACATGAAGGTAAATTCTATCGGCTCCGTGATGCCGGTGATGAGGCTGGCGAGCGCGGAGCTGAAGAGGATGCCCCCGGCCAACTTCTTCTGAGAAGGTTTGGCTTCATGATACATCGCCAGGCAAGCAGCGGGGAGGCCGAACATCATGATCGGATAGAAGCCCGCCATGAAGAAGCCCGCATTCGGGTCGCCGGCGATGAAACGCTTGAGTTCCCCATGTACCGGGCCGCCGGGGGTCTGGAAGGTGCCGAAAACGAGCCAGATGAGATTATTCAGGATATGATGCAACCCTATGGGGATGAGGAGGCGGTTCAGGAAGCCGTAGAGAGCCACGCCGACTGCCCCCGCCCCGAGAAGCCAGTTTCCAGCGCTGTTCATGCCCTCCTGGATGGGCGGCCAGACGGCCCCGAAGAAAAGGCCCAGGGCGAAGCAGGCCAGGGCGGTGACGAGGGGAACGAACCGCCTGCCCCCGAAGAAGCCCAGCGCTTTGGGCAGGCGGACGGAGCGGTATCGCTCGTACATGGCGGCTGCCACCAGGCCGACGATGATTCCGGCCAAAACGCCCATATCGATCTGGTCGTTCATCTGTCGGGTGGTGGCGGTCAGCACCAGATAGCCGACGACCGCAGCCAGCCCCGCCACCCCGGATTCCGTGGTGAAACCAATCGCCACGCCGATAGCGAAGATGAGGGGGAGGTTCGCGAAGACCGCATCCCCGGCCTTCTCCATTACAGGCAGGGCCAGCATGTCGCCGGCTCCGAAGCGCAGCAAGAGCGCGGCTGCCGGGAGAACCGCAATCGGCATCATCAGGGAGCGGCCTATTTTTTGCAGGACGCCCATGATATCGAAGCGCATGGAGTTATGCACCGCCTTTGGAAGAGAGCATCGATGCAGTCTGCGAGGAGGGCAAACGACGAAGCCATCTCCAGGGTCACGCCTACGAGGAGCGCCTTTGTCATTGGGTACACTGGAGATTGCCGTGTCGCTAACGCTCCTCACAGGCTGCATCGATGACTACACGCCTACAAATTGCCGCCTCGCTCTCACTCCTCGCACATTGCATCGACAGGCGATTTTCAGGAGCAAGTCAAAGTCTGAACGCTACGACACGAACTGATAAACCGGGATACCGAGCAGGCAGGCTCCGGCGGACCAGACGGTTTGGGCGATAATGTCCCCCAGGATGACGCCGACGACGAAGGGGAGGACTTTGAGGTAGAGCTTCATGCCGCCGTAGCGGAGGATGAGCATTTTGAAGAGCCAGGCGACGAAATAGTGAAACCAGAAGCTGTAGGAGGTTCCGGTTTCCGCCAGGACATAGCCGACCGGGTGGAAGGGCCACCACATGAATGCCTGCCTGGCCCAGAGAAGGGCAAGGGTGAAGATCGCACCACCCGCCATCCAGGGAAAGCCAATCCAATCGGGCTTGACCGGATTGTTCATCCAGTCCTTGACCTGATTGGGCTGCAAGGTGGAGATCCAAACCCCCGCGCCGTAGACTTTGGAGCTGTCCCAGCCGAGCCTGTAGGAAACGGCCAGGCAGGCGTAATAGCCCAGGATGATGCCGGTTGCGGTCGCCAGGGCGATGACGGCGGCCAGCTTGCCCCGGTTCATGTGGACGGAGTCCCCCATTTTGAAGGCTTCCATCTGGTGAGCCATTGGCAGGAAGCGGGGATCGATATAAAACCACTGGATCATCCCGAGCATGGTCAGGGAAGGGGCGGAGAACGCCTGGGTTCCGAAGCTGTTGACCAGGATCTGGCTGGGGTTGCGGTACGGGCCGAAGGCCCAGGCGGTCCCGGTTTCCGCCCGGATGCGGGCCAGGGCGATGGCGATCAGGAGGCAGAGGGCGATCATTCCGACAGACCAGTGGGGCGAAAGCCCGGCTATATAGAGAAAGACGATGAGATAGACCGCGCAAACGCCCAGCCCCAGAACGGCGATGCGGTTGATCCCCACCTCGTCCTGTGAATCCCCATTGCGGCGGATGCCGGAGAGAATCGCTTTTTTGAGGGCCGGGTAACTGCGCCAGAGGGCGAACCCGCCGAACGCAAGGAAGGCTCCCACGGACTGCTCGACCGGGTAGGGGAACCGCTGGGATGCGCTGCCTGCGGTCGGGGCGTCCCAGCCCATGTAGACTCCGAAGACCTTCGACGCTTTGCTGAGGACGAAGAAAAACCAGACGCTGAAGGAGATATCCACCGGCGCAAGGAAGGCGAAGCCGGCCACAAAAGGGGTGAACCCCCAGACAATCGGGGTGATGCCGCCCTGCCAGGGGCGATTAGGGAAGAGATGATCGAAGCTGCGGTGCTTCATTTCGATGGCCGGAATCCAGGGAAACCAGTAATTCAGGGCCAGGAGGCTTTCGAAGAAGACCGGCAGAAAGAAGCCGATCCACATCAACTTGTTCTTGAAGAGGGAGGCTCTCTCGCTGGTCATCTCCAGGGGGACGGAGACGATGGGAAAGGAGAGGCGTTCGGCGGTGATCCACTGGCGGCTGAGAAGCAGCCCGGTGCAGAGCATGGCCCCGAAGAAGGCTATCATGAAGGTGAGCCAGGCCCCCAGGGGAAGGAGCCAGACCGACCAGGGAACCGGGCTGTTCCCGCGGAAGAGGCCCTTCAGCGCCTCGCTGTCCCGGATTGTCAGCCAGGCAGGGATGATACGATGCAGGTCGGCCCACCGGTTTTCCGGGGTAGCGTGATGGAAAGGCGCGCCCATGGCGGGGATCAATACCTGGATCATGCAGTAGCCGGTGATCACCGCAGAGACCCCGATCATGATGTAGGAGACCAGCATCTCGTTCCGGGTGAGGGCAAGCTGAGGATGCCGCCGGGCGACCAGGGCGTTGACGGGGATCAGCATAAGGAGGAGCAGGACGGCGGGCATGATGATCGACCACGAACTGATGAAAACCTTTCCGGGGATTTCGGTGTTCGCGATCCAGATGATGACTATGGCCTGCAGGACCAGCCCCAGCAGAATCGCCCGCAGCCAGTTGAGGCGGGGCCGCCTGATGTCCCGAACGGGCGCTTCCGTCACCGGGACGGCAACGGCAGGAATGGATTCGGATTGCTTTGCCATAACGATTTAGTGTAACCGGACGGGCAGGGGTTTGTCAACGGGGGGAAGGCTGCATATGGGGAATGCAGATGAACAGGAACAAGAGAGAATGGGCACTGCTTTGACAGGATCTTTCCTGATGCGTCTATCATCCCGGGATGCCATGTCGAGGATCTTAATCTTGGCGGCAACCTCTAGCTTAACACAGGTAAGCAGCCCTGTCGATGCAGTCTGCGAGGAGCGCAAGCTCCGCAGCAATCTCCAGCGTAACAAAGGCACGCGAAGGCTCTGCCCGTGGGCATGACCCTGAAGATGGCTTCGGGCTTCGCCCTCGCAGACTGCATTAACGATACCGCCTTGGGGTACTATCCCTTACGGTCGAACGAAGCGATCATTGCCTTCCCGATCCCTTCTCTACCTCGAAGATGAGAGGACTCCAGGGGTCGAGGGGGAGGGTGAGGCGGTCGGTTTTGGCGTAAGTCTGGCCGGTTCGCAGGTTGCGGACAGCGGTTTGTCGGGGAAAGACGACCTGCACCTCCTCTGCGGTCTCGAAGGCAGCGTTGTCGCTGTAACCGATAGCTCCCAGTTCGGAGGCGCGGAACTCGGGATTCCGCATGAGGGCGATATAATCGGCCTTCTCGCCCTGGTAGCGCCAGACCCGGACACCCGGAAGCAGCTTGCCTGTGGCCGGGGAGAATGCTCTCACAGCAGCCTTGATGCCCGATGCGGCCAGAACGGACTCAAAGAGGCTGCGGGCGGGGTCTCCTTTGGGTGGGACCAGTCGCAGCTTGCCGTAGCGGGCCATAGAGATATTGAGGTAGACGGCCCTTCCCTTCCCCGCGCGGTTTTCGATGACGCAGGGCTGTCCACCGGCCTCGACTTTCGCTTTGCCGCCTTTCAGCCTTAAGGCTTCGGCGGCGGGCAGGCTCGTATCCTGGTCCTTCCAGGAGAGGTTGCCCGCCGGCTTCGACGTTCCGGCTCGCTCGATGCCGAAAAGGGCGTCCAGTTGCCCTGACGGGAGGCGCTTGCAATGATCGTCCATGGTGGCGGTCATGGAGTCGGCGATAACCGTGCCGCCCGCCATGACGAAGGCTTCGATCTGGCGGGCTTCCTGCGGGGAGAGGGCCACCGACTGCGGCAGGAGGAGGGCCTTGTAGCTCTCTTTCACCAGAGCGCCCTGCTCGATCTGCTCGTAGGAGACGAACTTGTATTGAAGGCCCAGGTCTTCCAGGATGCGGACGAAGCTGTCGCGCACCTGTGCCAGCCCGGAGTGGACGGACTCGTAAGAGGAAAAGCGCCGGGGCCAGGAATTGCCGTCCGCGCGGGAGTCGAACATCCAGTGAGCGTGGATGCTGGCCTGGGAGTAGTGAATCGCGATCCGGTCATCCCTCAGCTTCAGGCCGAAAAGGGTGGGGCCGATGCGCCTGAGTTCCTCGAAGACGGGAGCCAGCTCCTGGCCGCGCCGGGTGAGGGGATAGCCCTCCTTATCCTTGTCCACGCAGCGGGAGCTTTCGTCATCCCAGATGATGGTTCCCCGGTCGCCGGTCAGGAGGAGCCGCCAGAGCCTCCTCCCGGCAGATTTCCCGTCCGGCTCGAAGAGTGTCGAGAGTACCAGGCCGTCCGGCATGAAAGAGCGAAAAATCTCGCGGCTATTGCCGATATCGTACGGCTCGATCCAGTCGAAGACCTTCGAGAGACGCCAGAGATCGAATCCGCCCCAGGCCGAGGGCATTTGAAGCCCTTCCGCCCCGGCGGGAACATCGGGGTCGATTTCATGGATATAGTCCCGGAATTTGCCCAGCGCCTCCGCAAAGGCGATCTCCATGAAGGTGCGGTGGTCGGCCCAGGGCGCGTAGTTTTCGCTGCCCCCGCTCTCCCGCTCCTTGATCTCATAGGTGGTCATCGGCTCTACGGCGTCCCAGGAGGTGAAAC
Source organism: Armatimonadota bacterium (assembly GCA_020846535.1). Lineage (GTDB taxonomy): Bacteria > Armatimonadota > JADLDR01 > JADLDR01 > JADLDR01 > JADLDR01. The sequence continues at coordinate 12,974 of JADLDR010000005.1, read as the reverse complement.
TCGTCTCCCATTCGCGGTTGAGGGCCCGCAGGGAGCCGTATTCCTTCTGGAGCCACCCGCGAAAGGCCCTGAGCGTATGTTCGGAAAAGCAGTAGTCCATCGGGGAGGCGAACGACCCCAGGGACATCTCATCCCCGATATCGTAGAGGAGCGGCTTGCTATCTTTGTGCTGGCGGATGTACCGCTGGATGGTTTCTCGGGCTTCCGGCAAGTAGGCCGGGTCGTGCAGGCAGGGCTTGCGGATCAGGTATTTCTTGTCTTTCGTTTCCGTATAGCCCTTGAAATCCGCCTCGTAGGCGGGCCGCGCCCCGTGCAGGAAGGCGATGCGGTAGATGTTTTCCACATAAAAGCCGAAATCGTTTTGCAAAAAAGGCGAAGGGTCGCCTCCCCGGTCCATCTCCTGGGCGGTGATCCCAGCCTGCCTCAACTGCTTGAACCACGACGGCGCATTCTCCGGCACGCCGCCGGTGGACCACAGAACGGCCTGATAGCGATTCCACCCGGGCCAGTCTCCGGCCTTTTTTTGAGCCTCACAGGGCCGCGCCGCGCCCATCATGCCGATCAGGATGAAAAAGAGCAGATAATGAACAGGATTCATGTCGCCTCCTCGCAATCGTCGCTGCTCGATTATAACGCAGGAGGCCGGACAAGTCAAGGGTGGAAAGGGGGTATGTTTTTTTACCACAGATGGACACGGATCAGAGCGAATGAGTACAGATGAAAATGGATCCAAGGGGCTGACTTGTATGCTGGGGTGGAGCCATATCGATGCTGTCTGCGAGGAGCGCAAGCTCCGAGGCCATAGCCTTTGTAGGGGCGTGCCTGTGTAGGCGTCCGGCCCACCGGGCCAGACACGCGGGTCTGCCTCTGCGCCCATATTGATAAGCCTGGAGATGGCTTTGCCGCTTGCGCTCCTCGCAATGACGGGAAGGGGTTACCCATTCACCCGTGTATCCCGGACTACCTCCACGTTCAAGGCCCTGCCGGGTTTGGCTTCGACCTCGCGGCCTTTGACGAAAAGCCCGCTGACGACGCCGACGGGGCCGAGGATAAGCGCCCCGCCGATGCTGGCCGCGCCCGCGGTGGCCGTGGTTTCGCCCTGCTTGTGGGTGCGGGTGATGTTCTGGAGCGGGATCGGGGTCCCGTCAACCGCTTCCACGGCGTCCAGGTCGATATGCACCCGGGCGCTCTTCCCGAACTTGCCGGGCCGTTTGATCGCCCGGATCGTGCCGGTGGTACGGGTTCCCTTTTTGACGATCAGAATGCTGCCCAGGACGACATCCTGGGAAACCGTGAAGTAAACCTTCTGCCCGACCTTCGAGGTCTTCGATCTGACGCTGGAGGCGAATTTGAGAGGAATCTCCGTTCCCTTCGAAACCAGCACCTCTTCCGCCTGGGCCAGCGAGGGAATCCCCATTATGATCATAGCCAGGAGGCCGAACAGATAGCCTTTACGTTGTAAAGTCATCGCATTTGCGGGAATTCGCATGGAATCCCGCATCCCTCCTTTCGGTCTCTTTCGATGAGAAGGGGTATTCATCATATTCATACAGCGCGAGCGGATAAAAGTTCCAGCGGCAAAGCGGTGCGAAGGAAGGCGAAGACTCTCTGCTGGCGAAAAGGAATCCGCCGCCTCCGCCTCGAAACATTAGAGCCAGGCTGACCGTTTGTCTGTCCGGATCGCCGGAAATATCGTCAACAACCGCTGACGAGCGTAAAACGTAGGGGGAACGAAGCAATGAGACTGGGTATCGTAGGCGCTGGATTTGTCGCCAATTTCCATGTGACGGCTCTGAAAAGCGTCCGGGGCGTGGAAGTGGTAGGGGTCACAGCCCTTAAGGGCGCGGAGGAGCTTGCCGGCAGGATTCGCCGCGAAGATCTCGGAAAGGGGAAGGTTTTCGCCAATATCGCCGATATGTCTCGCGAAGTAGATACCATTGCGATTTTCATACCCAACTTCGCCCGCATTCAGACCGTGGAAGAGATCGCGGCCAACAGTTCGAACCTCAAGATGGTCATCTGCGAGAAACCGCTGGCCCGGAACGTGACCGAAGCCCGGAAGATGGTCGATATCGCCGACAAGTCGGGCTTCAAAACAGCCTATTTCGAGAATCAGATATTCATGCCATCCGTGCTGAAAGCGCGGGGCCAACTGGTCAACTGCGAGAACGCTATGGGCCCCTGCCACCTGGTCCGCTCCGCCGAGGAACACGGCGGGCCGCACGAATCGTGGTTCTGGGATCCGACCCGGCAGGGCGGCGGCGTTCTGTGCGATATGGGCTGCCATTCTATCGCCGTGGGCTGGTTCATGCTGACCCCGGCCGGGCAGTCGCCGACCTATCTCCGGCCCGCGCAGGTCAGCGCCCAGACGAAGCTGCTCAAGTGGGGACTGGGTACCTGGAAAGCCAAGCTGCTGGAGCGGGGTGTGGATTACAACAAAACACCGGCGGAGGACTATGCCATCGGCACAGTCGACTTCACCAATCCTGACACAGGTCAGAAGGTGACGGCACAGTTCACCGATTCCTGGATGTACGACGCCCCAGGGCTTCGTCTCCTGATGGAAGCCTTCGGCCCGGGCTTCAGTTACACCGTCGATTCGCTCCAGTCTCCGGCGGGCATCTTCATCTCCGATGCGGCGGCGGAAACCGCCAATGCGGAACTTGCCCTGGAGAAATCGCAGTCCAGCCGGGGGGCGCTCGTTCTCCAGCCCAACGAGGCTGACCTCTACGGCTATGTGGGCGAATGGCAGGACGCCCTCAATGGCTACCGGGCCGGAGAGAACGCCTCCCTGGGCTGGAAATACGGGCTGGAGATCGTCCGCCTCGTGATGGCGAGCTACATGTCGGCAGAGCGAGGCGCTGTCATCAACCTCCAGGATCCGAAGGTTCTTGAGGAACTGGAAACTTATATCCCCTTGATCCAGCAGGGGCGCGGGGGCGAAGTCTTATAAGCCTGCCAACCGATGGATCCTGAGTTCCGTTGTATAGGGGCGGGTTTCGAATCCGCTCCATACATTCCCTACTTCCCCTTACACCATCCCCCCGCGATCCTCCCCCGCCGGCGCGAGCGCGGGATCGCTCCTCCGGTAATTCACCAGTTCGTCGGCAAGCTGCCGGCGGACGCGCTCCGGCAATTCGTCATGTTTCCAGGCCAGACGGCGGCGGCTTCTGGCGTCCATCTCCGCCACGATTAATCTCTCGGTGAAGAGGCCGGCCTCGGCGATGGGCGAGCCGTTGGGGGCGAAGATGGCGCTGTCGCCGTAGCCGAGGGCCTGTTCGGAGAGCCGCGCTCTGCCGACCGTGTTGGCCCGTACCACATAGATGCCCAGCAGGGCGGCCAGGCCGACATGGTTGTTCCGGACGGTGATACGGTGGCTATCCATGGACGCGGCGGGGATATAATTGTAGTGCGGGCTGAAGATGACCTGCGCGCCGCGGTAGGCCAGCACCGACGCCGGTTCGACGAACGACGAATCGTGGCAGACGATGCACCCGAAAGTGATCCCCTTCGCCTGAAAAACGGGCAGGTCGTAGTCCCGGCAGAAGCCCATCTCCCCGGCGTCGCTCTCGATGAGCATGGTTTTCCGGTAGAGGCCGAGGAGCCGTCCATCGTCGAAGACCGCCATGGTGTTCCCCAGTTCCCCGGTGCTGAGCCTTTCGGCCAGGCCCGCCAGGAGAACGATCCCCTTCAAGGCCGCAGCTCGGGCCAGACCGAGAAGCCGCGGATCGTCCAGGCGCAGGGCGGCGGCTTCCACCAGGGCGCGAGAGCCGTAGCCGCTCAGGAAACATTCGGGCAGGCAGAGGAAATCGGCCCCTTTCGCCCCGGCCTCCTCGACCGCCCCCAGAGCCGCCTCCAGGTTGGCCTCCAGGTCTCCATCGGCGCACCGCCCCTGCCATGCGGACAGTTTGAGGGTCTTCACAGAATCATCCATCGTAGCCTCCGGATATCGCGTTTTCCCTTATTTCCAGGCGCAGCGGCAGGATTCCTTCGGGCCGAAACCAACCTGAACCGTATCCAGGCTATAAGGTCGAAAGTCGTATGTGGCGAAGGGATAGGCAGAAGCATTCGCAGAGATTTTGAAATGGAAGGACGGCCCGGCTGCGCTTCAGGCAGGGAAAGAAGCCTTGCCCGCGGGGAGGCGCATCGGATTCAAGCCAGTCGCCGCTGGAAACGCCCTCGCGACCGGCTCGCCTGTCTCTACCTCAAGGCATCGATCTCGAAGACCGGGCGGAAGTCGTAGCCTTTTTCGCGCAGAAGGTCGCCTCCGCCTTCCTTGCGGTCCACCAGGACGACCACCTTCACCACCTGGCCGCCCGCCCCTTCCACCGCTTCGATGGCCTTGAAGAGCGAGGCTCCGGTGGTGCAGACATCATCCACCACGATAGCCTGGGCGTTTGCGGGCAGGATGCCTTCCAGGGCCGATTTCGTGCCGTGATCCTTCGGGGCTTTCCGCACGATAAAGGCGTTCAGGGGATAGCCCTCGCGGTAGCTTACCGGGCAGGCTGCCCCGGCGATGGGGTCTGCGCCCAGGGTCAGCCCGCCGATACAGTCCGCCCCGCACTCTCGGGCGATCTCCAGTAGCCACAGGGAAAGCAGGTAGCTGCCCTCCGGGTGGCAGGTGATCTGCTTGCCGTCGAAATAATAGGGGCTGCGCTTGCCGGAGGAGAGAACGAAATCTCCCTCTCGGTAAGCCCGTTCCTTCACCAGATCCAGAAGCCGCTTCTCGCAATCCGCTTTCGTCATGTTGCTCCTCCTCGTCATAAACCACCCTTATAATTAGCCCCCGGCAGCCCGCTCTCCTGCCCCGGAACGGAGAAGGGATTGGACATAAGAACGTGGAAATTCATAAATATAGAACTTATGCCCGCGGGCGTAAGTTCGCGAATTGAATACATCCTAGAGAAAAGGAGAGGATATTGCATCGCATGTTGCTCTTATCGTTACTTTTTATAACCTGTCTGACCGTCCTGTCGCTGTCCGCCCGGGCGGACTCGTCGGCGGACGAGGTGCAGGTCGGAGAACTGTCTGCGGCTTTTAGCCCGGATAAGGGGCTGAGCCTGACCTTCCGCGGGGTTCCTATCATACACGAATCTTCCCTGTGGGTGGTCTCCCCGGGCTGGACGAATGTTTACTACGGCTTTGGCCGCTCCCGTTCCCTGGACACTTCGGTTCAGGAGATCGAGGGCGGGGGCAGGCGCATCCTGGTGGAAGAAACCCGATCCGACTGGATGAACCTGCGCTATGAGGTCAGCCTTTTCCCGGGCAGCCGGGTGGAGATCGGCCTCGCTTACCGCTGGCTTCAGGACAAGGAGGCGAGCATGGAATACTGCATCGGCCTTTTCTCCGCCGCCCCGCTGGCCGGGGCAACCTATGAGGGAGAAACCCGGAGCGGGGAGAAGGTTTCCGGAAACGTTCCCTTCGAGGCCGTCTCCGCCGACCCCTTTCAGGCCACGCTCATCCGGGACTTCAGGCGCATCGCCTTCCGCACCCGGCTCGGAACGCTCGCCCTGGAGAGCGAAGGAGACCGCAGCGATCCCGTATTCTTCGATGGACGCAAGAATACCACCGGATGGGGCAACGCCCACCCGGTCTTCTGGTGCGGCTTCCTGGGTAGCCCCGTGCAGAAAGGAGAGTGGCGCACCAGACGCCTCATCTTGAAGCTGGAGGGCGCGAAAGCGGCCCCGAAAGCGGCCCCCTCCCCCAGGCTTAAAGCCTCTCAGGTGATCATAGAAAGAGAGGATGCCCGCGTTCCCGCCACCGGCCCGGTGCGGATCATCCCGACCCCTCGGAAGATGGATATGGCGGAAGGCGTTTTCCGGGTGGACGCCAAAACCAGGATCGTTGCCGGCGACCGGGCGGAGGCTACCGATTTACGGGCTGCCGAAGCCCTCCAGCGGGAACTGAGAGATATCTTCGGGCGCTTCGTGCCCATTATCCGGGCCAAATCGGTCAAGAGCGCCCGCCATATCATCGTGCTGGGGGAGTTGAACCGGAACAACCTGTCGGAACCGCTCTGCGAGAAATCCAAAGTCAGCGTTCCCGATAAAGAAGAAGGCTACGCCCTTGCCGTCACGCCGCAGTGGGTGGTGGTCGCGGGCCGCGACCGGCCCGGAACCTATTGGGGAGCGCAAAGCCTGATTCAGATGCTGGGGTTCGACGAAGCGGGCCGAATCGTCATCCCCTCGGCCCGCATCGAGGACTACCCGGCCCTGCGCTACCGGGGCGTCCACCTCATCCCCGACAGGGATTCCCTTGCCGTCCATGGAAAGATGATCGAGCGCATCCTCGCCCGCTACAAGATCAACCAGATCGTTCTGGAGTGCGAATACGCCAAATGGGACAGCCACCCGGAGATTCACCAGCCGTGGGCCATCTCCAAGGAGGACTTGAAAAAGCTTGCCGAGATCGCCCGCGAGCATTTTATGGAAGTGAACCCGCTCATCCAATCTCTGGGCCACTGCGAATGGATTTTCAAGGGCGGACAGAACCTGGATATCGCGGAGGACAAAAACAACCCCTACGCCTACTGTCCTTCCCACCCGCGCAGCTACGACTTCATCTTCAGCGCGATGGACGAGGCGGTGGAGCTTTTCGGCCATCCCCGTTTCATGCACATCGGCCATGACGAGGTATCGATGATCGGCCAGTTCCCTTCCCCGGACTGCAAAAAGTGCCGGGGCAAATCGGAAGGGGATCTATTCATCCAGGATACCCTCAAGCTCTACGAGCATCTGAAAGCCAAAGGCGTCAAAACGATGATGTGGGGCGATATGCTCCTCGCTATCGGCGAGGCCCCGGATGCCTATAACGCGAAAACGCTCGAAGAGGCCCAGCGCCGCCGGGACGCCCTCCCGAAAGATATCGCGATCGCCGACTGGCACTACGCCGCGGCCAGAGAGTACCCTAATGTCGCGATCCTTCAAAGGGAGGGCTTCGAGGTGATCGGCTGCACCTGGGACAGCCATGAAAATATCCTCTGGTTCGCCCGCGCCGTGGCGAAGGAAAAGGCCAGAGGACTACTCCAGACCACTTGGGCCGGCTATTACGGGGTCAAGGACGAGATCAAAAACGCCCTGCACCAGATATCCGCCTACATTGTGGCCGCCGACTGCGCCTGGAACCCGGCCTCCCCGGCCATCGCCTCCGCCGCGCCCTACAATGCCGATGACCTCTATATGCAGCAGTGGAACACCTGCCCCCTCGACCGCCGCCCGAAGGCAGGCTTCACGGTGGACCTCTCCGCCTTCGGAACCCGCCCCTTAAAAGACGATATCGAGGGCAGCGGTTGGCTCGGTTACGGTCCCGAGCAGGACTTGCGGAACCTCCCTGCCGGCAATACCCGGCTGGGCCAGATCGCCTTCAGGATCGCCCCGCAGTCCGTCATGCTGACCAGCCCGCTCCTGCCCGCTCTGCCGGATGAGGTGACCGGCATTCCCATCGGAACCGCCGCCTCCGCTTTCCACTTTCTGATGACTTGCGGGTGGCCCGTCGCCGAGGGAACCGAGGTCGGAGCGATCACCGTCTACTACCTGGACGGCACCCAGGAGCGCATCCCCCTCCTCTACGGCAGGAATATCGCTTCCTGGCGCGATTTCGCGGGCGGGCGCGAGGCCCCGGTCGTCTGGGACGGCAAAACTCCTGGCGGAACCCGCGCGGCAGTCCGCGCCTATGCCTGGCAAAACCCTCATCCCGAGAAAGTCGTCTCGCACATGGACTTCTCCGCCGCTCCCACCGCCGCCGCCCCGGCCCTGCTGGCCGTCACGGGAATGACCGGAAGGTAAAACAGGAAGTTTTTTATCGGAGGCGATCCTTTACCGATGCCATTGCAAGGCGCAGAGCAGCGAATCTACCTTCAGAGCCAGCAAAACGATAAAGCTTCCGGCCTGCCTCGCAATGGCATCGGCCCCGACCCGGAGGAAAGGGCGGTATCATGAGAAGCGATACCCTGTTTTATCCGTTATTCAAAGAGTTCCCCGGTGTATTTTTTGAATTACTGGGGCTGGAAGAGGAAGAGGCTCGGGCTTATTCTTTTGCCTCCGTGGAAGTCAAGTAACTGGCTTTTCGGGTGGACGGCGTTTTTATTCCGGATCCCGAGTATGCGAATCGCCCCATTTATTTTGTGGAAGTTCGGTTTCAGAAAGATCCGCTTCTCTATGCCCGGATGTGCGCCGAAGCGTTCCTTTACCTCTATCAAAACGCCGTTGCCGACGATTGGAAAGGGGTGGTCATATATCCGGACAGGCGCGTGGAACCCGCTGTCCATCCCGGCTACCGGGAGTTGATCGATATTGGGAAAATTCGGAGGATTTTCATCGCGGATCTGGGCGAACCGGCCCCATCGTCGCCGGGGATCGGCATGGTAAATCTGGTGACTGCGCCCTAGTGCAGAGCAGGGGAAAACGCTCGCAGCCTCATCGAACGAGCGCAGGATGAAATTGCCGAAGTCAGTGTCCGTGAACGGCTGATCGATCTGATACAGAACATTATTATCTACAAGTTCGCCCGCATGAGCCGGGAGGAGGCTAAAAAGATGCTGGGACTGAGCGATTTGAAGACAACCCGAGTTTACCAGGAAGCGCGTGAGGAGGGCCGCGAAGAAGGCCGCGATGAGGGGCTGGCGGAAGGTCTGCTTGCTGGCATCGCCTTGGGATTGGAATTGCGCTTCGGGGTGGAAGGGCTTCGCCTGCTGCCGGAAATCCGCAAGATTCGGGATCAGGATGTCCTGTGGGCGATCTACGAAGGGATCAAAACCGTCAAAACGGCGGAAGAACTTCGCATTATTTATCGATAATTTTGTGCCTCCGGAGTTCCACCAAGTTAGAATTGATTGATAGATTAAGGCGCTATTTCTAGCTAAATCTGGAGTAAACGAGCTAAAAAGTTCGAATTTTACCTTGCTTTCACTCTTTTTTAGCGTGAAAATAGAGGTTCACCATTTGTCAATTCCACCTTGAAGAGATGCTAGAAAGCGGCGATATTATACCTCAGCAGGAACAGCAGCGCCGACCGGCAAATCACGGAAAAGCCTGCTGCCGCCCGCTCGATCTCCGACAGCTATTGTCTCGTCAAGGAGGCCACCACATTGTTCCGAACCGTTCCATTGACCGTCATTCTTCTCCTTGCCCTTTCTCCCCTATCCCCTGCCCGCGCCGACCTCGATCTCTCCTCCGCCGTGATCGTCTGCGGCCCGAATGCACCCTCTCAGGAACGCTTCGCGGCTCTGGAGTTGCAACGATATCTTTACCGGCTGACCGGCAAAACGCCCGCCATCGCTTCCGAAATCAACGGAAGGAAAACCGCTGTGGCGATAGGCACGCCTGCCTCCAGCCCTTTGATTCGCCGGTTTGCAAAGGGGCTGTCGCTGAGCGAGCGGTCGGTCGGGGAGGAAGGCTGCCATATGAAAGCCTTTCGGCGGGGCGAGGGGCGCGTGCTGGCAGTGGCGGCCCGCAAGCCGGTGGGCGTCCTCTACGGCATCTACGGGCTGCTGGAAAAGCTGGGGATGGGGTTCTACCTCGGCGGCGATACGTTTCCCGCCCGCGGCCCGGTGAAAGTCCCGGACGATCTCGATGAGGTCTGCAAGCCGGTCTTCAGGGTGCGAGGATCCCTGCCCTGGTATAACTTCCTCGACTCGCCCACAACCTGGGATCCGGCGGACTACCGGTATTTCTTCGAACAGATGGCGAAACAGCGGTTCAATTTCGTCGGGTTTCACACCTACGACAGCGAGCCGTTCGTCCCTGCGTCGGTCGGCGGCGAGCCGCTCGCCTATGCCCAGCCCCTGGCCTCCTCCCTGACATACGGGTGGGGCGCGGTCAGGGGGCTGAAGACCCGGGACTTCGGCTTCGGGACGGGGGACTACTTCGACCGCGATCCGTTCGCTTCCCGGAGCCTCCTGGACGCCTCCGGCCCCCGCGCTCAGATCGAGCGTTCCTGCCGGCTGCTGGCCGAGGCCCTCGCCTATGCGCGGGGCCTGGGCATCAAATCTTGCGTCGGCTTCGAGCTGACCGGCGACCCCACCGATCCCGAAACCCTGGCCCGCCTGGAGTCCCGCATCAAATCGCTCCTGATCCTCTATCCGATGCTCGATTATGTCTGGTTCTGGCAGAGCGAAGGGCTGGGCGGGGGCAACGATCTCCCGGCGGAGGACTCGCCGATGGGCCTGCTGGCCCGGAAGGAAGGGGCCGCTTTCGCCTATCTGGGCGATCCACGCCGCATCGCGGAGGCGGCTCGCGTCAGCCGCTACGCTCAGGTGGCCTACCGGATCCTCAAAAGCCAGGCCCCGGATAAGAAGATGATCCTCAGCGGCTGGGGTGGGGACAGGTGGATGCGGTTCAGCGACTTCTGCGAGGGACTCGACAAAACGCTGCCGGAAGACATCATCTTCGCCGCCCTGGACAATATCGACCCCACCTCCGAGCCGAACGTCTCCGCCGTCTACGGCAGGCTCTCCCCGCACCGAGAGAAGTGGCCGATCCCCTGGTGGGAGAGCGACGGCGGGGGCACGCGCCGCGACCAGTGGGCACCCCAGTCCAACACCCGGCCCTTCGCCGCCCTCTGTCGGGACGCCTTCAAGAAAAAGTGCCAGGGCATGCTGGCGATCCACTGGCGCACCCGCGATGTGGAGGAGGTTGCAGGCTACCAGGCCCGCTTCGCCTGGAACCCCGCCCTCACCTACGAACGGTATTACGCCGATTTCGCCCGCCAATGCTACGGGCCGGAGTGGACGGGCCGGATGAGCCGCATTCACCGGCAGCTCGAATCGCTCGGCTCCCGCTGGACCGGGGCGCTGGGCCAGACCGAATGCGGGGCCTTCGGCTGGTTCGATGAAAACCGCCTGCCTTCCGAGGCCAACTCGAAAACGCTCCGGACGATCCGCGCCGAACTGCGCCGGGTTGAGGAAGAGATGGCCGCCTCTCGGAAGACCGGCGGCCTGGAGCGCGTCCGCTGGCTCAGCGCCACCATCGACTGGCTTCTCCGCTACGATGCTGCCGCAACCCGTCTGCGCCCCGAAGGCGATATCGCCCGCCTGGTGGCCGAAGCCGAGGCCGCCAAAGCCGCCAGAAACCCTGCCGCCGCCGCGAAAGGGGCCGCCGCCTACCGGGCGCTACTCGGATCAGGCCTGCGAGAAGCCATGCAAACCTATCCCCGCAAGATGACCACCCGGGGCGAGTGGGGAACCCTGGCGACCATCAATGTCAAGGCATACGCCGCCTTCCTCCAACTCGTCGAGCGCGTCCGACGGGTGAACCCGTCCCTGTCCCCGCTTCCGGCTGAAAGCCCCTGCGCCCGGGAGTCGAAGCCTTTTATCGTCATGCACAACCCCGGCACGACCGCGCAGCCGGGCCGCTCTCTGACGGTGCAGGCGGTCGTGACAGGTGGCACCCCTATCCGGTCGGTAGCCCTGCGCCTGCGCCAGCCGGGTAACGCAAAGTGGGATACAGTGCCGATGCGCCGCCACTTCCGGAGCGTCTACCGCGCCGTCCTGCCTTCCAACGCCGTAACCATCAAAGGGTTGGAATATTATATCGAGGCCGAGGACAGCAGGGGGCGCAAGGCGGTGGCTCCCGCGGGGTTTCCCGCAGCCGCCTGGAGCCTGACCGGAATGATCCCTTCCGCCCCGAAACCGCCGCTAACCCCTCCGGCAGCCTTCATCCCGGCAGCTCCACCCGCCCTGAAAGCCGAAGTCACCGGCGATTATGAAGTCACCATCTCCTGGCGCGAACCGACCCGAAACCGTGGCTGCCGCTACGAAATCTACCGCGAAGAGACGCCCGATTTCAAACTGTTGGCAGGCTATCGGCTTGCGACAACCTACTTGCCTCCGGTTTATGACCTGGCGGACAGGGGGAATGCCATCTATACCTATACCGTCATCCCTGTTTCCCCAACAGGCCGCAAAGGGCCTGCCGCCCGCGTCACCCTACATGTGCCCACCCCTCCCATCCCTGACGCTCCGCCCGGACTCCGGGCCGCGTCCGGCGCAGGCAAAGTCAGGCTGACCTGGGAACCCGCAGGCAGGGCAAATCTGCGCTACCGCATCTACCGGGCCGAAGAGGGATCGGAGGAGTTTCGCCGGATTGCTGAGGTGAAGCCGGTCCGCGGCCCCGTCTTTCAGGATGCCGGGATCTCTCCCGATACCGCCTACCGATACCGCGTCACCGCCGTCGACCGCGGCGGCCAGGAAAGCGCCCCCGGCGAAGCCGTGATCGCTCGGCCCTTGCCTGCCATATACGGCCCGGTCTTTCACGCCCGCTTCGACGGCAGCGCGGCGGCGGAACTGGCTCCCGGAATCGACCCGGCGGCAGGGCAGGGGACTCTCGAATCGCCGGCAACATACGGGGAGGGCGCTGTCGGCCCGGCGCTCGATACGCGAAACGGAGGCTATGCTGTCTTTCCCTACAACCCGGCCTTCGACATCGACGGAGCCTTCACGATCACCTGCCGGGTCAAGCTGGATACTTTAACCCCGATGCCGGTGATCGCCTCCTGTGGGGAATGGACGAAAAATGGATGGTTTCTCCAGATTATCGGGGGATCGGTGCGCTTCTACATCGGAGGCAACAATGTCCTGGATGCCGGTCGCCCGCAGTCAGGACGCTGGATGCGCCTGGCCGCCGTTTTCGACGGCCAGGAGGTGGCCCTCTATCTGAACGGCCAGGAAGCAGGCCGGAAACCGGTTTCCGGCCTGGACGACACTTCCTGGGGCCGCCCTCTCTATATCGGCCACTACCACTACCTGCAAGAGCCGTACCAGACCCACGGCCTGATCGATGAATTCAAGCTATACCAGCGGGCGCTTTCGGCGGAGGAAATCGCTGGGGAATAGGGGTCAAGACCCCTCAACCCCCATGTGTATCCAGATCAGGCTGTCTGTCCCGCGGGGGCGGGGTTGGGGGCTTTGAGAGACCGTTCCCTAACCCCCCGGCCCCCTTCCCGAAACGGGCAGGGGGAGAGATGATCCCTCAAGCACC
>JADLDR010000004.1 GCA_020846535.1 Armatimonadota bacterium | reverse complement strand
TCCTCGGGTCCTGGGGGAGGGGTGACCGCTCTCCCCTGGGATGGGTGACCTCTCTCCCCTAACCCCTCTCCCCGAAGCGGGGAGAGGGGGACAGAGGGTGCGGTGCTTGAGGGATCATCTCTCCCCCGGCCCGTTTCGGGAAGGGGGCCGGGGGGTTAGGGAACGGTCTCTCAAAGCCCCCAACCCCGCCCCCGCGGGACAGACAGCCTGATCTGGATACCCATGGGACACGGCATCCCGCGCCCCTACGAGCGCCCCTCAAGGCCGAAGCCCGGCGGGGGGCCAGGGGGTCGGTTACCTTTAAGTCGGGAGGGCTTCTGCCCTCCCCGATCCGCTACAAACGCTTCACTATCGCCCGCCTCACCTGAAAGGAAACCCAACTATGGCCCATGATGAAGCCTCTCATGACGGCAGGCCGCACAATCGGCTGCTGTATGAAAAAAGCCCTTATCTCCTGCAACACGCTTACAACCCGGTGGATTGGCATCCCTGGGGCGAGGAGGCGTTCGAGAAGGCCGCGCGGGAAGACAAGCCTGTCTTTCTTTCCATCGGCTACTCGACCTGCCATTGGTGCCATGTGATGGAAAGAGAATCCTTCGAGGACGAGGAGGCGGCCCGGCTCCTGAATGAAACCTTTGTCTGCATCAAGGTGGACCGGGAGGAGAGACCCGACATCGATAGTATCTACATGGCCGCCTGCCAGATGATGACCGGCAGCGGGGGCTGGCCCCTGACTATCATCATGACGCCGGACAGGAAGCCCTTCTTTGCCGGCACCTATTTTCCTAAAGAATCCCGCTTCGGAGCGATGGGCCTGATGGATCTGACGCGCCGGATTGCGGATATCTGGGAGGCCCGGCGGGCGGATGCGCTGGATTCGGCCCGGCAGATCGCACAGGCCGTTCAAGATCGGAACGAGTATGTCCCGGGTGACGAACCGGGCCGCGTAGAGATTCAGAACGCCTTCAGCCAGCTGTCCGGGCGCTTCGACCGCCGGCACGGTGGGTTCGGCTCTGCCCCCAAGTTCCCCACCCCACACCAGTTTCTTTTTCTCCTGCGCTACTGGAAGCGCACCGGAGATCGGCAGGCCCTGGGGATGGTGGAAAAGACCCTCCAATCCATGCGGCTCGGGGGCATCTACGATCATGTGGGGTTCGGGTTCCACCGCTACTCTACCGATGCCCGCTGGCTTCTCCCCCATTTCGAGAAGATGCTCTATGACCAGGCGATGCTGGCCCTGGCTTACACGGAAACCTGCCAGGCCACCGGCAAGGAGCAATACGCCCGGACCGCCCGGGAGATACTGACTTATGTGCTGCGCGATATGACCTCCCCAGAAGGCGGATTCTATTCCGCCGAGGACGCCGACAGCGAAGGGGAGGAAGGCAAATTCTACGTCTGGAGTGAGGCGGAGATCAGGGAAGCCCTTTCCCCCGAGGAAGCCCGAATTGTCCTGCAAATCATGAATGTGCGGCAGGACGGCAATTTCGAGGATCAGGCGACCCGCCGGAAAACGGGAGACAACATCCTCCACCTCACGAAAATCTTCGAGGAAGAAGCCTTTGCCCTGAAAATGCCGGAGGCCGCCCTGGTCGAACAGTGGGAATCGGCCCGCGAGAAGCTTTTCGGCCTGCGGGAGAAGCGCATTCATCCTCACAAGGACGATAAAATCCTGACCGACTGGAACGGCCTCATGATCCTCGCTCTGGCCCGGGCCGCCCAGGCCTTCGAGGAACCAGCCTACGAGGAGGCCGCCCGCAGGGCCGCCGATTTTATCCTGACCGAACTGCGGACGCCCGAGGGACGCCTCCTGCACCGCTACCGGGACGGGCAGGCGGGCCTGCCTGCGCATGTGGATGACTACGCCTTCCTGATCCGGGGGCTGATCGAGCTTTACGAAGCCTCGCTGGAACTCCGCTACCTGCAAACCGCTCTCGAATTGAATGATACCCTGATCGCCCGTTACTGGGACGAGGAGCAGGGCGGCTTTTACTTTACCGCCGACGACAGCGAGGCGCTTCTGTCGCGTCCCAAAGAAATCTACGATGGGGCCGTTCCCTCCGGCAACTCGGTGGCGATGGAAAACCTCCTGCGCCTGGGCCGCATGACCGCCCGGCCCGGACTGGAGGCCGCCGCCGCCCGCATCGGGCGAGCCTTTTCCGGAGCCGTCCGCCAGATGCCTTCCGCCTATACGCAGTTGCTTGTCGCGGTGGATTTCGCCCTGGGGCCGTCCTATGAGGCGGTAGTCGTCGGGCAGGAGGAGGCCGAGGATACCCGGCAAATGCTGGCCGCGCTCCGCAAGGAGTTCATTCCCAACAAGGTGGTCCTTTTCAAGCCCGCCGGAGAAGGGGCCTCCGCCGTTGTCGCCCTTGCCCCTTTCACGCAGGATTACACCGCCCCCGCAGGGAAGGCGGCGGCCTATGTCTGCCGCGACTACCGCTGCAACCTGCCCGCGACCGAGCCGGAGAGGATGATTCACCTGCTGCAATCGGCGGACTGAGCCGGGAACTTTTTCACCCTCCCTTTGTAACTAAAAGCAGCAAATACCCCTCAAGGAGGGTGATGTCATGAAGATTGCAAGGCTTATGCCGATGCTTTTCGCCGGTGTAATGCTTGCGTCGGGCCTGTTCGCCCAGGGTTCCTCCGGTTTCGATACGGCCGACCCGCCGGGAAGCCAGAGCGGCTACAGCGCCACCGGTACGAACACCACCGGCGGCCCGAGCGCGACCGATATGCAGTCGCCTTCGGATCCACGGAATACGACCGGACGGGACGATAACGGCTGGCAGAGCCGCATGAACGATACAGACGCCTCTACCGGCAGCGACAGTGTATCCGGACAGGACGGCGCTACCGTTCCCGGGGGGCGGATGGGTGACCGGGACGATACCCGGGGACGGCGCGGCGATATGATGGGACGGGGCCAGATGAGCCAGCGGATGCTGGCCATGCAGCCTATGATGATGCGCCATATGGCGCATATGGGAGTGAGCATGAGACCGGGCATGGGGATGGGTATGCGGCAAGGTATGCGTATGCGGCCTTCCTCCGATGCCTGGAACGGCAGCGGTTCCGCTAACGCCTCCGGTGCTGGCGCAGTTCTTCGGCCCGTGAAAGCGGCCCGGCTTCCTATACGGTCTCCGGGCAGCAGAACAAGAGCGGGAAAAACAAGCATTGGAAGAAATCCAACTCCAAGCAGGCCCGAAGTTGGAACAAGCAAGGATGGAAGAGCGACCGCACGGCGCGGGATTCCCGGAACTACACCGGAACCTCCGCTAGCCTCACCAGCGCGGCCCGCAGCAACTTCGACACCTTCGATAACCGGGGGACAACGGGCATGAACGATATGCCCGATACCAGACGCTTCCCGAATCTGCACGGCAACGGAAGCAGCCGCACCGGGGGCAGTACAAACAATCGGTACATGGCTGGCTTCGACACCAGAAGCCCCACCGGTACGAGCGCCGGTGATACTACAACCTCGTACGATACCACCGGCAGTTCTTCCTACCAGGGCAGCCTGAGTTTCAACGATATGATCGGCATGAACGATATCGCCAATCTCTACAACTCCACCGGTGCCCCTGATGTGACGGCCATCTGTATATGTCCCATGATGAGCAATCAGAGCAGACCGGGCGGGAACGACAGCACAGGGCCAAGCAACAATCCTCCTTCAGGAACCCCTTCCGATACCAGCCCCGATACGGCCCCGGGATCCACCTCCGAAACGGACAATAACAACACCGGCCCTTCGACCGGCTCCGGCAGCGGTTTCGGTTCGGATTCTCCTTGACGTCCGGCAAGAGAGTAGGCAGATATACCGCTCCTGCCTTCTGAAGGGGCAAGCCGGGTTGGCTTGCCCCTTTTTACGTTTCCCCTGCTGACTGGCTGAAGAAGGAAAAGTCCTCTCGATATGGAAGTTGGATTGAGAGATACGCAGGACTTTCGCTCGACGTCAAGGGCAAAACCCTTGCTGATGCAGTCTGCGAGGAGCGAAGGGACGTGACAATCTCCAGCCTTGCGAGGGCCGACATATCTTCGTTCCTTTGGAACACTGGAGATTGCTTCGTCGCTAACGCTCCTCGCAGACTGCATCGGCAACGGCTTCCTCCGAGAGGCCGAGCGAAAGCCCTCATCATATTTCGGAGGGGAATCATGCCCTGGTTTCTATCGTTTGTCCTGGTTGCTGCGATTCTGCTGGCCCCGGCGGCCCGGGCGCAGCAGCCGGATTCCACAGTGCCTGCGATCAACGACCTGCCTGACGGGGCAGTGGTGGGGGAACGGCCCTATGAAATGGTGTGGGCCGACCGCAGGGAGGCCCGGCCTCCCCTGGTCAATTTTGAAAACCTCACCGGCTGGCGGGCGGAGATGTATTCCGGAGCGGTCGCCAGCTTCGCCCGGTCGCGAGAGCAGCAGATATGGGGCCAGTATGTCGGCAAGCTGACCTACCGCGGGACTTCCGCGGACAGCCGGATCATTCTGCGGCCTCCGCAGCCGGTTCCCATCGCCGGCGCATTCGACTGCATCGATTTCTGGTGCTACGGCAATAACTGGGACTGGGTCCCCGACCCCTCCACCCCGAAGGTGAATCTCTTCATTCACCTGACCGATGCAAAAGGACAGAAGCTTCGCATTCCGATCACCAACGTCCGGTGGGAGGAATGGTGGCTGGTTCGCCGCCGCCTGCCTGCGGATACGCTCCGAACCATCGCCTTTCCCTGCGACTTCGACGGCCTGGAAATATCGGGCGGCTCCAATAAGGAAGACCGCAGGCTCTACTTCGATTCCATTTCCTTTTATACGGAAGAGATGAAGCCTCTCACCTTCGAGCCGCGCCCGAAGCGGAATCTGGAGCTTTTCCCGGGGCAGACGGCGGGCCTGAACACCGGGCCGGGCACGCTCCCCTTCCCCACCCGCGAGGAAACGATCCTCCCCTCCAATTTCCAGAAATCCTACAAGAACGCCGTTGTCGAGGCCGAACCGGGCGTCTATATTTTCACCTACCGCGGGCGCGATGCCGATATCGCCTACAGGTTCGCCCCCCAGGAGGGATTTTTCGGCCTGACCGTCTTGTCCAAAGGGCAGAAGATCAGCCGCCCGATGGAAGGGGCCGGGGTGCGCTTCGAGAAGGAGGCAGGCAAGACGAAGCTGATATCCGCCGCCCTGAAAGACAGGGCGCTGACCGCCCGCTACGATGTGGGAGGCCATGAGGTGGCCTACACTTTCCGCATCTGGCAGAAGTCCCTGGTTATCGATGCGGTCGCCCGGGGCGGAGAGGCGGTGGATTTCTCCTTCGGGCAGATCACGGAGGCGTCCAATCCGAAGCTGGTTCTGATCCCCTACCTCACCTACGGCGGCTCCAACCCGCGGGCGCTCTGCTCCGGCCCGGCGGAGGAGCCTGTCTTCACCTCGATATGGCTCGACTGGTATCGCTCCAACGGCTCCGAGCCGTATTCCAATGAAGGCATCGTGCAGGGAGCCGCCCGCATCAACGGCGGGGTGCGCTACAACCCGAAAACCGACGGCTCCCGGAACGAACTCTTCGAGCGCATCTTCCTGACAGTCTCCCCCATCTTCGAGGAAACGCTGCCCACCATCCCCAATCCGCCCTCGCCGTGGGGAAAAGAGGCCGGGCGGCATCTCTGGCAGGAAAGCTGGGGGCCTGCGGACTACGATAAAGAGCGTCAAAGATCCAAAATGCTCCGCTCCTACGGCATCGAGAAATTGATCCAGTGCAATCATGAGATCACCTGGCGCGATGGAGGCGAAAGTTTCACCCTCCGCACCCGCTCCGCCCCAAAAAGAGGGGGCGACGAAGCCCTGAAGCGGTTCGTGGCCGCCCAGAAATCCCTGGGCTGGCGCAGCGGCCTTTACACCAATTACACGGATTTCGCTCCGGTCAACGAATACTGGGATCCCGACCGCGTTCAGCGCGCCTCCGATAACGAGTGGCGGGCCGCCTGGCCCCGCAACTATGCCTTCAAGCCCTCCCGCGCCGTGGAGTTCGACGCAAAGCTGGCCCCTGTCGTCAAAGAGAAATTCGACTCCGACTCCGCCTATACCGATGTCCATACCGCCGTTTCCCCCTGGGGCTACTGCGATTACGATGCCCGCGTCCCCGGGGCCGGAACCTTTGCCGCCACCTTCTACGCCTACGGGGAGCTGCTCCTGAACGACCAGAAGGTTTACGACGGTCCGATCTTCTCGGAAGGCACCTACCAGTGGCTCTATGCCGGTCTTGCCAGCGGCAACTACGGCCTGGCCTACACCGGCGTCGACCTCTCCGAGGAGCCGCTGAATGTGGCCTTCGATCTCCTGAAGATTCACACCCTGGAATCCGATATCGGCATGCCCTGGACGGGCGGATTCTTCAAAAAGCCCGGCTGGGACCGGCCCGAAAACATCGATGCCAGCATCGACCGCTTCATTGCGGCCACCCTCGCCTACGGGCATATCGGCTGGCTGGTGGAGGAGCAGTACGATATGCGGCGGACCTGCCGATCCTATTACATGATCCTCCCCGTCACCCGGCGATATGCCATGGAGCCGCCTCTCAAAATCGAATATGCCGGCCCGAGCGGCAACTGGATCACCCCTTCCCAGGCCATCGCCTCGGACGCTCTCAGGGATTCCAGGCTCCATGTGATCTACCCGAAGGGCCTGGAGCTTTATATCAACTGGGATAAGCAAACCAACTGGACAGTCGTTACCCCCGAGCGGCAGGTCGTCCTGCCCCCGAACGGATGGTGCGCTTTCGACGACAGGGGCTTCTTCGAGGCGTCCTCCCTGGAAGACGGCCAGCGGGTGGATATGGTGGTCTCCCCCGAATACGCCTACCTGGATGGCCGGGGCCGGTACGCCCAGTCTCCTCTCCTGGCCGCCACCGGCGGTGTCGCCATGAAGCCGGTAGACGACGAGCATCGGGAGATCATCGACATCGGGGGCAACCGGGAAATCGGTTTCAAGGCTGGCCCAGGGGCCGCCTGCGTCGCTTATGACGCCGAAGGCAAGCCTCTGGGCGATGTTCCGCTCCGCCCGTCCGACCGGGGCTATACCTGGTTCACCTGCGTTCCGCAGGCCCGCTCCTACAAAGTGGCCATCCCCAAACCGGTGAAGGGCGCGGACAGCCCCTCCCTGTCCCTTGCGGCCCGCTCCGCCGCCGTCCCCGGCGACATTTTGCTGGCGACCCTCCGCCTTCACGCCCCGCGCCGCAAGGCGATGGAAGTCGTTTCGGCCACGCTGGGGTTCGAGGGCCAGGAAACGCCTGCGGCGGTCCTGGCGAACGTCCGCCTCGGGCCGGGCAAATCGCTGGAGCATCCGGAGAAAATCGCGATTCCGGCCTCCCTGTCCCCCGGAAGCCGGGCCTGGCTGCGGGCCGATATCGCCTGCCGGATCGGAGAGGGCTCGAAGGAAGAAACGCTCTGGTTCGATGTGAATCTGGTTCCCGCCGCCGAAATCGCCCTGGAGCCTGCCCGGTATAAAGACGGTTCCTGGCACGCGGAAGCTAAAATCGCCAACAATATCTTCGGCGCGCCCGCAGCCCGCCTTCAGGTGGAGCCCGGAGCGGGCTGGGAGGCGGCCCCAGCGGAAATCTCCCTGATCGCCGGGAGCGAGCAGGAAGCGCCTTTCGCCCTCAAGCGGACCGGCGCGGTCGCCGCCGGGGAATCGCCGCTCACCCTGACCTACACTTCCGGCAGCCTGTCGGCGCATTTCCCCTATCGCATCAAGACAGATCTCGTCAGGCCGGTGATCGTGGACCTCGGCTCCGGCACGACCCGCTTCACCTGGGGGTGCGCCTTCCGGGGACAGCCGGAGCAGCCTGCCGACTCCTCCACAGGAGCCGCTTTCCACCCCAACACCATGCTTTCCGGCGGGGTGGAGAGGCGCGGCCTTTTCGCGCACCCGCCCTACCAGGGGGGAGTCGGCTATGTCTTCGCCCGCTTCGGCCCGATTCGCCTCCCGGAGCAGCCTGCCGCCCTCCGCCTTTACATCGGCCTGATGGATGGCGGAGACCGCTCGGACGGGGTGGACTTCTCGGCCACCGTCACCCCGAAAGGCGGCCAGCCGACCGCGTTGTTCAAAGTAAACTGGGACCGGCGCGAGTGGCGCGAGGTATCGGCGGACATGTCGGCCTATGCCGGGCAGGAGATTACCCTGACCCTCACCGCCGATGTCGGCCCCAACGACAATTCCTCCGCCGACTGGGCCTGCTGGGGCGAGCCGCGCATCGAGCAAAAATCCGAAAGCGCCCTGGTCACGCTCGTTCCCGGATCATCTTAAGGAGACAAATGCTTCCCGATCCTGATCCAGCCGTCTGGGAAGCCGTCTGCCGCTCCGAAACCAACAGCCTTCGCGCGATGGGCTGCCTGTCGGAAATCACGGACGGCATCGAGCGGTTTATTCATATGGAGTTCGACCTGCCGTGGTACAATTTCGCCCGTGCCGTCGGGCCGGCAGGCGATATCAAAACAGCCCTCCGCCATCTGGTGCGATATTACCAGGCCCGGGGCCGGGAGGCTCGCTTTCAGGTTCCCTCCCGGATGGCTCCGGAGGGGCTGGAAGCCGCGCTGCAAGGGATAAATTTCAGGCTGGCGGAATCGCCCCTCTCGATGTACCGCTGCGGCTGTCCGGAGCCCGCTCCGCCCGATCCGAATATCCGCATCCGGGCTATCGGCCCGGACGGCGTGATGCTTTATACGCGACTGGTGATCGAAGGGTTCGGAGGAGATCCGGGAGAAACGGCCTATGCCCGGATGCTGTGGGCACAGCACCGACGACAGATCGGGCTGGGAGACCGCCTTTATGTGGCCGAATATGACGGCCAGCCTGCCGGTACAGGCGCGGTGGGGAGCCAGCCCGCCAGCCAGATCAGCGCCATCTCCACCCTGCCCCCCTTCCAGGGCAGAGGGATCGCCACTCAGATAATGCGCGTTCTGATGCAGGAGGGCGCAGAGCGCGGGATCAGGCTCTTCTATCTGGCCGCCGAAACCGAAAAAGCTATCCGCCTCTACCGCGGGATCGGCTTTCGGGAATTGACCCGGCTGCACAATTACGAACTGACAGGGAGCCGGGATTGGGGTTCCTTCCCCTGAAAGGAGGGCATGATGATTGTCGTTGCTAACCGGATTCCGGTTGCGATAGGGTTCGAGCAGGAGTTCGAGGAACGGTTCACCCGCCGCACGGTGCGCTTGCAGGAAAACCCAGGCTTCATCCGGAATGAACTGCTAAGGCCGGTGCAGAGTGATTATTATATCGTCCAAACATACTGGGAAAATATGGAGGCGTTCGAGGCGTGGACGCGGAGCGAATCGTTCCGGGCCGCCCACGCCAGCCCGCCCCGGCGGGAGATGTTCGCCGGGCCGAACGTGCTGGAGATTCACGAGGTCTTCATGACCACCGAGAACGCATAAAGGAGCCGCGTTATGCAGCCTGTCCGTATCGGTATCATCGGGGCCGGTGCCATCGTCAAAGCCCGCCATCTGCCCGGCCTTGCCCGAATCGAAGGGGTGGAGGTGCGCGCCGTCGCCAACCGCAGCCGGGAGAGCGCGGAGGCGGTGGCTCGCGAGTGGAATATCCCGACCGTCCTGTCCGACTGGCGCGAACTCCTGAAGATGGAGGAACTCGACGCAGTTCTCATCGGCACGAACCCGCACCTCCATGCCGAAGCCACCATCGCCGCCCTGGAAGCCGGAAAGCACGTCTTCTGCCAGGCGCGGATGGCCCGCAACTATGTGGAAGCAAGAGCCATGTACGAGGCGGCCCGGAGGAGCGACAAAGTGACCATGCTCTGTCCGCCCCCGCACGGCATGAAGGGCGATTTCGTGATGAAGCGTCTGATCGGGGAGGGCTACCTGGGTCGGCTCTACGATGTTCACGCCACCGGGCTTTCCCCGATGTACGCCGACCCCGGCCAGCCGATCCACTGGCGGCAGAGGCCAGAGATTTCCGGGTGCAACACTCTGACCCTGGGCATGTGGGCCGAGGTGATCCACCGTTGGATCGGCTATGCCAGGAGCCTTTCGGCTCAAATCAAGGTGCAGATTCCCGAGCGCCCCGATCCGGAAGCCGGCCAACCGGCTCCGGTCGGACTCCCCGATACGGTCGGCATTGTGGCGGAGATGGATTGTGGCGCTCTGGCGATATTCCATTTCAGCGGACTCTGCCGCTTTGCCCCGGACAACCGGATCGAACTCTTCGGCAGCGAGGGAACGCTCCTCTACAATCTGGACAGGGATATTATCCTCGGCGGCAAGGCCGACCAGCCTTCTGCCCAGGCCATTCCGATCCCGTCCGAAATGGAGCGCGAATGGATGGTGGAAGCCGACTTCATCGCCGCCATCCGCGAGGGCAAGCCCGTTTCCCCGGATTTTTATGAGGGCCTGAAATACATGGAATTCACCGAGGCCGTCTTCCGTTCCGCCGAATCCGGGCAAAAAGTGGGTCTGCCGCTGTAATCAAAATCGAAGATATTGCAGGGCCTATCTGTATTCGATGGGTGTTATGGACGTGGATATCTCCAGGGCTGTAAGTCGATATAGTTTGCAAGGAGTGTGAGCGACGAAGCAATCTCCAGGGTAGCGCCAACGCGCAAAGTCTTTTCGTACCTTTGTTACACTGGAGATGGCCGCGTCGCTTTCGCTCCTCGCAAACTGTATCGACTGCGCCCTTGGTTTGATTGAAAAACAACTGCCTTTCGGGTATAATGGGCGTTGGTGGACGCCACATGAGAAAAAAAATCGTTCGGGCCTTCCTGGTGGTTTTCCTGGCGGGAATCATCATTGTTTTCGGCTCTCTGCGGAAGGTGGTTATCTCCGGGTCTTCGATGGAACCCACCCTGCACGAAGGCAACGCCTATTTCGTGGACAGGCTCTATTACCACCTCCGCCCGATACGCCGGGGCGATGTGGCGCTGGTCATTCATCAGGGCGAAGACCTGGTGAAGCGAGTCTATGCCCTCGAAGGCGACCGGGTTCAGTTCATCTACGACCCGTTTTCCCGGATGATGCATATCCTGAACAATCCCATCGCCCGTCGCCTGGCCCGGGTTTACGGCTTTCAGGCCATGAAGGTTCCTGAAGGCCATATCTTTCTCCTGGGCGATAATCCCGCGGTCTCCGAGGACAGCCGCATGTACGGCCCTATCCCGAGAAACGAAGTGATAGGACTCATCCGCCGCATGAATCTGACCCGGGATTTCCCATTGCCCGAAGGGCTCGACGCCTACAAGCCTCCTGCGAAATGACAAATGCCTGTATTCGCCATCGCCGATCTGCACCTCTCCTTCGCTTTCCCGAAGCCAATGGATATCTTCGGCTCGCACTGGGCCGGCCACGCTGACCGGATCGCCCGCGCCTGGCAGGAATTGGTCTCGCCCGACGATACCGTCCTGATCGTGGGCGATATCTCCTGGGCCATGAAACTCCGGGACGCCCTGCCCGACCTCCTCTGGATCGATGCCCTGCCCGGCCGCAAGATCATGGTGCGCGGCAACCACGACTACTGGTGGTCTTCGGACAAATCGGCGCAGAAGTTGCAATCGCTCCTGCCGCCCTCCCTCCTGCCGTTGCACAAAACCTCGACAGTTATCCAGGAGGGTAATGAGCGCATCGGCGTCGCGGGCACTCGCGGCTGGACGACCCCGCCC
Source organism: Armatimonadota bacterium (assembly GCA_020846535.1). Taxonomy (GTDB): domain Bacteria; phylum Armatimonadota; class JADLDR01; order JADLDR01; family JADLDR01; genus JADLDR01. Next base: position 16,027 of record JADLDR010000004.1, on the reverse strand, counting down.
GCCGCCGAAGCCGATGCCGAGATCCTGCGAAACGAGGCCCGGCGGCTCCGCCTCTCCCTGGAATCCCTTCCCCTGGTAGATCGCAAAATCGCCATGATCCATATCCCTCCCTTCGGCCCGGAATCCGGCAACCCGCTGGCCCCTCTCCTGAAGGAACACGAAGTCGAGATCGTCGTCTACGGCCACATTCACCGCGGCTTCGGGGAGTTTTTCGAGGGCGAAAAAGAAGGCATTCTCTACTACAACGTCGCAGTCGACCAGATCGATTTCACGCCGAAGCGGATTGTGGAATAAAAACAAGGACCGCAGCGATTGCCGCGGTCCGATCACTTTCTGAAGAATCTCTATCGATGCAGTAGTGTAGGAGCAGGCCTATGTGTCTGCCCCGGCAGGCGAAAATCCTGATTCTAAAAATCCAGCGTCTCCTCGTCGTAAAGCAGGTAGCCGCGCACCTGGTCCGTCTCTTCGACGGTAAGAGGGAAGTATTTGCCGGCGGCCTTGACGTAAACGGTTCCCTCCTCATCCTCCACCTGCCCCTTCGCGGTCCAGAGCCTTTCTTCGGTGCGGGTCGGCCACCCCTTGATGATCAGCTTGCGGCCCACCGGCGCAGATTTGACGTACCGCAGGTTCAATTCAACGGCCAGGCAGAAGCGGGAACTGGCGGCGGCGAGAGCCCAGCCCATCGTTTCATCGAGGAGCGTTGCCAGCACGCCTCCGTGGACGACTCCCTTGAAACCGGCGTGATACGGGGTGGCGGTGAATTCGGTCCATACATACTCGCCGTTCCAGCGGAAGCGAACCTTCATGCCGACGGGGCTTTCGATACCGCAGACAAAGCAGGAGCGCGAATTGGGGAGGAGTTCTTTCACCACTACCGGATCACCTCCAGACCGACCGGCTCTCCGGCGGCGCAGTTCTTCGTGACAGCGGCGAACCGGAAGCCGAACGCCTCCATTGTCTCGCTTTCCGCCTTCAGGGAGGCCGCCCCGCCCGACGGCTGGAGCGCCATGAGCGTCGCCCCTGGCAGTTCTGCCCCGGAAACCCATTCCCAGCTGTTTTCGCGGGCGCTTTTCAGGGCCAGGCCCCTTCGCGCCTTTTCCCAGCGATAGATAGCCTCGCTTGTCCACCACTCGATGCCCTTTTCCCGTCCCCGGTTCACCACCGTTTCCAGAGCATCGGCCACGCCGTCCTTCAGGATATGGGCCGGGTGAAAAAGGAAATGGGCCACCCCGTTCAGGCGGATGGACTCGTCCACCAGCATTGGGCCGTAATGGGCCGGACAGGTGATGATGATATCCTGGGTCAGCATATTGATCTCCAGGACATCGATGAAGCGCATCTCCGCCGCTTCGTCATCCAGAGGGAACCACGGGTGGGATCCGCCGAAGGGAAAGCCGATGCTGCCCTTTTTGCTGGGGCCTTTGGTCTGGTCGGCGTGGATTCCCTTCGCCTCGCACCACCGGAAGAAATCGAGCCGCCCCTCCCACCGGGTGTAGTGGTTCTTGTTGGATACGGGAGCGGAAATCCCGGCCATATCGAGAAGCCACTGGTGCTGGAACTCGAAGTTCCCCTGCCCCCAGGAGGTGATTCGCCCGCCGGTCATGGCGTCGTAATGGGTGGCGATCTCGAATCCCTGCTCCAGCAGAGCGCGGTAGAAATGCGGAGGGTAGCCGCCCGGGTAGATGACGCACCAGCAGCTTTTGACCCCTGCCCGGTTCATCACATCCAGCAGCGCCCAGGCTTTTTCCGGCTCGTTGCTGTCGGTGTCATGGGAGATCATGCCCACCGCAGGCAGCCGCCGCGGCCAGTACCAGAGCGCCGGGAGAGCCACCCCCAGCCGGTCGGACAGGCAGAGGATCGAACGGATGAGGATTTCCCGCAGTTCATCCCCTGCGGGCTTGCGGAAGAGCATGCTGCCATCGTCGGCCCCGCAGCGGTCTTTCACCCAGTTCAGCACCATGCCGTCTTCGGCTTTCAGGATATTGTCATTGATCGGGGCCGAACCGTCCGGGGCGGGCACGCCGTCCTTTTCGACCGGAATCCCCTGCTGGATCTTCAGCACCGACCCGGGCAGGTCCGGCCCGATAACCGCCGCCTGCCCTTTCCCGAAGCGGCGCATGACCACCGCATCCCCGGCCCTTTCGCCGTCCGGCTTTTCCGCCGAAAGCACGGGCTCTCCGCCGCTGGCCGCCAGCGCGCATCCGCCGAAAACATGCAGCGAACTCTCCAGCCCTTTCGCCACCGGATGCCCCGTCTGCTCGATGCGGAGGTAGCCTTCCTCAAAGCGCCCCTTCTCCGAGGCACCAAAAACCCTGTCCAGCCCGGAGGTTCCGCCCAGCCCGATCAGCCCGCCGCCTGCCTCCACGTAGCTTTCCAGAAAAGCGCGGGCCTCCGCAGCCAGCGGCTGGGACTGCGCCAGGATCAGGACAGCAGGCATATCCGCCATTTTCCCGCGCCCCGCCAGGAAAACCGGCTCCCAGAACAGCCCCGCATGGCCCAGAATTTCTTCCAGATAGAGCGAGGATGCCGAACTCTTCTCGGACTTCACAATGCCGATAATGGGTCTCATTAATCACTCCTTAATGTGAGGGTATCAATATCAGGCCTGATGTTAGGAGGGCGACCCATCGGGTCGCCCCTACGAGATGGCTCTTTGCTCCTATCCTGTAGGGGCGACCCGATGGGTCGCCCTATGAATGCCTTGGTAGAAGGCCGTCATCTACCGTATCTTCCCCCGACCGGCGACCGGAATCGTGCGCTCGATGAGGCTGCCGCGCACGCCGATCACCTCGTCGTGCATGTTGATCATCCCGCAGACGTGGTTAGGGATGATCCGCAGCCGGTCGCCCACCTTCAGATCCATCGAAGGGTCGGCCAGGCCCATCATACCGTGCTCTTCGTTGAGGCGCTGGAGGATCAGATCCGGACGGCCCACCACCATGCCGAACCCCGGGTGACGCCTGGGGCCGACTTCTCCGTGGCCGTAGCTGGCCGGGGCGTCGGAAGAGAAGGTCTTCGATCCGCCGTCCACCACCGCCCGGTCCGGGGCGGGGCGGCTGATCACGGTCACCAGAACGGTCGCCGCGCACTGTTCCTGCGTGGCGACCCCGGCATCGATCTGCATCACGTCATTATAGATATACGTGCCGGGCCGCATCTCCGTGACGCCCGGAACCTCGGAGACGAAGGGCGCGGTGGGCGAGGAGCCGACGCTGATCTCCCTTGTTTCGATCCCCTCCCGGCGCATCATCTCTGCGGTCTCCAGCAGGGCCCGCCCCTCATGGCGGGCCACCCCGATCAATTCCTCCCGGTTTCTGGCGTCATGCCCCTGCCCCGCATGGGTAATCAGGCCGATCAGATCGATGCCGGGCAGTTTCACCAGATCGCGGGCGACCTCGACGGTTTCCATGCCCGGGTCGCGGCCCAGGCGGTGGATGCCGGTATCCACTTCGAGGTAGACCGGAATCTTCCGCCCCGTCTCCTGCCCCAGCCGGGAGATGCCTTCCGCCACCTCCGCGTTATCCAGGGAGAGGGTGATCTTGACCCGCTCCAGCAGGGGGCGCAGGCGGCGCAGTTTGTACTCGCCGTACAGGGGATAGGCGATCAGGATGTCCCGGATGCCCCCGTCGGCCATCACCTCCGCCTCCCCGATCTTCGCTACCGTCACCCCGGAGGCTCCCTTCTCGGCCTGGCGGCCCGCCACCCAGGGGCTTTTATGGGTTTTGGTGTGGGGCCGGAGGCGCACGCCCGCGCGGTCGGCCACCGCCTGCATCCGGGCGATGTTATCCTCCATCACATCCAGATCGATCAGGACCGAGGGCGTGTCCAGTTCCGGGTAAAGCGCCATCATTTCTCTCCCACATAGGCGATGGCATCGATCTCCACCAGGATATTGAGCAGCCCCGATTGCACGGTGGTGCGGGCCGGTTTGGGATCCGGAAAATAGGTGGCGTAGACCTTGTTGAACGCCTGGAAATCGCTGATATGCTCCAGGTGCGCCGCCACTTTGACGACATCAGCCATGCTGGCCCCCGCGGCCTCCAGGATCGCCTTGATGTTCTCCAGGGTGCGGGCCGTCTGCTCCTCGATGCCTGCCTCGATGACCTTGTTGGTGGCCGGGTCCAGCGGCCCCTGGCCGGAGACAAAGATAAAATCCCCTACCTTGATGGCGGGCGTATACGCCCCCATGGCCTTCGGGGCTTTATCGGACGAAATCGGCTGTTTCATGCGGTTCCTCCTGAATGAATTTTGAGAGTGTGCGAACATACAACCCTATAACTTTTCCCCAAAGAGGGCTGTTTTCCTGCCCCCTCCAGCCCGGCTCTTCTATTCCCTCACCAGCAGGGCCATCAGCAGGGAGGCCGCCAGCGCCAGGGCCGCGCCCGCGCCGAAAGCCGCCGCGTGGCCGGCCCGCTGCCAGAGCCAGCCCATGAGCAGGCTTGCGGGCAAGGCTCCTATCCCGATGGCGAAGTTGAAGACCCCGTAGGCCGTTCCCTGAATCTCTGCGGGAACCAGATCGGCCACGAACGCCTTCTCCACCCCTTCCGTGCAGCCGAAATAGAGGCCGTAGAGCAAAAAGAGCGCCCAGGCGTGCAGAGGGGCGTTCCCGACAGCGAACCCGGCGTAGACCAGGGCATAGACCGCCCACCCGGTGATGATCAGCCCTCTCCTCCCGATTCGGTCGGAAAGGATGCCTGCCGGCATGGAGGTAATCATCTTCACGATATGCAGGGCCACCCAGATGATCGGGATCAGGGCTGTCACGATCCCCATCTCTCTGGCCCGGAGCAGGACAAAAGCATCGCTGGAGTTCCCCAGGGTAAAAAGAAAGACGATCAGCAGATACACCTTGAAGCGGCTGTCGAAAGGTTTCAGGGTGAGTTTCGGAGGCTCCTTCCGGTCGCCCCGGGGCGGGATCTCCCGCACGAAAAAGGCCAGCACGGCCAGGCACAGGAGCGCCGGGATGATCGACAGGGCGAAAACGAGCCGGTAGTTGCCGTTCAGGGCCACAAGCAGCCCGCTGGCGACGAGCGGCCCGGCGATGGCCCCTGCGTGATCCATCGTGCGCTGAAGCCCGAAGGCTTTGCCCCGCTCCTCCTTCCCGACCGAATCGGCGATCAGGGCGTCCCGGGGGGCGGTGCGAATCCCCTTCCCCGTCCGGTCGGCAAAGCGGATGAGGAGTACGTGCCAGGGGGCGAACGCCGCGGCCACCAGAGGCTTGCTGAGCGAGGAGAGGGTGTACCCGGCCAGCACGATGGGCTTGCGGCAGCCCAGCCGGTCGGAGAGCCATCCCGAAAAGAGCTTGAGCAGGCTGGCCGTGCTTTCCGCAATTCCCTCCACCGCCCCCAGAAAACGAACGGAAGCATGAAGGGTTCCGGTCAGAAAAACAGGGAGCAGCGGATAGATCATCTCTGTCGAGAAATCGGTGAAGAAACTGACCAGCCCCATCCCCCAGACGTTCCGATCCATTCTTTTGCGCTGCGGCTCTGTAAGCGGTTCCATCTTTCCACCTCCGTCTTTTACGGTTCACCGCCAGGAAAAGGATTCCTGCGGGGTCTGGTGAGGAAGCTCAGGTTCCGGCGCATCCATCTGGATTTTCATATTTCTCTCCAAGGGGCGTCCAGTGGATAAGGTCCGTGGATTCTGCGAACCATGTCGCCTGGCGCGGGCCGATCTCCCACGAGAAATTGATCTGAAATTTGCCGTCCCGGTTATGGGCCGGCGACTTCCATGTCGAGCCGGTTCCCATCCACGTGATGCGCCGTTCCTTTTTCAGCACCGGGCCGATCCGCTCCAGCGCACCCTGTCCCCCGAGACGGCCATCGAGATATTGTCCCAGGGACAATCTGACCTGCTCGCCAGGTAGTAGAGGGGATACGCGTCCCGGTGATAAAAGAGCCAGGTATCCCACATCCGCCCGGTTTCTTCAGCTTTCGGCTTATAGAACATGGTTCGAGTCTCTTTTCGACGGCTTCAGGGTATGGCTGGCCCTGCCGTCTGGCAGCCATTTCAGGGAGACCGATCCGGATCCTTCTTTCCGGGCGCGGGGAACAGGAATCGGTGAAGGCATGGCGAACAGATCACAGGACAGGCCGAGAGCGGCGGATAGGGTTAGTATTGCCATTTCAAGGAGCAGTAACATCGATGCAGCCTGCGAGGAGCGCAAGCGACGAAGCCATCTCCAGGCCAACAAAACACCGTAGATCTCTCGGTATTTGAAAAACTTGGGGTTACCACGCCGCTTCGCTTCTCGCAGACTGCATCGACGAAGGATGGCTGTGCCAAATGACAGGGATCTATAATGCGCTTATGGAATAAATTGTCCTTCACTACATGCCGCCTGGCGGCGGCTATCGTTTTCATTATTACGCTTGCGACTGCCCATTTCGGGGCGGAAGAAAGGAGCCGTTTCATGGCATCGGAAAGCAAACGGGAAACGACCGTTCAGGATCTGCCCGCAGGCAGCGCGCCCGCGCCGGTCGCCTCCCCACATTTCCCCGACCGCCTTCATGCCTTCGTCTGGCGCAACTGGCAGCTCGTGCCCGCGGCCACAATGGCGGAGGCGGTGGGCGCGAAGGAAGAGGATATCCTCCGCATCGGCAAATCGATGGGCCTCTCCGACCCACCGCCCATTACGAAAGACCAGCGGAAGCGATCTTATATCACGGTCATCCGGCGCAACTGGCATCTCCTTCCCTACGAGCAATTGCTGGAACTCCTGGGATGGACGCCGGAGCATCTGGCCTATACCTTGAGAGAGGACGATTTTCTCTATATCAAGCTGGGCCTCATGAAGCCCCGCTGCGAGCCGGTCCGCTACAGCCCGCCCGATGAGCAGGCGCAGAAGCGGGCCGCCGAGATCGCCCGGATCGTGCGCCAGGAGTTCCCGCAAGGGGCGGGCGGGAGCGAGGAGCCGCTCTTTCATTTCGTGGCCGACCTTTCCCGGAAGCCCGGGCCGGAGGCTCGCCCGGCGCAGCCCGGAGGATTCTCCCCGCGCTACTGCTATTCCTATTTCTCCCTCTTCGGCGATCCTTTGCTGGACAGGGACGCCGACCCCTTTCCCGAGGGCTACCTGTCCCGGATGGCGGCCTCCGGGGTGGACGGGGTATGGCTCCATGTGGTACTCTACCAGCTCGTTTCCTTCCCCTGGGATCCGTCCCTGAGCGAGCATCACGAGCAGCGCCTGGCGAACCTGAAAGCCATGGTCGCCCGGGCCCAAAAATACGGCATAGGCATCTATCTCTACTTCAACGAGCCCCGCGCCATGCCGCTCTCCTTCTTCGAGGCGCACCCGGAGCTGAAGGGCACCGTGGAAAGCGACCATGCCGCCCTCTGCACCTGCGTGCCGGAGGTGCAGAAGTACATCACCGAAGGGGTGGCCGCCATCTGCCGGGCCGTCCCCGACCTGGCCGGATTCTTCACCATCACCGGCTCGGAGAACTTCACCCACTGCTGGTCTCACGGCAGAGGAAGTGACTGCCCCCGGTGCGGCAAGCGATCCTTCGCCGAGGTGGCCGCCGAGGACAACCGGCTGACCTATGAGGGCATCCGGCGGTCCGGGGCGAAAACCCGCCTGATCGCCTGGGACTGGGGCTGGCCCGACGAGCAGGCCGAAGCCGCTATCAACCTCCTCCCTGCCGATATCTCCTTTATGAGCGTCAGCGAGTGGAGCATCCCCATTAGCCACGGCGGGGTGGAGAGCGTGATCGGGGAGTATTCCATCTCCACCATCGGCCCCGGCCCGCGGGCGACCCGGCACTGGGGATTCGCCCGGAAAAGGGGCCTAAAAACCCTCGCCAAGATCCAGGCCGGGAACACCTGGGAGCTTTCCGCCGTTCCCTACATCCCCGCCCTCGCCAATGTGGCGCAGCATGTGGCGAACCTGCGGGCCGCAAAGGTGGACGGCCTGATGCTCGGCTGGTCCCTGGGCGGATATCCCTCCCCCAACCTGGAGGTGGTGGCCGAGATGGGCCTTACGGACCCGGCCCTCTCCCCGGAGGAGGCCATGCGGAAGGTGGCCGCCCGGCGCTACGGCCCGGCCCTGGCCCCTGCGGTGGTCAGAGCCTGGCAGCGGTTCAGCGCGGCCTTCAGCGAGTTCCCCTACCACAGCGGCATGATCTACAGCCATCCCACCCAGATGGGGCCGGCCAACCCGCTCTGGGAGAAGCCGACCGGCTACCGCGCCTCGATGGTCAATATCCCCTATGACGACCTGGACGCCTGGCGGGCGGCCTACCCGGTGGAAACCTTCATCGCCCAGTTCGAGATGGTCGCCGACGGTTTCGACGCCGGGCTTGCGGACCTGAAGGCAGCGGTGGAGGCGGACAGGAACCGCCTCAGCCCCGCCCAGAAAGAGGCCATCGCCGGGGAGCTTAATGTCGCAGAGGCTGCCGCCATCCACTTCCGCAGCACGGCCAACATGTCCCGCTTCGTGGCCGCCCGGCGCGGCCTGGAAAGCGCAGGGACCGCCGACGAGGCCCGGCACCTGGTCCGCGAGATCGAGAACGCCCTGAACGGCGAAATCGATCTGGCTCGCCGCCTCTACGCCATCCAGATGCGCGACTCCCGGATCGGCTTCGAGGCCAGCAACCACTATTTCTACGTGCCGGTCGACCTGGCCGAAAAGGTGGTCAACTGCCGGGACCTCCTGACCCGATGGCTCCCCGCCGAGAAAGCCAAACGAGGATTATGACCATGCCCAGATGCTTCTTCTTGATCGGCCTGGCGCTCTGCGCCGCCTCTGCCCTTCCGGCCCTGCCGAACGATGCGAAAGCGCAAGGAAACAAGATGACGGAAAAAGAGATTCTGAAACGCTCCCTGGTCAGCACTGGCAGCACGGCCCGCCTCCGGCATGTCCTGGCAAGGGCTAGACGCGGCGAGCCGGTGACGGTGGCCGTGATCGGAGGCTCCATCACCCAGGGGGCCGCCGCCTCCAGCGAAGAGACCCGCTACGGCAACCTGGTGGCCCGGTGGTGGCGGGAGAAGTTCCCGAAGGCCAAAATCACCTTCGTGAACGCAGGCATCGGCGCGACCGGCTCCGACAGCGGATCGCACCGCGCCGAGATACACCTTCTCAAGCACAAACCCGACTTCGTGGTGGCCGAATACGCCGTCAATGACGCCAACAGCCGGTTCGCCGCCGAAACTCTGGAGGGCCTGTGCCGCCAGATTCTCATGATGCCCAACCGGCCCGCCCTGATGCTCCTTTTCACCATGTACAACAACGGGGGCAACGCCCAGGAGTGGCATTCCAAGATCGGCAAGCACTACAAGCTCCCGATGGTCAGCTTCCGGGACGCCCTCTGGCCCGAGATCGAGGCGGGCCGCCTGAAATGGGAGGACGTGGAGGCCGATCTCGTCCACCCCAACGACCGCGGCCACGCCTACTGCGCCGAATTTATCACCGCGGTCATTGAAAGAGTCCTGAGAAGGCTGCCCGCCGACAGCGGCCTGCCCGCCATTCCCTCTATCCCCAGGCCTCTCATCAGCGATACCTTCCAGTACACCGCCTGCCTGAACGCTGATTCCCTCACCCCGTCAGAAAACAAGGGCTGGAAGACGATCCCGCCCGACATGTTCTTCGGCAGGGGATGGGAGGCCGATGCGCCAGGCAGCGTCCTCTCCTTCGAGGTGGAGGGAACAGCCATCAGCGTCCTCTTCTACCGCATCAAGGGCGCGATGGGCACCGCCGAGGCCTGGGTGGACGATACCCCGCCCGTTAAGATGAACGCCTGGTTCGAGGCGGACTGGGGCGGCTATTACCCCTTCCAACTGATCGCCCGCGATCTTGCGCCCGGCAAGCACCGCCTCACCATTCGCCTGCTGGACGAAAAAGCGCCCGAAAGCCAGGGCCACCTCTTCCGCGTTCAGGCGGTCATGGCCGCCGGGAGGAAGTGAGAGAATCAGAACTATCGCTTGAATAGCAATATGCCGTATAGTCGATGCAGTGTGCGAGAGCAAAGCCCGTGGCAATCTCCAGCGCAAGGTTAATTCTACAACGATAGTTCAGGTTGCCTCCCGTTTCCGCAAGGTGCGTTGCCGATGGGAGCGATAGGCCGCATAGTTCGCCTGCTGGATCTGATGCAGCCCTCGTAAACCTCAGTCTTAAGTTGATTAATGGGAGACGATCCCTTGCTGACACAGATTATACGCCAACAGCTTCTGCTGGATTGTGTTCCACAGCCCGGCCCACGACCGGAAAAAAACCCGGTCTACAAAGGCGCACCACAACTGGCTCAAGACTGTCTCAATCCGCTCTCGCACCTGGCTGATCCGCCGCTTCCGACCCTTGCCTGCGGTGCCGGGCGTGACTACCCCCAGATCGGCCTCCTCCGCCAACGCCGACCGCACCGACGGGCCTCCGTAGCTCGTATCCCCCAGGCCGATGTCGCCCTCGATGGCTTCGCTTAGCCACAAGGCCACCGCCCTCTCCGCAACGTGCCCTGGTGTCAGCATGGCCTCCAGGATGACGCCGTTGATATGGGAGAGCATATGCAGCTTGAACCCGAAAAAACAACCCGCGTGCGTCATCCCCCCGTAGGCTCCCTCCTCCCGCAGCGACCGCACCCGCTCCTGCCGGATCGGCTGGCAGACCTGAATGGCCTTGCTGTCGAAGACATAGACCCGCAGTTCATGCCCGGTCAGCTGTGCCGAGGCCCAGACCAAGCGCCCGATCCCTTCCGAGAGAGCATGCAAGCGGGCCAGCCATTGTGGGTAGCGACGCAACCGCGGAAACCATTCCCGGAAGTTGGCCGCGAGGATCCCATAGGTCTGCTTGAGGGTATCCACGCCCAAGTCCCGTTGCCTCAGCCCGATGGGAATGACTTCGGCATCGGTGAAGGCCGGGGCCGCGTGGTTCGAATGGCACCACCCGGCCAGGTCGGGATGATCGCGCAGGCATTCGGACACAAACAGGAGGGGGGCTTTCCTCCTTTTTCAACCCAAGACTGAGGTTGACTAAAACGGGAGGGGCGGCCTTGGGGGACTTTGAGACAGTACCACAAGAACGCACGATCTCAGCCCCCCCTTAGCAAGGGAGGTGAGAACAGCTTTACTATATCAAATAAAGTCTGATATAGTAAAGCTGTTCCTGGTTGGGGGGGTGCTTTTGAGTAAGGAGGCCGCTTTTCTCTTCACGCCCAAAAAAGGGGACGGATCGATCCGTCCCCTTTTTTATAGAGAGTATTGATAACCGGAATCGCGACCAGGCTTGGGTCATTTGCCCCAATGGTCGTAGTAAGTGTAGGTGTCCTTGCTGCGGTCGGGCCAGAAGAGCTTGCCGCACTGGTCGGCGATGGCTTCCGCCTTCATCCACTTAGCATGGCCGTCGGCAAAAACAAGATTTTCGCCGCCCTGGTGCCGGGTGTTGGCCTGAGTGCGTGAAGCTATGGTACAGGCAGACGCGCATGAGTTGGCATAGACGGTCCGGGTGCCCCCGCAGTTAGACATGTGCGCTGAATCTGACCAGACTACGGTCTCGGCGGCAGACGGCAAAGCGGCCATTTTCATCGCGTACATCTTATCGCTCCAGCCGATATCGACGCTTGTCCCTACGAATTCTTTAGGAAACGGCCAGCCAGTCACACTCCCAACACGACCCAGATCGCTTCCCGGGTCATAGACAACATTCACCATACTGGCCGAAGGGCAGTCAAAAACTTTCGTGTTTTTGACGTAAGGGAAAATCTTCCCCTGTGGCGTGCAGAGTGGATTGTTATAATCTACACCGCTACCGCATCCGTGGCATCCGAGATAGGGGTAGACTTCGTCGTAGTCCTGGACATACATCATGGTGGCGTTGCCGATCTGCTTCATGTTGGACAGGCAGGAGATGGCGCGGGCCTTTTCGCGGGCCTGCGCGAAGACGGGAAAGAGAATCGCCGCCAGAATCGCGATGATCGCAATCACGACGAGCAATTCAATCAGGGTGAAGCCTTTCTTGTTCATTTGTCGCCTCTCATCGAAATGTAAACTGCCGGGGGCGGATTACCGGGGCGAGAGAAAGCTGCGTCAGCCGGGTTTCCCCTTGTTCGATCAGGGCGCTCCCTCTCTCGAGTGTTTAGATTATTTCGCTTAACCCTAAACGCTTTATTCATCATATCACAAAACCATACACTCTGTCAATAGAAGCATCAGGAATTTTTACCGGTTTTTGGAGGAGGCGGCAAGCAGGTCTCAGCGAGCGGAGGTCGTTTCGCGGAACACCAGATAAGGGGAAAGGATCTTGCTTTCCACCGGTCTGCCTTCGATCAGGCTCAGGAGTATCCGGCCCGATTCGCTGCCGATCTCGTATTTGGGCTGGGCCACTGTCGTCAGACGGGGAGTGACCAGATCGGCCACCGGCAGGTCGTCGAAGCCGACGACGGACAGGTCGCGGGGAATCCGAAGGCCAAGCCTATGGGCGGCCCGCATCGCGCCGATAGCTGCAAGGTCGCTGGAGGCGAAGATCGCGGTAGGGCGTTTGCTGGCCGGAAGGGAGAGCAGTTCGGATATAAGCCATTCGGCCTGCTTCATTGTCGGGATGCCATTCTGCAAAACGAGCGGCTGAGGGTAGTCCAGCCCCACCTCGCGCATGGCGCGGAGATAGCCGACATATCGCTGGTAATATTCGGAGAGAATCTGCTCCTGAGGGGTGAGTGTCAGCGTTAATTCGCTCACATAAACGATATGCCTATGTTTGAGATCAATCAGGTGGCGGGTAGCGGCATAACCTCCCTCTTCGTTATCCACCCTGACCGAAGGGAAATTACAGCCCAGGGGGACCCGGCAGGCCAGTACCAGGGGACGATCCCCGTCAACTGCATGGGAAATAGTCTCTGCGGCGGTGTCCAGAACCGGTGTCATGATAACCCCGTCCACCATCTTGCTGTTCACAGTAATGAGATGATGTTCCTGGTCGGTCAGAGATTCTTTGCAGTTGCAGAGCAGGATGCTGAATCCCTGCTCTTCCAGCACATCCGAGACACCCGCAATGATGACGGGGTAGAAGGAAGAGGTCACATCGCCGACCACCAGGGCAACCAGGCTGGTCTGCTGTCTCGCCATGGCACGCGCGATCAGGTTCGGGCGATAATTCAATTCCCGCGCCGCCTGCATCACCAGTTGCCGGGTCGCCTCGCTGATGATGATTTTGGAGGGCTTGTTATTCAGAACGAGGGAGGCTGTCGCCGTCGACACCCCGGCTTTCACAGCGACATCCTTCAGACGGGCGCTCAATCTTATCACCTCACCTGGTTTTAGGTTGATTCGGTTGACCTTAACTGTTTTATTATAACACCAGAGGGCACTCCTTTTCAAGCCCCTCCAGGATCGCCGGAGTGCCTGCGTCCGACCAGAAGCCATGGAGTTCGAGGCCACGCACGTCCAGGCCCATATCGATCATGGTCTGGTATGCCTGGGTGATCTCATACTCGCCGCGGGCGGAGAGGCCGGTGTTGCGGACGCCCTGAAAGAGGGAAGGCCGATAGATGGAGACGCCGGCATTGTTCCAGTGGCTGGTGGAGGTTCCGGGCGGGGGCTTTTCGATGATCCTGACGATCCGGCTGCCCTCCCGATAGATGGCGGAGCCTGCAGAGGGGTCTGCCTGCCAGTTCAGGCCGAGGAGAGCGTCGCACGGATCTTGGGCGAAGGTTTCGGCCAGGAGGCGGTAATGCGAGAAATCGGTCAGGATGTCCCCGAATGATTTCATGAACGGCTGCTTGCCGACAAAATCCTCCGCATAGAGGACGGCCCCTCCGGTTCCGGGCCTGTCGTCCTGCCGGACGTAGGCTATCCGGACGCCCCAGCGGCTGCCGCCGCCGAAATGCTCCTCGATCCGCTCCGCAAGATAGTTGACCACCATCAGGAAATCGTCCGCCCCGGCCTCCCGCATTCCCGCCAGGATGTATTCGAGGAGTGGGTGGCCTTTCAGCTTCAGGAGCGGTTTGGGGGCGTGGTCGGTCAGGGGCCGCATCCGCTTGCCCTGGCCGGCGGCCAGGATAACACCTTTCATGATTCGACCCGCACCCCCTCATCGAAATGCACGATAAAAGATTGACCGCCCGCCCGATCCATCGCTGCGGCCACCTCTTTCTCGCGCCCGGGGGCATAGGCGAACATGCAGCCTCCCCCGCCCGATCCGTTGATCTTGCAGCCCAGCGCCCCGGCATCCTTGGCGGCCCGGATCATCCCCTCGATTTTCGAGGTGGATACGCCCAGCCCGTCGCGAAGCTGCTCGTGGTGGGCGTCGAGCAGCCTGCCCAGATCCCGGGGGGCGAAATCGGTTTGCAGCAAGGCTCTCGCCTCCTCGCAGAGATCGCGGTTGATGAGGTTGGCCCTGACCTTGCGGCCCATATGCTCAGGCAGCCCGCCGCAGAGATTCCATACTTCCTCGCGAGGGGTGGTGTGAAGGTTGAAGCCGGGGTAGTGTTCGATCAGATAATCGACGCCGCCCAGCACGTCCTGCTTGGAATTGCCCAGAACGGTGGTCGTTTCCTTGGTCTCCAGAGAATTGCTCAATACAAAGCCTTCGATGCGGATGTCGGTTCCATGGGCGATGTAGGGCGGGCTGCAATCGATATAGACCGTTCCGCCAATGGCCGTACTGAAATGGTCCATCATCCCGCCCGGCTCGCTGAATTCCAGGACTTCCGCCTGGTGGCCCAGGGCGGCCACTACCCGCGGGTCGTGCCGCTCGGGGTCTCCGGTGGCTTCCATCAGGAACCGGATCCAGGCGATGATCATGGCGGACGAGCTGGCGACCCCGGCGTTGATGGGAACCCGGCTCGTCATCCGGCAGGAAAAGCCGCAGGGGAGGGGCCAGCCGCGCCGTTTGACCACCTTGACGGCGGAGCGCAGGTAATCGCGCCTCTTGACATAAGTAATCTTCTGAGAAGGATCGATCACCTCCAGATCGTCGATGTCGGGCATATCCATGACCAGCTCCGGCGAATCCTTCGGGGTTCCCTCGATGCGGATGCGAAGATCGATGGCGGCGGCCACCACATTGAGGCCCAGGAAATCCTGATGCTCCCCGAAAAGACAGATGCGCCCGGGCGCGGATACAACCAACTTCCTATCAGGCATAGGCCCTCCTCGAAAATCTTTCAAAATCAGGTAGTTTCACGGAAACGCTTTCCTTGACCTTTCCGCCGCGCCGTGATAGAATAAGATAAGCGCCCGGGAAAATCCGTCAGGAAGCCTTCATATTGATATAACTTCGCCAAAAAGTGATCTTTTCCCTCCCTGGCGAGCGTATCCGCTTGCCGCCGGGCAGGAACTTTTCAAGCAGAAGGTTTGTTGCAGGATTTAACCTGAGCGCAAAAGAGCGGCCCGCCGCGAAGCGAATCGGCGATGAAACAAAATCCACGCGGAGTCGTCTATACTATAAAGAAAGGCAACGTCAGAAGCTGCCATCCCTTCGGAAAGGAGGTGACCTGATGATTATCGAAGACCCCCGCTCGGACGAACTTATCCCACCCCAAGACATCATTCTTATTTATCGCTGCGGTCATAAAGCCGTTCTGAGCGGAAATACAGAGATTCTGTGCCCGGAAGAGTGCCTTTTGTGCAAAGAGGCTAAACAGCGGTGGCGGGGTATCACCGAAGAGGAGGCGCAGGCCAGCATCGCGTCCATAATCGCAGACTGGCAGGCCCAGGGCATGCCGGTCTCCACCGACGTATTGGCGGAACGCATTCTTCATCTCATCAATTATGTGGCCGTAAGCTAGGCCCGCACCCTTCGCCCGAGCCGGTAGAGATATCTCTACCGGCTTTTTTGTTGTAGGGGCAGACCTGTGTGCCTGCTCTGCGCCAGGGGCGAACCCATAGGTTCGCCCCCACAAGAGCGAAAGTCCTCATATGACCCAAGTTGCTCCCCACCCTGATTGAGGCCGATGCGGGGTAGGGGCGCGATAAATCGCGCCCCATGGGTATCAAGATAAGGCTGTCTGTCCCGCGGGGGCGGGGTTGGGGGCTTTGAGAGACCGTTCCCTAACCCCCCGGCCCCCTTCCCGAAACGGGCAGGGGGAGAGATGATCCCTCAAGCACC
>JADLDR010000003.1 GCA_020846535.1 Armatimonadota bacterium | reverse complement strand
TCCTGTCAGGAACGGCAACCCACCCGTCATTGCGCGGCGAAGCCGAAGCCATCTCATGGCGGGAGGGGGCCAGGGGATGGCTTCGTCGCTGTCGCGCCTCGCATTGGCGAAGCGTTCATCGGGAAGTATTTCTTTAGGACTTTCGCTGGGGTAGGGGCGAACCTGTGTGTTCGCCCTGCCTTACAAGCCGGATCCAGGGCAGACACGCAGGTCTGCCCCTACAATTCGCCCCGTTCGAGAGACCAAGCGAAAGTCCTGTTTTTAAAGGTTACTAAGCTTTGAAGACCGCTATATCCGGGAAGCGATGTTCGGTTCAAGTTTCGGGGCGTTCGGAACGGAAAAGTGCCATTTCTTCGACAACGGGCATCCCGCGTATCTTCGCATCGCGGCTATCGCCCGCATCCGCAACCAGAGGAACGAGATCGGCCTGGCCCTGCTGCGCGGGCGGCAATACCTGCGGGAGACATTCTTTCTGGGCAGGCCCTTTTCCGTTCCGGCCAGGGGCGAACTGGCAGCTTGGTCGCGAATCCCCCACCGCCCAAAGGCGCTGGTCGCCCTCAACACCCATGGCTCCGAAAGCCGGGGAGCGGAAGTGACGGTCGATGCCCTTCTTCATCCGAACGGCTTGCGGATGACCTTCCTTTACCGGAGCGACTGGAGCGATTTCCAGTTGCAGAACCCGCCCCTGCGCCAGACCGTGACGGTCAGCCATCGGGACCGCCGGGCCGCGGTCCGCATCGATCTGCCGCCTGCGGGAATGGCGATCCTTGCCTGACATTATCCCGCATGAAACACGCAGACCGCCAGGAAGCCGTCTTCGACCGTCACCGTGACCGGGCTGGAGACCGCCTCATTGCTCGTGCCGTCCCGGACGCCCAGTTCGAGGCAGTCGTCCCGGAGCGGCCATTTCAGCCCTTCGGTCGACACCGACCCCGCCCGGCCCAGAGGGACCAGGGAAACCTTCTGCCCGGCCTCAGCCGGAAATGTCAGGCTGCGGTCGGGCACAACGATCCAGCAGTCGTCATCCACCAGGGCGATCCTCGCCCGGCGGTGGTATTTCCGCAGAACCCCCAGATTGCCGACCGTATGATCCACTCTCCCGCCTGTTGCCCCAACCACCCGGATATCCGAATAGCCGAGATCCAGGACGAAGCGCACCGTTTTGTCGAAATCGGTATATTCCTGATCCCAAGCCAGCACCACCCGCTCGGACGGCACGGAAGCCAGTGCATCGGGCGTGACGGAATCCTGATCGCCTACGATGTAATGGGGCGCGATGCCCAGGCGGAGGAGCTTTTCGGCCCCTCCGTCCGCGCAGGCGATCAGGCCCGCCTTTTCCACCTCGGCGAGAATCCTCGCTTCCGAAGGGAAAACGCCGTTGCACACGATCAGGCATCCTGGATTTTCGGTCTCAGTCATAGAGCCAGTAGTAGAGGGAGTTGGTCACCGGATCGATATCGCCGCTCCGGTAGCCTCTGGGATGAACCGCCATCCGGTCGAAGTCCCCGCTGGAGGAGACGAACTTGGCATGGCCGTCCGCGAAGACGAACCCCCCGCCCTGGGAGTGCCACTGGCGGAAGTAATCGGGCAGGTAGCCGTAAATCTCGTTCGTGCCGAACCAGGACAGCATCTCGTCCCGCATCAGCCGGGTCTCCGCCGGCACCACGAAATCCGAGTCCCGGATGATTTCCGTGAAGGTGTAGGGGATGTTGTTCTGGGTGGATTCCCCCGCAATGGTCGTGAAACAGCCGTGTACAAAGCGGTAGGAGGAACCGTAGGCCGCCCAATAGCTGTCGGCTCCGGGAACGTCCGCAGGCACGTAGGGCCCGCCGGTGTCGGAAGGGCAGCGGAAGATGGCGGAGCTTTTGACATAAGGCATCAGTTCCACTTCCACCCCTTTATGGCCAGGCTGTCCGGCAGGCGGGCGGCTGTTGTAGGCGTAAAAAATCGGGAAGGTTTCGTCATTGTCCTGTACATACATGCGGACCGCCATCGCGATCTGGCGGACATTGGAGGCGCAGGTCGCCACACGCGCCCTTTCGCGGGCCTGCGCGAAGACCGGGAAGAGAATGGCCGCCAGGATGGCGATGATCGCAATGACCACAAGAAGTTCGATCAGGGTGAATCCTTTTCGATGCATGAGTTTGCTATCCTTTCTATTTCCAGGCGCTGCTTCGCCTCAAAACGAAAAAACCACTTCCTGGCTTCTGGAAGTGGCTCTGCATGTTCATCTCTGGGATTCGCCGCTTCCCGCTTCCCTCCGCCAGTATTATCCGGTTCAGGTTCCAAGGGTTGGGCGAATGCCCTCTCAGCTTTTGAAAGCTCCCCTAGCAGGATCGTAGTTATAAACTTGTCTGCCCAGAGTATACCATAATTCCGAGAAATCGGCAAGTCTCGACAGAACCTTGCGAATACACCGATAAAATGATATAATCTGAGGAAACCCAGAGGGAAAGGAGCCTGGAATGAGAGCACTCTGCGATTATCTGGATCAGCTTCAGGGGACGCTGGCAAAATTGCCCCGGCAAACGATACAAGAAATAGCTGAAATATTATACAAAGCCTATGCGGAAGGACAAAAAGTGCTGCTGATGGGCAACGGGGGGAGCGCTTCGACCGCATCGCACCTGGCCTGCGATCTCCAGAAAGGGATCGGCTCGTTGAAAGGGAAGGGCTTCAAGGCTCTGGCAATCACCGATTCGCTGCCTCTCCTGACCGCCTGGGGCAACGATACGGCTTATGACAATATATTCGTGGAGCAAATTCAAACCTGGGCGCAGCCGGGCGATATCGTTATCGCGATCTCCGGCAGCGGCAATTCTCCGAATATTCTGCGCGGCGTCCAGGCGGCGCGGGAGAAAAATGCGGTCACTATCGGGTGGGCAGGCTTTGAGGGCGGCAAGCTGAAGGATCTGGTGGATCACTGCCTAGTCGTTCCGAGCGACAACATGCAGCGCATCGAAGACATTCACCTGGTCATCGGTCACGCGATTTTCACCTGTCTGATGTCCAAGATTCTGGCATAAATATGTTCAAGATTCTCAAAGCGGCCTCTGATTGCGCGGCGCGGGCCGGAGTATTGACCACTCCGCACGGAGCTATCGAAACACCGGTTTTTATGCCGGTTGGAACCCAGGCCACCGTCAAGGCCATCACCCAGCAGGAACTGGAGGAGATGGGCTACGGGCTGATCCTGGGCAACACCTACCATCTCTACCTGCGGCCCGGCCCAAGCCTTCTCGACAAAGCGGGCAAGCTGCGCGGGTTCATGGGCTGGAACGGGGCCATCCTGACGGACAGCGGCGGTTTTCAGGTCTTCAGTTTGAAAGATTTCCGGAAGATCGATGAGGACGGCGTTTCTTTCAAATCCTATCTGGATGGAACAGAACACCGCTTCACTCCCGAATCGGTGATCGAGGCGCAGATCGCTATCGGGGCCGATATCATCATGGCCTTCGATGAGTGCGCCCCCTATCCCTGCGACCTCGGGTACGCCGCCCAGTCGATGGAGCGAACCCACCGGTGGGCAGCCCGATGTCTGGAAACCTTCAGGCACAAGGGGGACCCCGGGCGACAGGCGTTGTTCGGCATCGTGCAGGGGAGCGTCTATCCCGACCTGCGGCGGGTCAGCGCGGAAACGGTCGCCTCAATGGATTTTCCCGGCATCGCCATCGGGGGCGTGTCGGTCGGGGAGCCGCAGGAACTCATGTTCGAGGCGGTGGAGCAGGCTGTGCCCTACCTGCCTGCCGGGAAGCCGCGCTACCTTATGGGGGTGGGCGCTCCGGTCGACATGATCGAAGCGGTGATCCGGGGAGTGGATATGTTCGACTGCGTTCTGCCGACCCGCATCGGGCGGAACGGCTCGCTTTACACCTCCAGGGGCCGCATTAATATCAAAGGCTCCCGATATGCGGAGGATTTCGGCCCGATAGACCCGGATTGCGGCTGCGCCGTCTGCCGCCGTTACTCGGCAGCCTACCTCCGGCATCTCTATAAAGCTCGCGAGATTTTATACTGCCGCTTGGGATCCTACCACAACCTTTACTTCTACCGGCAGTTGATGGCCCGCCTGCGGGAGGCGATCCTCTCGGACAGGACCATGGAGTTCCGGGAAAGGTTTCTGGAGCAATATAGATCCAACGAAATTGACGGGGCTTAACGTTTCCACTTTCGCAAAGGAGAGCGCACATGGATGATGAGATGAGCCTGATCGAACCGCTGACCTTGAACCTTCAACAGATTCTCGACAAGCAATGGCTGCCGGAAGAGACGCCGCAGGTAGTGGTGGGCGGGAGCTTCGGGGAGGCGATAGCGGCCAGCCGGGCCCGGGTGATGCTCCTGCATGAAAAGCTTGCGGCGCTGGGCGAGGAATCGGTCGCTGTCCTTTCCTATCCGTTCGAGGATATCGAGGCCATCGAAATGACGGCCACCCAGACCGGGGCCATTTTACAGATCAGGCCCTCTTCCCCTCCCGAAGACCCGGAGGATGCGATCCTCCATCTGCCTGCCTATGACGCCGCGAAATTCGAGGTGGTCGCCACCAAGCTGCGCGTCCTGCTGGAAACCTATCGCGCAGAAAACCCTCCTCTCCCACGCCAGCCCGAGATTCCGGTATCGGGGGTCAAAACGCCGGAACCGGCCTGCCCCACCTGCGGGGCGGCCATGCTGCCCGGAGCGGCGCATTGCGTCTCCTGCGGCCACCGGGTCCGGGCCAAGTGCGAGGTCTGCCAGATCGTCCTCGACCTGGGATGGCAATACTGCCCCCACTGCGGGAATTCCACACGCCACCGGGCCGTGGAAAGCTGCCCCAACTGCGGCCATTCGCTGGAATTCGGCGGGTTCATCTTTTGCCCTTACTGCGGGAAGCGCGTCGCGACTCTTTGCTCCCAGTGCCGGGGCGTCCTTCATTCGCACTGGCAGCACTGCCCGAACTGCGGCAAGGAAGTGGGCGCGATCCCGTCGCAGGGCCGCGCCGGCCTCTGGCGCGGCGCGTCGAAGCCCGAAGATCCCCGAAGGGAACCGACCGAGGAGGAAATCCAGCCGCAGCACAGCGAATCCCGGGCCGCCGAGGAGATGAACGCCCAGGGAGTCGCCAGCTACGAAGCTGAAAAACTGGGAGACGCCATTGTGCTGTTCCGCAAAGCCATCGCCCTCGATCCGGATAACGCCACCTATCACCTGAACCTGGCGGTCGCCTACGGCGAAAAAAGCATGGATCAGGAAGCCCTCGCCGAATATCACGAGGTTCTTCGCCTGGACCCGCAGAATGTATCCGCCTATCTGAACATGGGATACATCCTCAACGAACACGAGGATTCCGAGGGGGCCAGCCAGGCATGGAAAAAGGTCGTCTCCCTCGCCCCCGGCTCCCAGGAAGCCGAAGAAGCCCGCCAGGCGATGGAAACCATTGATGAGGTTTGAAGGGGGGAGACAACCGGAACACGATCTGGCCTGCGCTCTGGCTTCGTAATTTGCGATGGTGCCGGGTGTAGGGGAGGAAGTCAGGGCCTCTACACCCATTTTTACCCAAGTTGCCACCTAGCCCGGGGCCAGCCCCGTTTTCCGCTGTAGGGGCGCGATGAATCGCGCCCAACGGCCTGGCAGGGCGCGATGCATCGCGCCCCTACCCCGCATCGACCTCAATGCGGGCAGGTACAACTTGGGTTATTTTTATGACGCCAACGAGCAGAGCCTTCTTGTGCGCTTGTTACGCTGAGATGGCTACGTCACTTCGCTCCTCGCAATGACATATATACAGTGTTTCTCTCATTATCAGGCGCAGTCCTGGGAGTGATGGAGCGCATCTTCAAAGCCCTGAAAACATATATTGAGGTGATCTTGGTGAATCGTATCTCTTTGATGCCGCATGGCGCGATCAGATGCCTCGTGATCGCGCTCGGACTGGTTTCTCCGGCCTTCGGACAGGGCAGCGGGAAGACGCTACCGACCCGGATGCAAGGGCCTTTTATTTTCCTCTCGCTGCAAACGTTCGACCCGTCTCTGCGCTGCCCCGACGATATCGCTTATGCGGCTCGATTTCGCGTGGCGCTGAGCAACTGGTATCTCCGTTTCACGGGCAGAGATATGGAGGCGTTCCGAAGAGCCGGGTGTGAATTGTTCATCTATCTCTGGTTCAACGGCTACTACAGCCGGGAACTCGACCTGGGAGACCCGGAAAGCGCGGCTCTGCGCCAGTTCCCGACCATGATCGCCGCCTTCCGGGATATCCACCGGCATCCGGGCTGGCTCCTCAACCCGGATCGGCCCATCCAGGGAACCGGGGCCGAATACCCGGCCTATTTTTATGACTACGCCCATCCTGCTTTCCGGGCGCACTACATCGGCTTCATCCGCGACCGGCTCCGCGAAACGGGCTATCAGGGCGTCTTTTTCGATTATATCGGCAGTTGGGCCTTGCCGGAGGAGGTCAAGACACTCTGGCAGAAGCGCCATCCAGATATCGCCTACGACCGGGCGGGCGTC
Source organism: Armatimonadota bacterium (assembly GCA_020846535.1). GTDB lineage: Bacteria > Armatimonadota > JADLDR01 > JADLDR01 > JADLDR01 > JADLDR01. Next base: position 22,226 of record JADLDR010000003.1, on the reverse strand, counting down.
CTCTTTCTGAAGGAATTGAAACGGGCGCTGCCGGGCGTGAAGGTCTTCGGCAACCAGTCCTACCGCCTTGCGGAGGATTATTACGGCTGCGTGGATTACGACCTGACGGAGAGTCATGCGACCAGCTATCTGTGGGGCAAAGAAGCGGAGATTTACGTGCATGGTAAGGGCATGCAGAAAGTGATGGAAACCTTCTACCGCCCCTGGGACGGACTCTACGGCTACAAGGAGATGAGCCGCCAGAGGCGCGAGAAAAACGCCCTTCGCCCGAAGGTGACGGTTTTCGATCTGAACTATCTCCAGCCGCGCTACATTTCGAACGGGGCGAAAGCGGATATCGGAGGCAAGGCTGCGCCTGTCTACGTTCCGGTCACGGATCGCCCGGCCATTTTCTACGGTTATGTTCTCGCCAAGTTGACCGGCGTCGAGAGCTTTGGCAGCGATTGGTATGCGCCCGGGTTCGGAAAAGACGACCTCTACTTCCTGAACCTGGGCCAGCCGGTCAGCCCCTCCTATGAGGAAAAGGGCGCGGTCGTTCTCCGCTACTTCCGGAACGGCTTTGTGGCGGCTACCCGGCAGGGCGGCAGGGTCTCCTTCACTCCGGACGCCAAGCGCATCCCTCCGGCGGCGTCGGGCCTGTGGGACGCTTATACAAAAGCGCCGGCAACCGGCTGGAAGCCGGGCCGCCCGCTGGCGATCACGCCCGCCGGCTACCCCGCAACCGGCAGCCAGCACCCTTCAGGACGGGTTTACCTTTATCTGAGAGGACAGAAAAACAAACATCGCTAATGAAGAAGGGTGGGCTTGGTAGGAAAAGCTAACCAGCCCCCCGCCGGGCTTTGGGGGGCGCTTTTCGAGCAAGAGGGTTGCTTTCACCGCTCCTCTTCTCCATCTAATCCCACCCCTTTCTCCATCCCCTGGGGCGCGTCCGCGGGCGGGAAAGTCCATAGGGTATTGTCCCGGGCGGTGGGGCGGGTGTAGCTGTCCTTGCCTCCGGTGTCCAGAAAAACGCCCAGGCAGAGCATATGCATTCTGAGGCTCCCCTTCTCGACGGCGTTGGCCTGGCCTAAAGACAGGCCGCCGGTGACGTTGTAGATATCGTCTCCCGACCTGTCCCGGAAGAGGCCGATCCCGTTGGCATTGGCTCCGCCGAGGCTGAGGCTGGGGGCGTCGTAGCGGTCGTTTCCGCTTTCTTCCATCAGAAAGCCTGTCGAGAAGTCGTGCCCCGCGCCGATAGCCATGTTCATCGCCGCCTTGTAAGCATCGTTTCCCTCTCCGTCGTGCAGAATCCCGACCGCGAAATGCGCGGCGCTGGCCTGGACATACCAGATGCCGTTATAGATATCGTTCCCCTTGCCATCCGCGAGAATCCCCAGGCCATACCAGTAGCCCGCTCCCTGGGCAAACAGCCCCGCCGAATAGCGGTCGTCCCCGGAGCCGTCCACCAGCATTCCCACCCCGCCCGCCAGGGAATGCCCGTCCGTGATATCGGCCCGCAGCCCGCAGCCTACCCCCTGGGACAAGGAGGCGTTATGCTCTTTGGTCTGAGCGGAAGGGAAAGCGATGCGGGTATCGTTGGCGGTATAGACATCGTTGCCGGTCAGATCGACCAGAAGGCCGCAGCCCATCGTGCCGCCGAATCCCTGGCTGCTCTGGAACGCATTGTACCGGTCGCTGCCTTCCAGATCGCTCAAAAAGCCGATGCCGAAACGGCCCGACCCCTGGGAGGCGGTATAGGCCGTGTAGAAGTCCTCACCGGCCCGGTCCAGCAATCCGCCGACCCCGAGGAATCCGGCCCCTTGCGAGAGATTCACCGCATCGTAGCGGTCATCTCCGGCCATATCCACCAGAAACCCGTACCCGCACACCCCGCCCCCGAAAGCGGGCTGCTCCGATTCCGGGTCGATGTAATGGTCATCGCCCGATTTATCGATAACTACGGAGGCCGGATGATTCCAGCCGGTGGAGGCCCCTCCTCCTTCATATCGGTCGTCCCCGCCTGTATCCAGAATCAATAAATAGGGTTTCACCAGCTTTCCGACCGTATAGGTATGGCTCCGAGCGTCGTTCAGGGCGATCTGGCCGAGAGGCGTTTCCCAGGCAAACGCAGGAAACGATTCCGAGGCGGTGAGCTTCAAGAGCATATCGGCAGCACGGTCCGCCGCCAGGGCCAGGTCTTCCGCCCCGGCGAACAGATAGGGCAGATCGGCCAGATGGAGCAGTTCATAGGTATCGGAGGAAAGCTCGTCCTTCATTCCCCACGCGGCGACCATCTTGTAGAGATCCTTCCCGGGGAAGGCTTTCTCGGCGCGGGCGAAAGCTTTTTCCCGCCAGGCAAGGGCCTGATAGATACTCCTCAGCATATAGGCGGCGGTCTTCGCCATTCCGGGCGGCACGGAGGACAGGCGGGCGCGGAGGGTGACTTCCTGCCGGTGGCCGATGGGTTTACCGTATCGGGCGTGGATGGCGGCAATCGCCTGGTAGAGCGCATCGGGCGCTTCGCTCGCTTTGGCGGCTTCCTGAAGAGGATCGTCCAGCCACCCCCGCCGCAGCCCCATTCCCACCCGGAGCGTTCCCTGGGTGACCATCTGGTGCAGCGACGGAGCCGCAGCCGCCGCCTGATCTCTGAGGACCGGGATATAACCGGATATCTTGTAGGGGTCGCCGTGCAGGGCCTTGAAAAGCGGCAGTTGAAACTCCCCTCCCCCGAAATTCGCCATATCCCCCGCATCGAAGCAGGCGGTTGACCGGGCCAGCCCGACCGCCGAAAGCGCCCGATCCATCGCATCGCCCGAGCATGACGGGGCAGCCATCAAGAGCAAACATAGCCATCGGAGCATCGCGCCACCTCCTTTTGTCCGCTTGAACGATTCGCAGGGACGGCTGCCTTTTCCTGCCGGTTGCCCGGCTTTAAGTTCAGTTGTCTTTGCCTGACCCCTATGGTATAATAGGGCTAATATGCCTTTGTTTCAGACAATACGACTGATTGCGATGGATTGTGACGGCGTTTTGACCGACGGCTCGATCACCTACACCGAGCGCGGGGATGAGATCAAAACCTTCGATGTGGCCGACGGCCTGGGCCTGGCTCTGGCCCGCCGGGCCGGATTGAAGCTGGCCGTGGTGACCGGCAGAAAATCCGAAGCCCTCACGCGCCGCGCCCGCGAGCTGGGCATCGAAGACTGTCATCAGGCGGTTTCTGACAAGGCCGAATGCCTCCGTTCCCTGATGACCCGGCTCGGCGCTTCCGCCGATGAAACCGCCTATATCGCCGATGACCTGAACGACTTGCCCGCCTATTCGGTCGCGGGATTCCGCATCGCGGTAGCCAACGCCGCTCCGGAGATCCAGGCGGAGGCTCATTATATCACTCAAAGAGCGGGCGGGCGCGGGGCCGTGCGGGAAGCCATCGAAACGATCCTGAAAGCCCAGTCCCGCTGGCAGGAAGCGGTCCGGCTCTATCTGGCGGGCCTGTCAGGTCAGCCATAGATGCCGGCCCTGACCATCCTTCACACCAATGATCGGCACGGCTGCTGGTCGGAGGCGACCACGTCCCGGATCGTGCAGGAGAAAGCCACGCGAGAGCCTGCCCTCCTCCTGGATGCCGGCGATGCGGTTCGTTCGGGCAATATCGGTTTCGGCCTCTTCGGGGAGCCTGTGCTGTCCGCCATGAACCGGGCAGGCTATGACGCCATGGCGATAGGCAACCGGGAATTTCACTTTCGCCCCGCCGGCCTGAAGCGCAAAATCTCCGGAGCGCGCTTTCCCGTCCTTTCGGCCAACCTCCATCAGGCAAACGGGCAGCCCCTCCCGGAAGTTCGGCCTTATGTGATGTTCCATTGCGGGGGCGTCAGGGTTGCCGTGGTCGGCCTGACGGTTCCGATGATCGCGCCCGGCTCAGGGGCCTGCCGGATCAGTCCCTACCGCTTCGACCCGCCCGTTCCGGCAGCCCGGCGCTACGCCTCCGCGCTCCGGCCACAAGCCGATATCCTGATCGCCCTGACCCATATCGGCATCGAACAGGATCGCCTCCTGGCGCAAGCCGTGCCCGAATTGGATATCATCATCGGCGGCCACAGCCATACCGCCCTGTCCGAGCCGGAGCGTATCGGCAGCGCCTTCATCGCCCACGCAGGCAGCCACGAACGCTTCCTGGGCTGCCTGGAATTGGAAGTCAGGCAAGGGGGCATCCATCATATTCAAGGGTGTCTCATCCCGATAGCAGAGGGCTTTCCGCTGGATGTTCCGTATCGTATATAAGGGCACGGCTAAACGATGCCCCTGCCCGATTGTCATCCTTTCTGTATACTCTTGGTATCCTTGAAATCGCCTTTATGTGAGGTTGTCTTTTTGCTTTCCCTGCTCTGGCTTCTGCCTATAGGATTGATCGCTTCCGGTGCCGGCATCGCCTGCCTGCGCCTGATCCACGTGCCGGTGAATTCCACGGCAGAGCGAGTCCTCTTCGGCCTTCCGCTGGGATTGGGCATCCTCGCTTACGGCATTTTAGCACTGGGATTGGCCGGACAGTTATCTTCCGGCCCAGTAGCGGCCTGGCTGGCGATCCTGGCGGCCATCGCGCTCTTGCAGACCCGCCCCGGGCCGGCGTTGCCGCAGGCTCATGCCGCGCCTGCTGGCGTCGCCGTCGCGCCCGCGCATCCACTCCCGCGTGATAAGGGTATTATCCCATGGCGGGTCGGCGGGCTGGCATGCGGCGCTTTTCTCCTCTTCTGTCTGGGGATCGGAACGCTGGCCCCTCCCTCCGGCAACGAGTGGGATAGCCTCTCCTACCATCTCGCCGTTCCCAAAATCTACCTGGGGCAGCATGCGATCCGCTATATTCCGTTCATCCATCATTCCAACTTTCCCTTTCTGCTGGAGATGCTCTATACCCTGGGGCTTCTGCTCAAAAGCGCGGCCCTCGCCAAGTCCTTTCACCTCCTGTGCGCCGTCTGGACATCCCTGGCAATCTACTTTTTCGGGCGGCGGCTCTGGTCCGAACCTGCCGGCATATTGGGAGCGGTCGCGTTTCTGTCGGTCCCGAATGTGGACTGGGAGGCCACCACCGCCTACATAGACCTCGGCACAGCCCTTTTCACCTTTCTGTCGCTCTACGCTCTGGTCTTCTGGCGGCAGAGCGCGGACAGGCGCTGGCTGGCGCTGTCCGGCCTGCTGATGGGCCTTGCCCTCGGCACGAAAATGTTCGCCCTGGCGACCCTTTTTCTCTCCTGCGTCTGGATCGCTGCCGCCTCCTGGCAAAAACGCCTTTCCCTGCCCGAAGCCGCCCAATCGCTGGCCCTCTTCTTGATCCCGGCCCTTCTGGTCGCCATGCCCTGGTATCTGAAATCCTATCTCTATACAGGCAATCCGGTCTATCCGTTCTTTTATGAGATATTCGGGGGGCGCAACTGGAGCGTGGAGAACGCCCTGGTCTACCGGCAGGAGCAGTTGAAATTCGGCCTGGGCCGCGACCTCTCCTCCCTCCTCCTCCTACCCTGGAACCTGATGCTCCACAGCCAGCGGTTCTTCGACAGCCTCGTGATGTTCGCCACCATTGGCCCGCTGCCATTCGGGTTCCTGTGTGCTATAGTTTTCAGCAAAAAGCTGGATAGGAGCGCCGCGGCTTTCGCGGCCTATGCGGTGGTGTTCGTTCTTTTCTGGTTCGTGCAGATGCAGCAGGTGCGCTATCTGCTGGTGGTTCTGCCGCTGGTGATGGCTGCCGGCGCTCACGCTTTCCTCTCCGGCTGGAGAACGTTCCGGTGGATCAAGCCGGTCGTCGCCATTTATGTGGCCTCCGGCCTTCTTTTCGGAATGTACGTCGCATTCAGGGTCAACCAGCCGATGATCCCGGTCGCGTTCGGCATCGAACCCCGGGAAGATTATCTCAGGCGGACGCTCGATGTGTACCCGGCCATCCGGTTCGTCAACACCCTGCCTGAAAACGCCAAGGTCATCTTCTTTCACGAGCCACGGGGCTTCTATTCCGACAGGGAATATTTCTGGGGCAATCCCGGGCATCATACCCTGATCCCTTATGAGCGGTTTACGAGCGCCAGGACCATGTTCGATCATTTCAAGCGAATGGGATTCACCCATGTTCTTGTCAATGAGAAGTTCGCCCGCAAAGATTCCCAGGAGAAATGGCAAATGTATCTGAATGAAGCTGCCCCACAGGGCCTGCTGGCCCGGCTTTTCGAGGCCAACGGGGTATCGGTCTATCGAATCCTATGAAGAAAAAAGCGCCCAAACCTATACAGCCCGGCCCATTGAGGCAGACGGCCCCCGCAGGCACGCGCGCCCTGGCCGCTTCCCGCCACAGGTTCTGGATGGGGGTTCTCATCGCGGTCTATGTACTCCTCTCCCTGCTCTACAACGGAGCCATGCCCTTCGGAAAGCCGCCCGACGAAGGGGCGCACCTGCTGTACACCAAACATCTGGCCGATAAATGGGAATTTCCGGTTCTGGATGAGAACGTGCGGGAGGAATTCGAATCCCATCAGCCGCCACTTCATTATATCCTCGCCCTGCCCTTCTATCTCAGCGTGCGGGGCTGGGCCGGTGAGGAGACGACCGGCTTTGTGGTTCGCCTGCTCTCCACCCTCATCGGGATTGCCCTCCTGATCGTGGCGCACCGCGCCATGCGCCTGCTCTATGGAGACGGGCTTCTCAGCCTTTTTGTACCTGCCCTGATTGCGTTTCTCCCCATGCACCTGGCCGTCACTTCGTCCTTCAACAATGACGCCCTGACAGAGCTGTGGTTCTTTCTCATCTTCTATCTGACCGTTCTATCGCTCAAAAACGGCCTGACGCCCAGGCGCTCCCTGGCCGCCGGACTGGTCATCGGGGCCGGTCTGCTGACAAAAAGCTCCGCGATCTCCCTTTTCCCCATCTGGCTTCTGGTGGTCTACCTGTCCTTCCGCAGCCGCCCCGGCATGTGGCGGGACATCGCCCGGCATACCGCTATCGCATTCGGGACGGCTCTTCTGGTAGGGGGCTGGTGGCTGGCCCGGAACGCTCTGATCTACGGCGACCCTCTGGGAGCCGCCAAATTCGTTGAATTCTTCCACCGCCCCGACCGGCGCGACAATCCGGAGTGGTGGCTGGCTCACGGCTTTTCCTGGCCGATGTACCTGGGCCTGGTCTGCCTGTGGACATTTCAAAGCTGGCTGGGCGTGTTCAACCACATGGACCTCTTTATGTCGCCCTGGATTTACGCGCTCTTCGGCCTGGTGGCGTGCATTTCCATCTATGGGCTGGTGCGCTACTGGGAAGGGCCGGGAAGGCAGCTTCAGGGCTACCAGAAAGAATCTCAACTGGTCTTTGCGGTCGGGTGGCTTCTGGTGCATGCGCTCTTTTTCAAGTTCATGCTGACCTTCTTTCAGGCCCAGGGGCGCTATCTCTTCCCGGTGCTGCTGCCGTCCGCGCTGTGGCTGGTGATCGGATTCCGGGAGGCATTCCCATCCCGGAAAGGCGAGATAGCGGCCTTTTCCCTGGTGGGCGGGATGGCCCTTCTTTCCCTGATCGCCCTTCTCATCTACCTGATGCCCGGCGGATGAACGGCATGAAACTTTCGGTCATCATCCCCGTCTATAATGAACGGGACACCATCGAGGAAACGCTCCGGAGAGTTCAGGCCGCTCCCGTGGACAAGGAAGTGATCATCGTGGACGATTGCTCCACGGACGGCACCCGGGAATGGCTCCGGCAGAGCCGGGCAGAGGGGATTGCCGTTTTCTATCACCCCGAGAACCGGGGCAAGGGATCGGCTATCCGGACAGCTCTCGGGCATGTGACCGGCGATATCGTTATCATCCAGGACGCCGACCTGGAATACAGGCCCGACGAGTATCCCCTGATCATGCAGCCATTCATCGAAGGCAAAGCCGATGTGGTCTACGGCTCTCGCTTCCTGAACGGGCGGCCCCGGATGAAGCTGCCGAACTTCATCATCAACAAGCTATTGGCCTGGCTCGCCAATGTCCTTTTCAGGAGCCGCCTCACCGATGAGGCCACCTGCTACAAAGCCTTTCGGAAGGAAGTCATCGCCGCTGTGCCCCTCACCTGCAAGCGGTTCGAGTTCTGCCCGGAGGTGACGGCCAAGTTGCTCCGAAGCGGGCATCAAATCGTGGAGGTTTCCATTTCTTACTGCCCGCGCACCGTTCAGGAGGGCAAGAAAATCAACTGGAAAGACGGCGTGGTGGCCCTGTGGACGCTGATCAAATATCGGTTTGTCAAATAAAATGCCTTATTCCCGAACTCTCAGGCTGCTCTGGGGCGCGGTTGTCTGCCTGGCGCTGTCCGCAGGATGCGGGAAGCCCAAACCTGCCCCCAGGCCCGCAGCCCCCAAACCCAGGCCGCCCGAGACTGTCTCGATCCGGACAGGAAGATTCCGGCTGACCATGCCCGCTCCCGGAGGAGGGCTGCTTTGGGAAGCGCAGGTCGGGTCCATGGAAAGCATTTTGAAGGGAACCGCAGAGGCCCGTGTCAAAACATCCGATGTGCGCTGCACCTTCTATCGAAACCGGAAGCCGATCTTGAAGGCCAGAGCGCCCGCGATGGAACTGAACTCAGGAACGCAGACCGCGGTCCTGAGCGGCGGGGTCACTGCCGACGCCCCTCAGGACGGCGCTTCCCTGTCCGTGAAAACACTGAGCTATCATGCGGACAGCTACCGGGCCTTCGGCAAAGGAGGCTTCCGATTCGTTCGGGACAAGCTGATCTTCACCGGGCAAAGCATTAGCTGGAATGTGGCCCAAAAAACAGCGGAATTCACCGGAAGCCCTCAACTGGAGTGGCAGCCTGCCGGCGGGAAGGTGTTCTGAAGACAATGGATGGTTGGAGCTACCTTTGAAAAAAACACTGATGATCTTGGTCGGGCTGATAGCCGTTTTGTCGTCTGCGTCACTTTCGGCCCCCGGCACGGGACAGGTCAATCGATATCGTGTCGGTAAGGTTGTCTTTACATCGTATCGAATCAAAACCTATTACGCGCAGAACCCGATCCGTGTCGTGATGAGCGACCGGGCGAAGATGGTCAGCCCGGATGCCGTTCTGACCGGAGATGAAATCGATTTTCGGCTCGATAGCCGCGCCAACAAGCTGGTTTCGGCGAAAGTGACCGGCAAGGCGCATATCGAATTGAAGCAGGCCGATGGGCGTCAGATCCTGGCCGACTGCAAGCAGGCCGTTTACCGGGCCCCTAGCCAGAAGATACTGCTTAATGGGAAGGTCAGGGTTCAGATCAAGGACGAGCGCCTGGCCGAACCGGGGTCGATGGCCGGGGAGAGAGCCACCATCGATCTCAAAGAGGAAACCGTGGATATAGAGGGAGGATCGGAAGGGCCGGTGGAACTGCTGGTCACTCCGAAGGAAACCCATTGAACGCGATGGCGGCAACCGAACCGGGCACAGGCGTCTCGCGCATTCACACCGAATCTCTGGTCAAAATCTACCGGGGCCGCAAAGTGGTCAACGGGGTCTCCATCCAGATGAGTACCGGAGAGATCGTGGGGCTTCTGGGGCCGAACGGGGCCGGGAAAACGACCACCTTTTATATGATCGTCGGCCTGGTCAGGCCGAATCAGGGACATGTCCTTTTGGACGGAAAAGACATCACGCGCCAGCCGATGTACCGCCGGGCAAGGGCAGGCATCGGCTATCTGCCGCAGGAGCCTTCGATTTTCCGCAAACTGACCGTGGGCGACAACCTGCGCCTGATCCTGGAGATGCGCCGCGTGCCCTGCAAGGAGCGCGAAGAGCGGATCGAATCGCTGCTGGGGGAGCTCCATATCGGTCACCTGCGGGACACGAGGGCCTATACCCTTTCCGGAGGGGAGCGGCGCAGGGCGGAGATCGCCCGCGCCCTGGCCTCTGCCCCGGCCTTCATTCTGCTGGACGAGCCGTTCACAGGGGTGGACCCCATTTCCATTACCGACATCCAGCAGATCATCGCCGACCTGAAAACCAAGGGCATCGGGATACTGATCACCGACCATAATGTGAGGGAAACGCTGAAGATCACGGACCGGGTTTACATTCTCGATAACGGGCAGATCCAGACCTCCGGCCCGTCCGAAGCTATCCCGAACGACCCGATTGCAAGGGAATTCTATCTTGGCAAGGATTTCGAACTCTAGTAGGATGCTGGATCGCTACATCCTGTCCGAGCATCTGCCTCCCTTCCTCTTCGGGGTGGCGGCCTTCGTCTCGCTGATGATGGCCTCCCAGTACCTATTTGAATTGACGAAACTGATGGTCAAGGGGATGCCCTTCGCCATCGCCTTCAAGCTCTTTGTACTCTATATGCCGTCCCTGATCGTGCTGACCTTCCCGATGTCGATGCTCTTTTCCACCCTCTGGGCCTTCGGGCGGCTCTCCGGGGAGAGCGAGATGATCACCATGTTCGCAGGAGGCATCAGCCTCTACCGGATCATCGGGCCGGTGATGGGAATGGGCGTGATGGTCAGCATGGGGGCTATCGCTATCAATGAATTCGTCGTTCCCGCAGCGACCGACGCCGCCGCCCTGCTCAAGCGCCAGGCAGCTGGCGTTCCTTTAAGAACCGACAAACCCTTCCTCATCGAGGATATGGAGGAAGGGAAGCCCCTCCAGCTACTCTATGTGGCGGAGGGTTTCGACCTGGAGCAAAAATTGATGCGCGGCGTCACGATGGTGCGCTTTTCCCCGGACCGGGAGAAGACCGTTCCCATCGCCACGCTGTACGCCGAGAAAATTGTATATAGGGGCCGTTACGATTGGCGCACGGAGGGCGCGGTACAGATACAGCCTATCGGGGATCACCAGCCGTGGATCACGACCCGGGATGCTATCGCCATCCGGCTCAAAAAAACGCCGGAAGATATCGCCTCAGAGCGCAAAAATCCGGTGGATATGAGCTTCAGGGAACTGCGTGGCTATATCGCTCGTTTGATGAGGCAAGGGGCCGATACCGCGGAGCTGGAGGTCAAGCTCCAGGACAAATTATCGATTCCCTTTGCCAGCCTGGTGTTCGTCCTGATCGGCGCTCCGCTGGGGATCCGCCCCCAGCGTTCCAGTTCGGCGAGAGGTTTCGGGTACAGCGTTTTGATCATTTTCGCCTATTATGTGGTCTGGCATTATATGAGTATTCTGGGGCAGGGAGGAACGGTTTCCCCCTCGGTCGCCAGTTGGACGCCCAATATCGTGGGGCTGGTGGCCGGGGCCGGGCTTCTGGTGAAAACAGCCCGGTAATCGCTTCCTTTAGAAAGCAGAGGTCGGCGGGTGAGTTATACGATAACGGTCACATTGATAGTACTCGCCCTGAGCGGAGTCATCGCCTATATCGGGGATCTGATCGGTCGCCGGATGGGGAAAAAGCGCCTGTCCGTTCTGGGGCTGCGCCCGCGCCATACGGCTATTGTGCTGACAATCCTGACCGGCATGGCGATTGCCGTGGGGACGCTTCTCTTCCTGTCCGCGCTGGAGGCCAATGTCCGCGTGATGCTGACCCAGGTTCCGCAGATACGCCGCGAGCTTCGGGACGCCTCTACCCGGACTCAACTGCTCCAGGACGAAAACCAGCGGTTAGCCGTCCGGAGCCGGAAGCTCAGGGAATCGGCGGCGAAATGGGCGGAGGTGGCGGAAGGCATTCAGGCCCGGAGCCGCGCCGAACTGGCGGGCATCCGCAAGCGACTGGAGTCAGAGCGAAACCAGCTTCAGCAGGTGCGAGATGAGCTCCGGACGGCCCGCGCCGAAGCCAACGCGCTGGCTCTACGCAACGCAACACTGGAAAAGGCCAACCGGAGCCTTGAGAGGGATAACCGCCAGGCGCTACAGAATATAGAGGATAAGCGGCATCAAATCGCCAACGCCCAGCGCATCTTGAAACAGCTTTCCGGCCAGGTCGCCACCTACAGCGAAGGGATGGCCGCTTACCGGGCCGGTTTCGTCAGCCGGCTGAGCGGGAAAGTCATCTTCCGTCAGGACGAAGAACTGGTGCGCGGCGTGATCGAAGGCGGCCAGCCTGTCCCTGAAACGCTTCGCAAAGTCCGGGCCATCTTTCAGGAAGCCAGCCGGAAAGCCGAGGAGCGCAGGGCCAAAACCGGGCCGAACCGGATGGCCGTGGCGATCCTGCCCAAGCGGGTGCAGGCTTCGGGCGCAGGCAAAGAACGCATCTTCTCCGAGCGGGACTCGCTGGAGGCGGTGGCCGCCCAGATCGCCGACCAGCCGGGCGGCACTCTTGTCCGGGTCGTCTCCCGGGTGAATGCGCTGGAAAACGAGCCGGTTCCGGTGGATTTCGAGCTTTTCCAGAACCGCCTGGTCTTTGCCAAAGGCAACGAGATCGCCCAGACTCGCATTGACGGCAGGCAGGCGGACGCGCAGATCATGCAGTCACTCGTCCATTTCCTCCAGGATCGAGTCCGAGCGGAGGCGCTCCACAGCGGTCTGATCCCTTCTTCCACCGAAGCGGTGGGAGAAATCGCCTTTGACCGCCTGTTCGATGTGATGGCCCGGATCAAGCAGGCGGGCGGGACGGTCGATATCCGGGCGGTCGCCGGAGACGATATATGGGTGGGAAGCCCGCTGGCTATCGAATTCGAGGTGGGCCGCAGCGCATGACCGGGGAAAGCAGCCTTCCGCGGGTCATTCTGGCTATCGATCCGGGCCGCCAAAAGTGCGGACTGGCAGCCGTCCGCGCAGACGGCGTCATCCTAGGGCATGAAGTCGTTTCCTCGGAGGAAATTGTGCCCAAAGCCGCAGAGTGGGCTGCGCTCTACCGCGCCCACCTGATGATCATCGGCAACGGCACCGGCAGCCAGCCGGTGCGGAAGCGGCTGGAAACGCAGCCTTCCCTTCCCCCGATGATCGAAGTCCAGGAGAAAGACACCACCCGTCAGGCCCGGTCCCGCTATTTCCGGGATAACCCTCCCCGAGGCTGGCGGCGGCTGATCCCTCTCGGCCTCCAGACCCCTCCCCGCCCCATCGATGATTATGCGGCCATTCTCCTCGCCGAAGCCTACTGGCGTAGGGGTTCGGGCTGAAAGCGAGACGGCTGTTCGCCGTACCCTCCAGCATACCGCCTTACGAGACAAGCGCCTACTCTCATTCGTTAGGAATAGCCGGGGAGGAACCCTTTCAGCCACCTCGAATAGAACGTAAATGTTTTGTCAGCCTCTTGAGGGTGCGCTGCAAGCTGCCCTTTTTCCGGCAGAAAGGAGTTTGCGATGATGGCCCGTTTCTGTTCCCTCTGTGCCGCGTTCGGTGTATGCGCCGGGGCTGTTCTGCTTGCCGCAGGCGCTCCTTACGGCAGCTGGAAGCACGGCCCGCCTTCCGGGCCCGATTATTTTCCGATTGCCGTCTGGCTTCAGGATCCGGCCAATGCCCCTCGTTTCAAGCAGGCAGGTATCAATCTATATATCGGTCTGTGGCAGGGGCCGACCGAGGCGCAGCTTGCCGCGCTCAAGGCGGCCAAGATGCCCGTGATCTGCGACCAAAACGAGGTCGGCCTGGCCCACAAGGACGACCCTACCATTGTCGGCTGGATGCACGGCGACGAACCCGATAACGCGCAGCCGGTGACCGACCCGGCCACAGGCGAGCAGACCTATGGCGGCCCGGTTCCCCCGCCCAAAATCGTCGCCGATTACGAGCGGATGCGGGCTGCCGACTCCGCCCGACCGATCCTCCTCAATCTGGGCCAGGGCGTCGCCAACGACCAGTGGATCGGGCGCGGGAGCGGGGCGCATATCGATGATTACCTGACCTACGTCAAGGGCGGAGACGTCATTTCCTACGATGTGTATCCGGTGGTGGGGATCGGGAAAGAGAACGGGGCGAACTACCTCTGGTATGTCGCCAAAGGAATCGCGCGCCTGATCAAATGGAGCAAAGGCGAAAAGATCATCTGGAACTGCATCGAATGCACCCACATCGGAAACGAAAAGGCAAAGGCCACCCCGCAGCAGGTTAAGGCGGAAGTCTGGATGTCGCTCATTCACGGCTCAAGGGGCATCATCTACTTTGTCCATGAGTTCAAACCGCGCTTCAAAGAAGCCGCCCTGCTGGAAGATCCGCCCATGCTGGAGGCGGTCACCGCCGTCAACCGCCAGATCCGCCAGTTGGCTCCTGTCCTGAACAGCCCGACCGTGAAGGACGGGGCCGCCGCGCAGTCTTCCTCGGCGGATGTTCCTATCGCCGCTATGGTCAAGTGCCACCGGAACACCACCTACCTTTTCACGGTGGGCATGAGGAACGCTCCGGCCACCGGCAGCTTCAAGGTCAAGGGGCTGCCCCGGCAGGCGGTCGCAGAGGTGATCGGCGAAAACCGCACCCTCCGGCTGGAAAAAGGCCGGTTCAAGGACAGTTTTCGGCCCTACGAAGTCCATCTCTACCGCATCCGGGGAGGCCGATGACGATGCCCGATAATGCCCGCTTCACCTACCGCGTCACCGACGGGTGGCTGCGCGACCTCGCTTCCGAGCCGACCCCTACCGATCCCTGGCCCTGCATCCGGTGGGATGAGCGGCTTCTGGAGGATCAGATCCGCTTCTTGAACGTCCAGACCGAACTGGGGGTTGACCTCAATGTGGTCTGGGGCCTTTTCGTCGACCGCAACTGGCCCGTTCCCCTGGAGAATATTATCCACGACGAGCGGGAGAGAATGCTGCGCCGCTTCGTGGATGCGGCGCACGAGCGGGGCGTCAAAGTTCTTTCCGGTGTCGGCGTCTATTCCTGGGGCTTCGATGAGATAATCCGCAAGGTTCCGGGCGCGGCGGCAGGCCATCAAAACGCCATGTGCGCCCACAGCGAAACCGCCTGGGAATGGCAGGTCAAAGTGCTGGACTTCCTGATGGATCCGCGCTGGGGGCTGGACGGCATCAGCATGCAGTCCGCCGACCTGGGGCGCTGCGACTGCATGGCATGCAGCCGCCTTTCCCCGGCGCAGCACCACGCCCGCCTCCTCACCCGGAGCGCGGCCTATGTGCGCCAGAGGCGTCCCGACTGGATCATCGGGCAGGCGTCCTGGGGCCTGCGCGTGGATCAGCCGGAGGAACTTCCCTATCTTCAGGAGATATCCCGGGCTGTTGACTATATGGTGGAGGTCAGCGAACTATCCGCCTCTTCCGGGCGCAGGCGAGAGGTGGTCGAGGCGCTGGACTGCGCCTTCGGATCGGTGGGGGGCGTCTTTGTCGAGCCGCCCCAGCACTGGGACAGGCTGAGATGGTTCGTCCCCTGCGGCCTCGGTTCCGCGCAAGCCCTCCGCAGGCTCCATGAAGACGGCGGACGCGCCTGCGAGTATTTTTACCGCCCTTTCGTCAATCCGGGCGAGATGGTTTCCTGGCTTGCCGGGGCGAGGATCCTGTCCGCCCCGGAAACGATGCCGGAGGATGCGCTGCAAGAGGCCGTGCAGGCGGTCTATCGGGCCGAAGGCGCAGCCTGCGCCGATCTTGCCGCATGGTATGCTCGCGCCGAGGGTGCCTATTTCTCCCGCGCCCGTTTCGAGGTCGGCTGGGGTTCGCTCTCCCTGGAGCCGCTGATCTGGGCCGAAAACCCGGCGATCTCCGGCCCGCCCGTTTACCTGGCGGAGCGCATGTCCCCCGAAGCCCGCGCCGGTTACGCCGTCTCGCTCGAAACCCTGAAAGCCGAATTCGGGCGCATCGCGATTCCGAACCGAGAGGCGGCCCATAAGACACTGGCCTGCATCGATGGCACGCTGGAGGAAATCCGGCGTTTGAACGGCGGATAAGGAGTTTGACATGGCATCCGGCACACCGGGCACGCACTGGTATGTCAGCGACGGGTATATCCGGGACACCCTGCCCGTTCGCTCCAGCCGCCGTCCGCAAGGGCCGCTGGAATGCGCCTCCCGGCTCTTTCTTTTCAATCCCGGGACCGAAGCCGCTCGGGCGCGGGTCCGGTTTTTCCATACCGACCGCCTGCCGACCCATATCGAGCTTGCGGTCGGGCCGGGCAAAATCGAGGCGGTCGATCTCTCCGTCCTGAACGAGATACCGCGCAACCGTTCGTTCTGGATCGAGGTGGCAGCCGACCTTCCCATTTTCCCCCAGGCCCGGCACGAGGATTATACGTTCTGGGATCCGGTTCCGGACGCGATGTCCTCGCCTGCCCCTTACCCCGGCCCTCTGACCGATGAAACCGAATGGGTCTTTGCCGACTGCTATCAGGGAGCCACACAGTCCTGGTACGAGGAGGAAACTTTAACTATCCTGAACCCAGGCCCGGAGCCGGTTGAAGCGAGCATCCGCTACCTGATGCGCTATTTCGACGCCGGAGGCGAGGAAACCATCGCGATACCGCCCGAGCGGGTTGCCTCTCTTGCGCTCTGGGAGCGCCATCCCCGCATGATCGGGCGGCCCGGAGGCCCGCCGGTGCGCGTCACCGGAGATTACGCCGTCCGTATCGAGGCGACCGGCCCGGTTGTCGCCCAGACCACCCGCCGGGCGAGGTGGATCGGTTTCGGGCCTGTCATCGGCTCCCGCAGCACGATGGGCTTTCCCATCCGCAAGGCTCCGCCGTCCATCTGGCATTACCCCGGCGGGAACATTATCGACCGGGGCATCCTTCCGCGAGCTTCCGCCTCCGACCATCCCCTGAACCAGTGCGACAACGCCTGGAACCTCCTCTTCATCCACAACCTGTCCCAAGAGGAGCCGGTGGAAGCGCAAGTGGCCTTCCATCAAGCGGACGGCGCGATATCCGATGCGCCTTCCCTTTCCATTCCTCCGGCCAAATCCATCCTCGAAAGCCTTCATGCCGCGCCGTGGCTGGGAACGCATACTCACCTCGGCCAGCCGTATGCGATCACGGCGCGCTCCGGGCATCCTGTTGTCCCGGAGGTGTGCGGGGCGGAGTTCGAGATGTGGAGCCAGGTGTGCCCCGGAGCCATGACCGCCGTGAACTTCTATCCCGGCCCCCTGACCGATGAAACCGTGTGGTGGCTCGGAGCCGGGCAGACCGGGGGAAGCGATGCGGAAAATGTCGAGTGGGAGCAAAGCTACCACCTCTTCAACCCGGGCGAAACGGAGGCCCATATCACTCTCACCTTCTCGGGCTTCGGCCCGCCCGTCGAACACAGCGTAGCCGTTCCTCCAGGCGCTGTGGCCTGCGTTCTCTCCTCCGAAATCGACGGGCTGCCTTTTCACACTCCCTTTGCCGTCATCGCAGCGGGAGACGCGCCTTTCTGCGTCCAGGTTTTCACTCGCGCCTACACCCGCGGCCTGCCGCATACCAGGTCGATGGCCTCGATGATGGGTGTTCCGATCCGCAATGGAGAATCTGAATGAGAATCGAATCGTACCGCCGCGATTATCTGGAAGAGATGACCTCCCTTTACAATGACGAAACGGCCTACGAGCCGCATATCGCCCCTCTCAACCCGAAACGCTTCATAACAATGGTGGAAGACAAGTCCTATTTCGATCCGGAAGGGCTTCGGGTCGCCCTGGACGGGGGCAGGGTGGTCGGCTGGATCCATGCATGCGTCGCGCCTCCTTCGGAGATGTATCAGGACGGCAATATGACGGCGGCCCGCATCCGGATGCTGATTTTCCCGCGGGATCGTTTGCAAGCAGGTTCGGCGCTCGTTGCGGAGGCCACCGCCTGGCTGAAAGGCTCCGGCAAAAAGGAATTCGAGGCCATCCACGCCAAAGCGGGCTATCCCTTCTACCGCGGGATCTGGCTGGGCGGAGAACCGATGGGGCCTGCCGATATGCCCCATGTGCAGCTTGCCTTCGAGGTGGGCGGCTACAAAAACACGCATGAATCGGTCTTCATGGCGGCGGGCATGCCGGCTCCGCCTTCCGATGCGCCCGCTTCGCCCGGCCTGGAGATGGAGGAATTTACGGCCCCGATGCGGCATGAAGGGATGCGGGAATCGTGGATCGGTTTCGAGCCGATGGGCATCCGCGCCTTCCTGGGCGGCGAGGAGGCGGGAAGCCTCTGGTGGGCCGTCCTGCCGCATGTGGCGGAGCGGCTCGGAGCGCCCTGCATGAACATCTGGGGCCTGGGGGTCAGCGAGATCCACCGCCAAAAAGGGATCGCCTCCGCCCTGATCGCCCGGGCGATGGCTCGCAGCTATACCCTCGGCTGCCGCTTCGCCTCGGTGGGAACCCAACTCTGGAACGCGCCCGCCCACGCCTCCTACGCCAAGTTCGGTTTCGTTCCCTACCGCATCCTGGTAGGACGCACTTCGATCCCGGAAGGGGTGCGACTATGAAGCGAATCGCTGTCGGCGGCCTTTGGCACGAGTCGAATTCATTCGCCCCCACCCCGACCCGGATGGGAGACTTCGAATCCTTGAACCTCTCCTACGGCCCTGACCTGATCGAGCGATGGCAGGGCAGGGAGTCCGAAATCGACGGCTTTCTGCGCGGGGCCGCAGGGCAGCCCTGGGAAATCGTTCCGATCCTGTCGGCCTCCGCATGGCCCGCCGGGCCGGTTCAGGACGAGGTATTCGCCTTCTTCCGGGAGGAGTTCCGGCAAAGGCTGGCGGCGGCGATGCCTGTCGACGGCGTTCTTCTGGCCCTGCACGGAGCGATGATTACCGAGAGCCTCCATGACCCCGACGGGGCGCTTCTGCGGGAGATCCGCAAAATCGTCGGCTCCACCGTTCCGGTGGTCTGTACGCTGGACTTCCATGCCAATATTTCCTCCCTGATGGTGGAGCAGGCGGATGCGCTCATCGGCTATGACACCTACCCTCATATCGATTTTCGGGAGCGCGGGGAGGAAGCTGCCGGCGTATTGGCCCGCATCCTCTCCGGCGCGATCCGCCCCACCATGGCCCTGGTTAAGCCGCCCCTGATGCCCGCCCCTCTGAAACAGCATACCGGCAGTTCCCCGATGCGGGAGATCATGGCGATGCTGCGCCACATGGAAGAGGAGCCGAAGGTTATTTCCATCAGCGCCTTCCCGGGGTTCGCCTATTCGGACGTCCAGGATGCGGGATTCAGCGTGGTGGCCGTCACCGACAACGCCCCGAGGAAAGCGCAGCGCATCGCCGATACCATCGCTTCCGCGGTCTGGGAGAAGCGGGCGGACTTCGTGGCCGAACTGCCCGATGCAGCGGAAGCCGCCCGCCAGGCCATCGGGGAGCCGGAAGGCCCGGTGATTCTGGTCGATATCGGGGACAACATCGGGGGCGGCACTCCCGGAGATGGCACCGCGCTGCTGTCGGAACTGCTGCGCCAGAAGGCGGAGGGCGCTCTGGTCGTCCTCGCCGACCCCGATGCGGTCGCCTGGGCTATCGGCGCAGGCGTACGTCAGGAGTTGGAGATTACCGTGGGCGGAAAAAGTGACCGGCTGCACGGCGACCCGGTTTCGGTGCGCGGCTATATCCGCCTGATCTCGGACGGGATATTCACCAACCGGGGGAAGATGCGGGAAGGCATCCGGGAAGACCAGGGCAGAACCGCCGTGCTGGAGGTTTCCGGCCTGACCTTGGTCCTGACCGAACATAAAATGCCGCCCTGGAATCTCCAGCAGCTTCGCTCCATCGGGATCGAGCCATCGCTTCAAAAGATCATCGCTGTCAAGGCCGCCATCGCCTACCGCGCGGCCTACGAGCCGATAGCCCGCCGGATCATCGAGGCCGATACCCCCGGCCTGACCGCCGCAAACCTGAACCGCTTTCCCTATCGCCACGTCCGCAGGCCGATCTACCCTTTGGATGAGATATAAACAGGAGAAAGAAGGGCTTCCGGTGAATATGAAAGTGTTCGGAATTACGGCTTTCGACGGGATAGGAGGCAACATGGGATCCATTCTCAGAGCTATCGAAGCGACAGGCGTCATAGAAGAGCGACGCAATATCCGGCTGGATGAACCGATCCCCATCGTTACCGAGGGCAGAGTTCGCGTGATCATTTTCGTTGACGATGAATCGGATATCGGCGAAACAGAATGGCATCGCGCTGCCTCACGCAATCCGGCTTTCGCCTTTTTACTGGACCCCGGAGAGGATATCTACAGCGCAGAGGACGGGAAGCCTTTTTATGGATAGAGGTAAGGTTGTTCTCGTGCCTTTTCCCTTCGATGATCTATCGTTTTCCAAGCTGCGCCCCGCAGTCTGCTTGACCGAACCCATGGGTCCGCACAGGCACATTGTCGTAGCCTTTATTACCAGCCGGATCCCTCCCGATCTACTGGATTCCGACCTGATCCTCGACGCTCAGCAGGCTGACTTTTCACAAACCGACCTGTACGCGACTTCCACTCTGCGGCTGCATCGTTTGATGACAGTATCATCATCTCTGATTCAACGCGAGTTGGGAAACTTGCCTCCGGAGGCGGCAACCGAAGTCGCTTCGAAGCTCAAGAAGCTGTTCGATTTCGCATAGATATCTTCAGGAGCCGTCATGATTCGCTCGCTTTACCGCACTCCGGAGGGGCATTACCGAGCCGGGTTGAGGACGGAAGAGTTCGGGGATGTCTTGCAGCAAGAGGAGGGCCTGCTGTGGGTGGATTTCCAGGGGGAGCCGCCCGAATCGTGCGAGCCGATCCTTCGGAACACCTTCCGGTTCCATCCTCTGGCTATCGATGACGCCTTGCAGGAGTCGCATGTTCCCAAGGTGGATGACTGGGGCGAATACCTTTACCTCGTCTTTCATGCCCTGAATTTCCGCCCGCAGTCGGAAAACTGCCTGGAAACCCTGGAGGTGGATGTTTTTCTGGGCGATAACTACATCGTCACCCACCACGACCGCCCCATCCCTGCCATCGACCGCACATGGGAGACCTGTCAGCGCGACGAACGGCACTTGAGGCAGGGAGCGGACCACCTTCTCTACCGCCTGGTGGACGACCTGACGACCGGCTATATGGCTGTAGCGGAATCCCTGGATGACGCCATCGATCTGGCCGAAGACCATATCTTCAGCCAGCCGACCCCGCAAACGCTCCAGCAACTGTTCACCTACAAGCGGTCGCTCCTGAGGATGCGCCAGGTCATCACGCCCCAGAGGGAGGTGTTGAACAAACTCGCCCGCGACGATTTCGCTGTGGTCGGCGAGGACGACCGCGTCTTTTTCCGGGATGTCTACGACCATCTGGTGCGCCTGCACGATATCAATGAAAGCATGAGAGACCTGGTCGGCGGGGCGATGGACACCTACCTCTCGGTCATCAACAACCGGATGAACGATATCATCAAGATATTGACCGTCATCACCACCCTTTTCATGCCCCTCTCCTTTATCGTCGGATTCTTCGGGATGAACTTCTTCGAGCCTGCCGTCCGCCTGCCCGCCTGGACGAGCCAGGCATCGTTCGCGATTGTCCTGCCGCTCATGATCGCTCTTCCCCTGGGAATGTACCTCTGGATGCGGCGGCGCGGATGGCTCAGATGATCGTCCTGTCCTGCCTCCAGGCGAGAGCGATTCTGTCGGCCCGCCAGGAAAGCCGCGAGGAGTGCGCGGTCTCCCTCGACCTGAACCTGACCGAAAGCAGAATGGAGCTGGAACCGGAGGGAGTTTCGTTTTCGGACGGCCAGAGACTCTCCTGGCAGGCTGTCGAGGCCATCGCCGAAGCGGAAACCGTCTGCTACCGCATTGCAAACGATACGGCAGAGCCGATCTCCTTCTACTCGGAGATGGTGGGCCGCTTCTACAGCCTCATGCCCACCCGCCGAGCCCCCACCATGCGGGTCGCCGGTTTCCCGATGCACCGGATCAAGGGGATCGACCCGCACGAGGACACGCTCCGCAAAATCCGCACCATCGCCCCGGTAGCCGGGAGCGTGCTGGACACCACCACGGGCCTGGGCTACACCGCCATCGAAGCCGCCCGAAAAGCCGATTCCGTCCTGACCATCGAACTGGACCCGACCGCCCTCATGGTCGCCCGCCTGAATCCCTGGTCTCATGAGCTTTTCGCCAACCCGAAAATCACGCAAAGGATCGGGAACGCCTACGACGTGGTTCAGGAACTGCCCGACGCCTCCTTCGCCCGCATCTTCCACGATCCGCCCACCTTCAGTCTCGCCGGAGAACTCTATTCCGAGGAGTTCTACGGCCACCTCCACCGCCTCCTCACCCACTCGGGCCGCCTCTTCCACTACATCGGAAACCTGAACAGCCCCCACGGGCGCACCGTCTCCCGGGGCGTCATCCGCCGCCTGAAAGCAATCGGGTTCTCCCGTGTTCTTCCACGGCAGGAAGCGTTCGGGGTGGTGGGGCTGAAGGGGTAGGAATTTTCTTTCGACTACGGAAGTTTTCAATATAGGTCATTAATAT
>JADLDR010000002.1 GCA_020846535.1 Armatimonadota bacterium | reverse complement strand
CTTGCTTCACTCGCCCAAGTGAACGAGTGAAGCAAGTGAAGCTACGTCGCTATCTTATCCATATTTTTTAGGGAAATATTGGCAAGGGGTTTTATTTTTTTATCACTTCTGTCACTTCGCTCACTGGTTAGCCTGCATATCCTGTTTCAAAACCGGTTTTCAAAATTGAAAGAATAGCATATAATAGTATCCGGAGTCCAATACACGGCAGAATATCTCTGCCCGGGAACCAGGATGCCTCATGGATACCCGCCCCTTGCCCCTCGACGATGCCGCTCTCGATGATGCGGCCCCGGACGCCCTCTGCGGCCCGGCCTTTCAGGAAGATGAGGAAGAGTCCGAAAGCTGGCGCAGGGAGGCGCTGGCCCGCTTCTATATCGCCACCTTCCCTGCCGAAAGCCCGCTCCGCATGCTCCAGAAATATGCCTGCTGCCTGGTCTGGCTGAACGTGGCCCCCCGGCCATTCCCCCTATCCTTCAGGATTGGTTTCGCTCCACCTTCCCGGGCGAATCCTGCAATTACATACCGGACTATGCCGTTGTGGCGGAAGAGATGGATCAAACCGAGATGGAAGAGGCGCTGGGGATGAGCCGGGCCGACCTCGGCAACGCCCGGCGGCTGGTCGCCCTGCACGGCATCGCTCTCAGGTTTCTGACCGATACGCGGCAGTGGCTCGTCTGGGCGGAAGGCCGGTGGGGCCGCAGCCCCTTGCAGGATGTCACCCGCAAAGCGATCCGGACTATCGAGGCCATGAGGGATAACGCCATCTATGGCTGCGGCCCGGAAGGGAAGGATGCCTCTCGCCAGGTCAGCCGCTCCCAGCAGGAAGGCGCGATCCGGGCCATGGTCAACCTGGCGCAGAGCCTGCCCGGGATCGCCGTCACGCTCGATTAGATGGATGTCGACTCCTGGCTGCTCGACTGCGCCAACGGGATGCTCGATCTGAGATCCGGGCGGCTGCGCCCCCACCGCAGGGAGGATATGTCCACCCGCAGAGCGCCTGTGGCCTTCGACCCGCAGGCCGCATGCCCGGCCTGGGAGAGCTTTATCGAGGAGATCACCGGCGGGAGCGGGTCTCTGAAGGCGTTTTTACAGCAGGCGGTGGGATACGCCCTGACAGGCAGCGCCCGGGAGCAGGCGGTCTTCTTCCTCTACGGGGAGGGTGCGAACGGCAAAAGCACCTTTATGGAGACGATCCGGAGACTCCTGGGGGATTATGCCCAGCAGGCCGATTTCTCGTCCTTCCTAACCCGGAAATCCGAAGGCCCCCGCAACGATCTGGCCCGGATGCGCGGCTACCGGCTGGTCTCGGCCTCGGAGTCGGAGAGCGGGAAGGCCCTCTCGGAGGTGGCAGTCAAGCAGATCTCCGGCGGGGATACGGTGGCCGCCCGGATGCTCTACCAGGAACACCAGGAGTTCGTGCCCACCGCCAAGATATTCCTGATCTCCAACCATAAGCCCGAGATACAGGGAACCGACCACGCCATCTGGCGGCGCATCCGCCTCGTCCCCTTCACCCAAATCATCCCGGAAGCCCGGCAGGATCGCAGCCTTCCCGAAAAGCTGGCCCGGGAGCTTCCCGGCATCCTGAACTGGGCGCTGGCGGGCTGCCGGACCTGGCAGCAGGCCGGACGGCTGCCGGACACCGAGGAAGTCCGGAAGGCCACCGAAGCCTACCGCTCGGAGATGGACACCCTGACCGCCTTCCTGTCCGAGCGGTGCGCCCCCGGAACTCAGGCGCGGGCCAGCGGCAAGGCGCTCTACGATGCCTACAGAGACTGGTGCGCCGCCAGCGGGGTCCGGCCCCTCACCCAGCGCAGGTTCGGGGAGCACCTGCGTTCTCAGGGCTACGCCTGGGGGCGCGGATCCGGCGGCGTCTGGTTCTGGCACGGCCTGAAACTGGCATGAACCGGCAGGGACAGGCCTGCATGCCTGCCCCCCCGCCACCCCTTCTTTCCCGGCCTGATAATATCATCCAGCGGATTTTCGCCCTCCGGAGCCGGAACGGCGGGCGGGATCGGCATCTTACCCTTCCAGATAGCGTGCCACGCGCCCTGCCTCCGTCCCGGCGGCAGGCTGGCCTGACAGGGCTTCCGCAATGGCCGCCAGGCGGTCGCACTCGGCAATGGCGGCCTCCACGTTCAAGGGGCGGGGCTGCGGGCCGGTCAGCCGGGCGAAGTTGCCGTGATATATCCGGGCCAGCGCCTCGTCCGGCAGGCCCAGGCCCCGGATGATACCGTCCTCCGGAGGCCCCAGCAGGAAATCCGCCGCATCGGGCACCCGGAAGGTGTCCTCGCTCTCCAGCCAGCGATAGACGATCCCGGCCCGAACGATGCTCTCCTCCGCGCTCAGGCCGCTGGAGAGATCGGTCCCGAAGACGATGCGGTCGGCGTAGCGGATGAAAAAGGTGCGTCCGGCGTCCGGGTCGCGGGAGATGTTGTACAGCATCTCGATCCCCGGCGCGAGATCGAAATGCAGGTTGGGATGCTCCTCGAAGAAGCGGGCTGCCCGGGGCAGATCCGCCGAGAGGAAGTAGAAGTGGGCGAAGACGATCTTCAGGCCGGGATGCCGGGCCAGCACCTCGTCCGCCTCGGCGTAAAGCGTTTCCTTCTCCACATCGTCCGGCCCGTAGCCCCAGTCGTACTCCCGCGCCCAGCCGGGGAGCCGGTCCGGGTCCCAGAACTCCTCCGGGTCGTTGACATGCCAGACGACGGGCAGCCCCAGGGCCTCCACACGCGCCCAGTAATCGGCGAAATACGGATCGGTCACGGGGATGTCCATCTGCTGCCGGGAGGTAGGCTTGCCCTCGATCATTTTGATCCCGTCGCAGCCCGTCCGGTCGAACGCTTCCGCCTGCTCCGCCAGGCTGGGCGTGCAGACTTTCCCGCCGGAGAGCCTGGCGGCGTGGTTCAGGCCCGCGAAGACGAAGAACCGGTCCGGGCAGCGGGCTTTCATGTAAAGCGACTGGGGCAGTCCCGAACCGGACTCCGGATTCTGGATGGACACCAGGGCCATTTTCTCGATCCCCGCAGCCGCCCGGATGGCCGACAGGGCGGCCTCATCGGATACAGGCCCCATGTGTACATGGCCGTCAATGATGCCGCTTGCTTTCGAACTCCATTCACTCATCGGTTGCTTTCCTTATCGTCATGACTGGCTCCGGGCGAATCGCTGCGCCCGGATCTTTTTGGCACGAGAGCAGTCCCCTCGGGATCAGCCCTCTCCATACTCTGCGAACCTTTGCACAGAAAATTCGCGGTCAAGGCATGGATTCCTTCCGGGAGCGATTGTCTGGGCGATCAGGGCAGGAGGATGTGGAGAGGAAACGCCAAGAGATGAGCCGGGATCGGAACCCCAACCGGCCTTCGGGCACGCTGATAGATTCGGAGACTTAGGCGCTGATGGAGCGGTGGCCTGCCTTCTCCGAGACCTCTGGTATAGCCTTCATCGAGCATCCCACCCGAGCGGCGACAGGCCAGGCCGCCCAAAAGCTGCATCCCGCAGGCGGCAGACCAAGCGGACCGGACGGTCGGGGCCCAGGCGCATGGCCGTCAGCGCCTGCCCCGGCACGCCCTCCGGGCCTGCCAGAGCGCAGACAGCGCAGAGCCGTTGATAGGGACGAAGCCGGAGAATCCCATCCGAATCCGAATGCATCGCCGTTGTCTCCTTCCCGAGGGGCAAACTGACCGGCTGCCGGGCGGGTCGGAAACGGTACAGATCACCCTGAAAGGTCAGGCCCAGCACCTGCCGGGCGCGGTCTACGTTGCAGAAGGCTTCGGTGCCGGGTGTTCCCACGATATGCACACCTCATGGGCGATCTACCGGTCGTGAGCCGCCAGCAGGCAGGCGTCGGCCAGGTCGTACCGGCAGACCCGGCCCAACCGCCACAAAGCCCCGTCCGGCCCCAGCGGCTCGCGGAACCGGCCTATCCCCAGGCGGCTGTCCACGATGTAGCCCGCCCGCAGCACGATGGTACGCATCCGATGCGCCTCGTGGAACTGGCGGCGCATCTCCTCCTGGAGCCGCTTGCAGACGCCACACAGATCGCCTTCCGGAGGCCGGGCGTTCCGCGTCGAAAAAGAGGCCCCGCAGGTGGACCGCCAGGCAGGCTCCGACATGCGCCACGCTCTCGACCCGGTGCCGCCGGGCCGCTTCCAGCACATTCCACAGCCCCTGGAGGTTGACCCGGAAGGGGAGCAGGTTCTCCGGCGCGTCGAGGGCGAGGGAAGCAGACCGCCGTGTGGATGGCCGCCTCCATCCCCGCCACCGCCGCCTCGACCGCGGCGAAGTCACCGCTATCGCCGTAGAGAGCCTCGCCGGCCCAATCGCCATCGATGTCCCGCCATTGATCCCAGGCCGCCGGGTCCCGGTTAAAGGCCCGGATCCGGTCGCAGGAGCGGGCTTGCGACAAAATGGCCCGGCCCAACCAGCCGGCGCTGCCGAACAACCACGATCTGCATAAAGACCTCCCAAAGGGGCCGCGCTGCACGGCGGCCTGAAGGATTGCTGTCAAGGATCGACTCGCCTCCGGGGCCAGCACCCGGTCAGGGAGAAGAACCAGACAGGCAAGGAATTTCATGCACAAGAGCGAATCGAAGGGCAGAAAAAGCCGGAGGAGGCAGACATGGTTCACGCGGTGGTTACTGTCGTTACGATGATGGTTTTATGGATCGGGGCCCGCCCGGCAGGAGCCAGCGAGGCGGCCCGCCAGCAGACGCCGCCCCTGCCGATCATCGCCCGGGGGCAGAGCCAGTACCGGATCGCTGTGCCCGATAGGGCGGCCCCGGCCCTCGAATATGCCGCCCGGGAATTGCAGCGGTTCCTCAGGGAGATGTCCGGGGTTCGACTGCCAGTTGTGCCTGAGAGCGGGGTCGGACGCCATCCTGCGTTTTACATCGGCCCGACCCGGCGGGCAAAGCAGGGCGGGACCAGGCTTGGCGTGCTGAAGGAAGACGGGGTCGCCATCAAGACGGTGGGCCCGGATATCCTGCTTCAGGGACAGAATGACCGCGGGCGGCTCTACAGTGTCTATGTGCTGCTGGAGCGGTTCCTGGGCGTACGGTTCCTGGCGCACGATGCGACTGTCGTGCCAAAGCGGATGCGGGTGATCCTGCCCCGGATCGATTACGCCTACTCCCCGCCGCTCATGTATCGCGAAACCCTGTACGCCGACAGCTATCCCAAAGAGATAGCCGCACGCCAGCGGCTGAATGGGCCTTCCACCCGGTGCGATGAGACGACGGGCGGGAAGATCGTCATCTATCCGTATGTCCACAGTTTCGCGCAACTGGTGCCTCCGGAGAAGTATTACCGGGCGCATCCGGAATATTTCAGCCTGGTGAATGGCAAGCGAACGAACGCCACCATCCACGGGCAATTGTGCCTGACGAACCCGGAGGTTTTGCGGATCGCGACCGACCAGGCGCTTCGATGGATCGCAGAAAACCCCTCGGTGCCGATCTTCGATGTCTCCCAGAATGACGGCGAAGGCGCGTGCGAATGCGAGAACTGCCGGGCGGTGGTACAGGAAGAGGGATCGCAGCACGGCCCGATCCTGCGGTTTGTCAATGCCATCGCGCGCGTGGTGGCGCAAAAATATCCCGGGAAGTGGATCGAAACACTGGCTTACGCCTACTCGACGAAACCTCCGGCGATCACGAAGCCGCTGAGCAATGTCATCATCCGCCTGTGCCATGCCGGCTGCTACTTCCACGGCTTCGAACGGTGCGGGCTGGGGGCCAATCTCGCGCAATACCTGAACGAGTGGAGCCAGTTGACCCGGCGGATCTTCATCTGGCATTACGCCACCAACTTCGCCCACTACCTGGCTCCCAACCAGAACCTGAACGGACTGGCAAACGATATCCGCTCTTATGCGGCGCACGGGGTGAACGGGCTGATGGCGCAGGGGGACCACCAATCCCCCGGAGGGGAACTAGCGGAACTCCGGCAATATCTGGCCGCCCAGCTCATGTGGGACCCGTCACGCGATCCGGGGGCGATCCGGCGCGAGTTCTGCCAGGGCTACTACGGCCCGGCGGCCAGGGATGTGCTGGATTACCTGGCCCTGATGGACCGGGCCGCGCAGAATCCGGACATCCATGCTTTCGGCGCGTGGGATCCGAAGGACACGGTAAGCCCGGCCTTTGCGGCCGAGGGCATCCGGATCCTTGCCCGCGCCCGAACCCGCGCCGGACGCCCGGAGACGGCCCGCAGGGTGGCGAAGCTGCTGCTGCCCCTGTGGTATATGCAATTGACCTATCCGGAGCGATACGGGCTGGCCTCCGGCGAGGGCAGGCAGGTGCTGGCGGCCTTCAGGCAAGCGGTGGCCGAAAACCGTATCACTTACATCCGGGAGGATTTCAGCGGGGAGAGCATGCCGGGCTGGCTGGCCCAGATGGAGGCGCGTTACGGCAAAGAAGGCGTCTCCCCCGGGCCATGAGATTCTGTGCCGGGGTGCCGTGGGGAAAGGGAACCGATGACGGCCTTTCCGGTCGGTGCGCCGCACTCAGCGGCGGCACGGCCCGACCGTCGGGCTGCCCGTAAGAGCGCCGATCCACAGGCCGGGTTGCCCTGGTGTCACCGGTCATCGCTGTCCGGGAGTCTCGCCTTCGAACCGGAAGGTCTGCCACCGGCCCGAACAGCCCGGCCCCCGGCTGATACAGGCTTCTCGCCGGGCGCAGTCGAAGAGCATGGAGTCCAGGGTCGAGCCGTGCTTGCAGATGGTCGAGGCGTGATCTCCGAAGAACCCCTGAAGGGTTTCCCGATCCAGCCGGCCCTGCTCCCGGCCCAGCAAGTCCCACATGCGCTGGCACTGCGGGTGGAACGCGACTGCCTGGCCTTCGGGCGTATCGGTCATCTGTCGGCTCCCGTAATAGACCCGCGCCACGTGGCCCTGTGCTGCTTCGATCACCAGAGCGCCGGGCGTACCCTCGACATTGACCAGGGTCCCTTCAGCATCGGCCAGGAGGAAGGTGAACCAGCCCGCATGCTGCGCCCGGCGCGCTTCCTCTATGGCTGCCGCGAGCGTCTCCTGATAAAGCATCTGGGCGATAAGCACGTAGCTGGGGATCCCGATGCGCGGGCCGGCGATGCCCAGGCCCAGGCCGCTGGTCCAGCACAGGGCGACCCCGGCGGAGTTCAGCCCGGCGGAGACCCACAGCCCCGGGTAGGCGTAGGCCAGCACGCTCGGCCCCTCGGACCGCTGCCAGAGCAGGACGTGGGAGAGACCGTAGACGCCGGGCATCCAATCCCAGTTCTGGCCGACATAGGCACAGCCGTCGACGGTATCAGGCGGTCCGGCTGCGAAGGCGGTGCATTTCGTCACCTCCGGAAGCACGCCCTGATGCCAGAGTTCCTCATGCAGGGTCAGGAGCGCCATTTCCTCGATCTGGATCTGCGCCCCTTCGGCCATGCCTTCCATCTCTTCGGCGATCTCCGGTGAAAATCGCTCGATGGCCCGGTGGCAGGCCTCCGCATAGCGGAGTACCGACTCCCGGCCCGGCGGCTGCACGGTGAATGCCTGATACAGCTCGCGATCCAGAAACGCCTGAATCGCCGTCCGGAACCGCTGCCCGTAGCGCCGGCCTCGCTCGCGCGGGGAGCCGGCGATGACAGTCAGAGCGTGATCGGACGACTCAGGATCTCGGGGTGAGGCATCGCCTGTCAATGAGTCGAGGTGTGGCGCCAAAACGGCTTCCTTTTCCCGGACGCCGCCCGAAGCGGAGAAGGAACCAGTATGCACGGGCGGCTCGACGAACGCCGGGAACTGATACAGGCAAATTCACCCTCGGGCAGGGCATTTCCTGCCTGAACCGCCTGTACCAGTTCCCCACCCTGCCGAGGAAGGGCTTGGATTACCCTCTAATAAAGGACATTGCGCCCGGAGCGCGAATCCCTATCAAAAAGGACGCGCGGGGAGCGACGGCGATCAGTCGCCTAACCCTGATTTGTAACGTCCAGCATCCATCGCCCTATTGAACGGAGGATCACGATGACGCATCAGGACAGAACACGGCTCCGCAACCTGGCTGGCAGGTATGCGGAGTATGCTTGCGGGGAACCGATGGCCCGGCGGCGGGAGAAGTGGCGGCTTCACAATCGGCTGGAACAAAAAACGTATCCGTTTCATATCGAAGACAACGGGTCTTTCTTTCGCGACCTGACGCCGCCGCTGGAATGCGAACACGCGGAAGCCCGGGCGCTGGAGGGCCGGCTTCTCCGCGCATTGATGGCGTATGAGCTTATCGATGACGACCGGATCATCCCCGACCGGTTCGTGGTCGACTGGAGTACCCCGATAACGGCCATCTGCGACGAGTTGACGGCCACGCACGCGGATAATGGCCGCGGGAGTACGCTGGGCTACCGGACCAGCCAGCCCATCAAAGACATCGATGCCGATTGGGGCAAGCTGAAGAAGCGAAGCATGTCCCTGGACAAGGAAAGCACCGAACGGCAGGCGCACCGGGCCGAGGAAGCGTTTGCCGGGCTACTGCCGGTGGAAATCGGGCGCGTTGGATCGCTCTATTCAGATGGGATCACCGGCAAAGCGGTACACTTGATGGGCATGCAGGATCTCTATCTGCAAATGGCGGAGAATCCCGAAGCGGTACACCGGCTCTTTACGTTTCTGGCGGAGGACAACCTGAACTTGGGACAGTGGGAGGAAGACCAGGGCCTGCTGACCTCCAACCATGATGGGAACCAGGGCTATTGCACCGGCAGCTCCCTGTTCACCGACGAGACCGCCGCTCCTGCGGGTGGGCGGGTCGTGTCGAAAGACCGCTACGGCTATCTGGAATCCCAGGAATCCGTGGGCATATCGCTCAGCATGTTCGACGAATTCCTGATGCCACACTTCACGCGCCTGGCGAGCCGGTTCAAGCTTTTGAAATTCGGGTGCTGCGAGCCGGTACACCACCTGATGCCCGCGCTCCAGCGCCTGCCGGGCCTGCGGAAAGTGAGTGTGACACCCTGGTGCGACCAGCGATTCCTGGCGGAAAGCTGCCGGGAAGACATCATCTGGTGTCGCAAGCCCGTGCCCCTGAAGCTCTGCGGCGAGACCTTTTCGCTGGATGATCTACGGCGTCATTTGCAGGAAACGCTCGATATCGGCCAGAGCTATTACATCGAGTTCGTCTTCCGGGACACCAACATGCTGACCGGGGCGATGACCGACCGGGTAGCGCAGACCTGCCGCCTGATCCGGGATATGACGGGGCACCCCGAAGGGAGCCGCCAATAACGTCAGAGGCTTGCCGCGCCCGGGCTACAGCGATGGCACCGCAGCACCGGGCGGCGGCGCGATCCCATGTATCGGGCAAATATAGCATCTGACTGACATGATAGCAAAGAAAAGAAAGATAACGCTTCCATCTCAAGAAGGGGGGGATAATAAAAAGCCGTATGTGAAGCTGTCTCCGTCGAGAGCGCAGTCGCCCACGATTTTTCCGGCTCTGTTGATTCCGTAGGCGTTTCGAAGCACCCATCCGCGGTTGGGTTTGATGAGATCGTTCAAATCGGCCATCCGATCTTTCTCCCAGAGGAAGGCATGCCAGCTTCCGGTCGCAGTTTGCGCCGCGCCGACAATCTGCCCGGCATCGTTGATATTATAAGCGATACTTTCTGCCCCTCCCAGCGTCCCCAGGTCTTTCAGCTGCCCCTGATGCCACATAACGGCATGTTGCTTTTCTCCGACCGGCGTAGCGCCGACCGACTGGCCCGTATTGTTGATCGCATATGCCCTGCCCGGCCCCAGGTCCAGCATTTGCCCGTTTTGCCATAAAAAGGCATGATCTGGCGTTCCCTGTGCGACCATGCGGCCAACAATCGCACTGGCATTATTGACGCCCAGTGGCACGCTGTACCGGAAACCAGGTAAAACGCCTATGTCGTCTATCATGAATTTATGTTGAGTTATATCCCATAAAGAGCCGTTCATCGGCCCGCCGGTGGTATATGTCCAGACGGCTACCTGGCCGGTAGAGTTGATATTGGTCATGCTCCCCCTAAAGCTGATGAGAGTGCGCCCGTTCTGCCAGAGAAAACCGAATGCGCCTATCGAGCGAAAAGCCGAACCGGACACCTGATCCGCATCATTGATACATCGGGCATGGCCGTCTACGCCGACAAGTTCATCGCCCAGGTCCAAAACCGTCCAGCGCCCGTTTTGCCAGAGAGCAGCGCTGCCGGATGACGCGCCGGCTACTTTGTCGGCATTGTTGATGCCATAGGCAACCGTATTTCCCCCACCCCATTTCCCCAGCAGAGCGATCCGATAGTCCGAGGCAGAGCTTTCCACAGTTACTATTTCCGGCGAGCTTGCCCGGTTATCCACAGCCGCTTTCACTTGAGCAGGACCGGGAGCCACCCCTTCCACCTGGCTGCCGAGGCTTTTCAGTCTAGCGTCCCCGGCTGCGATGGTAAAAAAGATAGAGCCGGGAGTGAGGGCGATTAGCTGCCCTTGTTTGTTCAAAACGCTCAGAGCCAATTCCTTACGTTCACCGACAGATACAGATTGATCGGGCAGGATCGCTATTCGGTCGATAGTTCCTTCGGTGGCGATATCTCCTATCCCGCTCCCATCGCTCAGAACGGTCACTTTTGCCCGGGATTCCCCTACGATGTCACCCGCGCCATCCTGATGCGCGTAGAAAAGAACCGTCATGTCCCAATTGCCAACCCTGACCTGTTTCGGAGAATGATAGGTCCTGGTGTATGCGTCTGGGGCGGGGTCGCGATTGATAGAATAAGTGAAGTCCTGACCGGCAGGGTCTGCTTTTTCAAGGGTAATGCCTGCGGACAACGCCGAGGAGGGTGACTGAAGCGCACGGCTTCGGGCCGCCCATTGGATAGTTACGGCGAGAGGCACGTTCCGGGGTTCCTCTCGCCCCCCACTGCCACAACCAGCAGAAAGAATCAGCACGCAGGCTGCTACACAAAACAGCCGGAATGAAACGATATTTCCTTTTTCCATAGCTATCTTCCTTCCATGCAGGCGGATGAGAGATAGCCTTATGATACATCCAGCAGGCAACAGATGTCAATAACTATTTTAATGCCTATATTTCAATATTATATATTTTTATTCACTCTCCCCCTGTCGCCAGACGCATAATCTTCTCCTGGGTGGCTTCCTCCCGGGAGAGTTCCCCGGCGATCCGGCCCTGGCGCATGACCAGAATCCGGTCGCTCATGCCCAGGATTTCGGGCAGCTCCGAGGAGATCATCAGGATGCCGACCCCGGATTCCACCAGGCGGTTCATCAGCCGATAGATTTCCACCTTCGAGCCGACATCGATGCCCCGAGTCGGCTCATCGAAGATCAGAGCCCTGGACTCGGTGAAGAGCCATTTCGCCAGGACGACCTTCTGCTGGTTGCCGCCGGACAGG
This sequence comes from Armatimonadota bacterium, assembly GCA_020846535.1. Taxonomy (GTDB): domain Bacteria; phylum Armatimonadota; class JADLDR01; order JADLDR01; family JADLDR01; genus JADLDR01. Next base: position 16,365 of record JADLDR010000002.1, on the reverse strand, counting down.
TTTTGCGCTTCCTGCTCCGGGGAAGGCGTTTTGATCGCAAGGTCGCGGATAAGCCGGTGGGCGGTTTCCTTTTCCTGGCGGGCGTTAATGAAATCGAAGGCCGACAGCGCCCCCAGGTTGGCGAGGGTGATGTTTTCGCGGACGGTCATTCCCAGGATCAGCCCCAGGGCTTTGCGGTCTTCGGTGACCAGCCCGATCCCGTGCCGGATGGCATCCTGCGGGGAGCGAAAGCGCACCCTCCGGCCTTCCAGCCGGATTTCCCCGCTGTCGAACGGATCGGCTCCGAAGAGGGCCCGGGCCAGTTCCGTGCGCCCGGCCCCTACCAGCCCGGCCAGCCCCACCACCTCGCCGCGCCGGAGGGTGAGATCGATATTCTCCAGGCTGCCCCTGCGCGTGAGGTTTCTCGCCTCCAGCAGAATTTCCCCGGCAGGGGAGGCCTTTTTGGAGATTTTCTCCTTCAGGTCGCGGCCCACCATCATGCGGATGATCTCGTCCCGGTCGAGGTCGGCCACCGGGCAGGTTCCCACCCGCCTGCCGTCGCGCATGACCGTCACCCGGTCGGCGATCTCGAAAATCTCTTCCAGGCGGTGCGAAATATAGATAATGCCCACTCCCCGGCTTTTGAGAGAGCGGATGAGGCTGAAGAGGTTTTGCAGTTCGTGGTCGGTGAGGGTGGCCGACGGCTCATCCATGGCGATGATGCGGGCCTGCTGCGAGGCGGCTTTGGCGATCTCCACCATCTGCTGCCCCGCCACCGGCAACCGGTGGACCGGCGCGCGGACATCCAGCCGGACGCCCAGGCCGTTGATGATCTCCTGAGCCTCCCGGTACATCCGTGCGAACCCGACGAACCCCGGCAGCGCCCCGGCAGGCTCCCTTCCCAGAAAGATATTCTCCGCAACGCTGAGATAGGGGATCAGGTTGAATTCCTGATAGATAATGCCGATGCCGAGGTGGAGCGCCTGCTGTGGAGAGGCGATAGGGGCCTGCTTCCCGTCGATCCGAATCTCTCCGCTGTCCCGATCCTCGGCTCCCGCAAGGATCTTCATCAGGGTCGATTTTCCGGCCCCGTTCTCTCCGACCAGAGCGTGTACCTCGCCGGCAGCCACCTCGAAATCGACATCCAAGAGGGCCTGGACGCCGGGGTACTGCCTGGAGATGCCCTGCATCGAGAGAAGAGGGGTCGGCGACATGGAATCTTTCCTCTGCGGGCGGGCCAGAAGGCCCGCCCCTGTGAGAGCGGCGATTACGGGCCGGGCGATGTAGACGGTTCCAGCTTTTGCAGGGCGGCTTTGGCCTCCGGGTGTTCGGGGTTCTGGGCCAGTATTTTCCGGTATTCGGCAATGGCTTCGGCTTTCATGCCCTGATTTTCATAAGCCCGGGCGAGTTTGAGGCGGGTCGCCGGATCGTTCCTCCCCTGCCCCAGGACGGCCTTATACTCGGCAATCGCTTCGGGCCACATCGATTTGCCCTCGTAAAGCTGAGCCAGCGATTGATGGGCGAAAGGATTATCGGGTGAGGCGGCGACCATCTTTTTATACTCCGCGATGGCCCGGTCGATCTGCCCGGACCGCTCGTAGAGGCCTGCCAGTTGAGAAAGATAGGTGATATTTTTCGGATCGGTGGCAACCAGCCTGTTCAGGACAGATGCCGCTTTGTCGGGCTGTTTTTCGCCTTCATAGAGCTGAGCCAGGGCGATCAGCAGAGCCTCGTTTTTAGGGTGTTTGGCGGAGAGTTCCTCCAGCGGCCTGACCGCCTCGCCTTTTTTGCCGGCTTTCTCATAAGCCTGGACAAAAACGCCATAGGCAGCTGTGTTTTTAGAGCCTTTATCGAGCAAAGGTTTCAGGAAAGCGATCAGGTCGTCCAGCCTCTTTTCCTTTTCGGCAAGCCGGAGAAGGCTGAGGTAGGACTGCGTGCCGTCGGGATTGGCCTCGATAGCCTTCCGATGCTGGGCGATAGCCTCCCAGTTCTTGCCCTGTTTTTCGTAAATCGTGGCGATCTGATTGTAGGCCCACAGATTTTTGGGGTCGCTCTTCAGGATTTCCTGAAGCTGGACGAGTGCCTCGTCATAGCGATCCTTCCCCATATACACCTGGGCCAGGCGGGCGCGCAGAGGGGACTTGTCCGGGGCTTTCTTCTCCAGGAGCCTTTTGTATTCGGCGATGGCCTCCTCGATCTTGCCCTGCTCCTCCAGGATGCGCCCGATGCCCATCAGGTAGAGAAGGTCGTTCGGGACCACTTTTTCGATCTCTTTTATCTCCGCCAGGGCTTCATCGTATTTCTTTTGCTTCTGGAGGAGCCGGGCCATATTCCACCGGGCCATCGTGTTTTTGGTATCGATTTTTAGATAATCACGGTATGATTGGATTGCTTTATCGTAACTCTCCTGTTTTTCATATACTTCCGCGATGGCGAAATAGGAGCCGTTTTTCGAGGGGTCGGCTGCCTTCATCTTCTCGAAAGCGGCGATGGCTTCCGGATATTTGTTCCGCGCCAGATAGGACTGCCCCATATTATAATAGGGGCGCACGTCCTTGGGGGCGGCGGCGGCGGCTTTCTCATAGGCGGTGACCGCTTTGTCGGGCTGCTTCTGGCGGTCGTACATGCCGCCGATGGCGAGATACGCCTCCAGCGCCATCTTCGGATCCTGCGCCATGGCGTTTTCATAATACTTGACCGCCTCCGCCGTTTTGTTCTGCTGCTCGTAGACGCGGGCGACCCGCTCCATGGCGTCGGCGTCTTTGGGATCTATGGCGAGAATCTTGCGGTATTGGGCCATCGCCTCATCGTATTGCTGCTTGCGCTCCAGGATATAGCCCAGGCCCACGTAGTTGGCCTTGTTCTTCGGGTCGGCCTGAATCGCCTTCCGATAGTTGCGAACGGCGTCATCGAGCCGGTTGGTATAGAGGTCGCAGAGGGCCAGGTTGGTCAGGGCCGGCCTGTTTTTTGGATCGGCTTTGAGGGTGCGCTCGAAATAGCCACGGGCCGTTGTGTAGTCTTTCTTCAGAAAGGCCAGCCTCCCCAGGCTGAAAAGCAACTGCGGGCTGCCGGGAGAAAGCCTGTCCAACTGCCGGTAGGCCGCCTCCGCCTCCTTGAGCCGATTCGTCCGCTCATAGAGAATCGCCATATTGTACAGAGCCGCCCGGTTCGAGGGATCCACCCTCAGCGATTCGCGATACGCCTGTATCGCCTCGCCCGATTTCCCCTGGCGCTCTTTCATCAGCCCCATATAGAAGCGAACAGCGCCGTTCCTTTTATCCAGCGCAGCGACCCTTGCGAACCGCTTCTCCGCTTCGGCGAAACGCCCGGAGTTCATCGCCATGATCCCGAGGTTCAGGTGGGCGTTGACGTTCCGGGGGTTCGACACCACCACCCGCTTGAAAGCGGTCTCAGCCTCAGCCATCTTTTTTTGCGACAGGTAGGCGGCCCCCAGGTTGAACCGGACTTCGGCGTTTCCCGGTTCCAGGCGGGCCGCTTTCGCCAGAACAGGCTCCGCCGCGGCAGGGCGGCCTGACTGCATATAGATAGCCCCCAGCGCCATATACGCTTTTGCCGAACCGGGATTCCGGGCGGTGATGTCCTTGAAAACCGCTTCCGCCTCCCGCCACTGCCGCCTGTTCATATAGAGTACGCCCAGGTTGAAGCGAGCGGCTTCCATCTTGGGGTCGAGATGCAAGGCTTTCCGATATTCGCCTTCCGCCGCCTTCAGGCTTCCGCTTCTGGTCAGAGCCACCGCCTTATTGAAATGCTGGGCCGCCGTCTCCTGGGCCGAAACCGGCCCGGCAATCCGGAGCGCGCAATACAGGCCGATCCCCGCTACCTTCCACCAACGCATCGACAGAAACCTCCTTCAATGCTTACGATCAGGTTATCTTCCGCGTATCGCTGCCAGGTGCTGGCGATACAACAATGCCGTTTCCGCAGCCATTTTCCGGGCCGTCCTCTCTTTCAGCACCCATTCCTGGCCGCGCCTTCCCACGGACTCCCTGAATTCTCTATCCGAGATCATTCGATTCAAGCCATCGGCCAGAGCCCGGGGGTCATCGGCTTCGACCAGCAGGCCCGTATGCTCATGGTCGATCATTTCCGGAATCCCCCCGACCGCTGATGCAACGACAGCCTTTCCCGCCGCCATCGCCTCCCAGACCGCCAGAGGGCAGCCGTCCATCAAAGAGGGACATACGACTATATCCGCCGCGCTCATCAAGTCGGCGACATCCGGGCGAAATCCCAGAAAACTCACCCGGTTTCCGATTCCCATCTCGCGAACTTCACGCTCCAGGCCGGCGCGTTCCCGCCCTTCCCCTGCGATCCAGAGGTAACCTTTCTCCATCAGAGGCAGCGATCTCAGCAAAACCCCCACCCCTTTTTCCGGAGAAAGGCGGGCGGCGCATAGGATGATCTCCCCTACTCTGCTCTCCGGAAGCAGCGGAATGCCTGATTCGCTTCGCCCCCCTCTCAACTCAACCCCGTTGTAGATGAGTACGATGCGCTCCGGATGAGCGCCTAGTCTCAGACAATCCTGCCGGACGGCATCGGATACCGCGATTATCCTATCATATTGCCGTAAAGCCCACCGCAGAACGCCGCGCTTTGCCCTTCCCGGCGAACCGGGCAGCAGTGTGTGAATCGTAGCCACCATGACCGCAGGCTTGAGCCTCCTGGCTGCCAGAGCGCCGATCCACAGGCTTCGGTAGCCGTGCATGTGAAGAACCGCAGGCCGGATTTTTCGAGAAAGTCCGATAAGCGATGCGGCGGTCTTGAGATCGCGAGGCCCCCACCCTGCTTGAAACGGAACCTCATATCGAGCGACCTCTTCAGGTATTTCATCCTTCTCAAAAAGCATGGCAGGCCCGACGATGATCGGCGAGAAGCCTTCCTCCGGCAGATATTTTGCCAGAAGAGCGACATGCCTTCTCAACCCCCCACCTGCGGGACGCACCAGTTGCAGAGCCGAACCGGACATCGCCCTTTCCTAGAAGTGGATTAAGGAGGAAACGATTCGCTCCAGGTCCTCATCGGTGTAGAACTCGATCTCGATCATCCCTTTGGACTTGCCGGTGCGAATGGTCACCCTTGTTCCCAGCGCATCCCGAAGTTGCGCTTCGATGGCCGCGATGTTCGGATCCGGGCGTTCTTTAGGCAATGTTTCACGTGAAACATTGGTCGCTTTCTGCTCTTTGGCCGCTTTTTCTGCGTCTCTGACAGATAATCCGTCCCGGATGATCCGCTGCCACAGGTTTCTCTGGCGTAAAGGGTCGGCCATTGACAGGAGCGCCCGGGCGTGTCCTTCGGTAATCTGACCCTGAGCGATGCTGTCCTGGATCTCGGTCGGAAGCTGGAGAAGCCTCAGCGTATTGGCAATGGCGGTCCGGCTCTTGCCCACCCGGACGGAGATATCCTCTTGAGTCATCCCAAACTCATCGCTCAGGCGGCGGAAGGCCAGGGCGGCTTCCAGAGCGTTTATGTCTTCCCTCTGGATGTTCTCGATCAGGGCGACTTCGAGCATTTCGGGATCGTTGAGAGACTTGACGATGGCCGGTATGGATTTCAAACCGGCGCGGGTTGCCGCCTGCAACCGGCGCTCTCCGGCGATCAGCTCGTACAGGTAACCCCTCGAACGCACCAGGACCGGCTGCAATACGCCGTGGAGGGCGATGGAACGGGAGAGTTCCTCCAGTTTGGCCTCATCGAATATCCGGCGCGGCTGGTAGGGGTTCGGGACGATCCGCTCGATACTGATTTCAGCCGCCGGCCCGGTTTCCTCCAAACCAGTTTCGGGGATCAAGGCTCCGAGACCTCTCCCCAGACCTTTCTTTTCCAATTCCAAGCACCTCCATTGCGAGACGGGCGTATGCTTCCGCGCCCTTCGACTTGGGATCATACAGTCCAATAGGCTGGCCGAAGCTGGGCGCTTCGCTCAGCCTCACATTTCGGGGCACAATGACATTCGAAACCTTCGGCCCGAAATAAAGCCGGACTTCGTTGACCACCTGCTGGGCCAGATTCGTCCGCCCATCGTGCATCGTCATGACCACGCGCGCGATCTCCAGATTCGGATTCAGGCTTTTCTGGATCGCCATGATGGTATTGAGCAGCTGGCTCATCCCTTCCAGGGCGTAATACTCGCACTGAATCGGGATGATCACCCGGTCGGCGGCCACCAGAGAATTGACGGTCAGGGCACCCAGGGAAGGAGGGCAGTCGATGATGATGTGTCGGTAGCTGTCCTTGATCGGCAGCAGCTTCTCCTTCAAGCGGTATTGAAACCCTTCGATCCGCACCAACTGCGATTCGGCTCCCAGCAGGTCGCGGTTGGCGGGCAGGATATCCAGATGAGCGTATGGAGAAGGCTGAATCGTGTCGGACGCGGTAACGTCGCTGTCGAGGAGAAGATCGTAGATGGATCGGGTAATGGTTTCTTTACGGAGGCCCAGCCCGCTGGTGGCGTTCCCCTGGGGGTCCGCATCGATCAGGAGGGTTTTTTCCTCGCTCATGGCCGCATAAGCCGCTATATTGACGGCGGTGGTTGTCTTCCCGACCCCGCCTTTCTGATTGGCGACTACGTAAACGGTTCCCATCGTTTCTCCCATCCGCCGGTCGATTGTTTCACGTGAAACACCCGGCGAACAAATCTATTATAACAGGAGAGATAAACGATGTCAATAAATGAGGAAGAATTGAGGTCGTTCAAGGGATAACAATCTGAGGAAAAGAGCGAGTTCGCCGGGGCGGGCGTGATACCCGCCCCATGCAATTCCCTTAATAACGGTTCGTTATTTGAGGCTGTCGGCAGCCGTGCGGCGGAGGATCATCTCGGCCACCTGCTTGCTATCGACGTTGTAAGTTCCGTTCTGGATCCTCTCCCGGAGGGAGGCGACGATATCTTCGCGAACATCGGGCATGTCTTTGATCTTGGCGGCCACTGCGCGAATTTCCTGAGCCTGCTGGGAGAATTCGGCGCGGTCTGCGGGAGGAGTGGCAGGAGACGGCGGGGTGGGGGAACTGACACCTTTGCCTGCCTTGGTACGCGTTGTCTCGTAAGCCTTGATGACTTTCAGGTATTCTTCACCGGAGATCTTCATGGGATAGTACCTCGCTTTCCGTAGTTCCGGATTCCTTTGCAGGGAAATCGGAGCACGGCAGCCAGGCTGGCATGAAAGGGTAGGGAAGGTCAACCCCTTTTTTAGCCCCTGTAGCTTTGCGTCCCCCTCTTTCGAGAGGTTTGCCATTGTCGGCTCTCCGTGTGTTAATCTATTATCGGTCGGAATGCGCCTTTTCTTTAGGGTATGTTCTATGCCTTTATTGTAGCCAAAAGAGCGCGATTTGGCAAGCCCTGGATCATCCTTTGATGACGCCCAGCGGCTTCATCCGGGCGATCTTGAGCGAAATCCCTGCCCCGTGGACGACATCCACCACGCTTCGGACGTCCTTGTAGGCAAAGGAGGCTTCTTCCGCCAGGGTGTCCCGGCTGGCCGCCTGGACGATGATGCCCTGCTTCTGAAGCTCCTGCGCGATATTGACGCCCTGGGCCATCCGCATGGCCGCTTTCCTGCTCTTGACGCGCCCGGCCCCGTGGCAGGTCGTGCCGAAAGTCTCCTGCATCGACTTTTCCGAGCCGACCAGAAGGTAGGAATACCGGCCCATATCGCCCGGGATCAGGACAGGCTGGCCTGCGGGCCGGTAGGCTTCCGGGATCTCCGGGCGACCGGCGGGAAAGGCCCGCGTGGCTCCTTTGCGGTGGACACAGACCCGGCGGGTCTGACCGCCGATGGTGTGTTCCTCGAATTTGGCGATATTGTGAGCCACATCGTAGATCTGACGCATCCCCAGGCGGGCGGGATATTCTTTGAAGACCTTTCCGAAGGCTTCCCTGGCCCAGTGGGCGATGGCCTGGCGGTTGGCCCAGGCGTAGTTGGCGGCGGACATCATAGCCTTCATATATTTCTGCGCTTCCGGGGAGTGGAGAGGGGCGCAGGCCAACTGCCGGTCGGGGAGGGAAATCCCGTATTTGCGGGTCGCCTCCTGCATGACGGCCAGGTAATCGTCGCAGACCTGGTAGCCGAAGCCACGGGAGCCGGTATGAATCATCACGGTGATCTGACCGATCCTTTCGATGCCGAAAACCCGGGCCGTTTCGGGGTCGTAAATCTCCTCCACCGCCTGAACTTCCAGGAAGTGGTTTCCGGAGCCGAGCGTTCCGAGCTGCGGGCTGCCCCGCTTTTTGGCTTTTTCGCTGACCGTATCGGGGTCAGCCCCTTCGAAACGGCCATTTTGCTCGGTATATTCCAGGTCTTCCTTCCAGCCGTAGCCCTGGGAGACCATCCACTGCGCCCCTCTTGTGACCACCTCCTCCAGAACCTGGGAGGTGACGCGGATTTTTCCTTCGGAACCGACCCCGGAGGGGATATCGCGGAAAAGCTGGCTCACCAGTTCCTTCAGCCGGGGCCGCACATCGCCTTCGGAAAGGTCGGTGCGGAGCATCCGGACGCCGCAGTTGATGTCATAGCCGATGCCTCCGGGCGAGATGACCCCTTCCACCGGGTCGCTGGCCTCGACCCCGCCGATGGGGAACCCGTAGCCCCAGTGAATATCGGGCATCGCCATCGAACACCCCTGGATGCCCGGCAGGGTGGCGACATTCGCCACCTGTTCCGCCGCCTGGTCTTCCATGATGGAATCCAGCATTTCCCTGTCGGCGTAGATGAGGCCGTCCGTACGCATCCCTTCCTTGTAGCTCTGCGGGATGCGCCAGCGAAAATCATCGATCTGCTCAATCGGCCCGCTCCATTTTTCGGCCATCTCGTCACACTCCTCCCGGCCATATATTGATAGTGAAAATATGATGCTTAAGAATTTTTCGGGATCAATGTTATCTTTCCGGCAAGCGGCAGATCGGGCACTTCGAAAAAGGCGTATCGTGAAGCACCCGGCACTGGGCGCAGGGCCGCCAGCCGTGAGCTTCGCGCCAGCGGTGCTGCTTGCGCTGATGGGCCAGCATGGTTTCCAGCTTCTCTTTAAGAACCGGGTCCTGGATGGAGACGGTCGCCTCTTTGACATAGGCCCAGTCTTCCAGGCTCAGGTCCGTCTGCTGCCATTCCTCGGTCTCGAAGAGGGCAGGGAACTCCTGCGCCATGAGTGGCTGGCGCTTCAGGCCCTTGGGCTGGAAGTGGATGTCCTTCACTGCCTCGCTGCCCAGGCGGCGGTTCATCCGTTTGATCAGATCGGTTTTCTGGAATTCCAGCTCCTGCGCCCAGCTCGGGCTGCGGGTGTTGACATAGAGGATGCCGCCCCGGAAGCGTTCGGGCTGGGTGATGGACGCCAGATAACCGCCCACCACCCTGTCCCAGAGAACCAGACAGGAGCTTTCATGCACCTGCCGCTCGATGCGGAAGCGTTTGAGCGTTCCCTGAAGCAACGATCCCAGTGTTTGTAGTTTGCCTTTCACGCGGCCCTCACCCTTCCCTGCTGGACATCGAAAACCGAGGCTTCCCGGAGTACGTTGTCCTGGAAAGACCTCAGATGCGTGCATGTGATGAATGTCTGACACCGGTTCTCCGAAAACTCGAAGATCTGGTTTCGCCGCCGGTCGTCCAGCTCCGACAATACATCGTCCAGGAGAAGCACCGGAGCCTCCTGCATCGTCTCCTCGATGAGCAGAAATTCCGCAAGTTTCAGGGAGAGGGCCGTGGTCCTCTGCTGGCCCCGCGAGCCGTAAAGCCGGACATCCATCCTGTCTATCTGGAAGGCGATATCGTCCCGGTGCGGCCCGATGAGGCTCATCCCCCGCTCGATTTCCTCTCTTCTCAGGGTGCGGAGCTTTTCGGTGAAAAGCTCGCGGATGCCCACCATCGTTCGGGCTCCTCCGAGTGGAAAGCTCGGCTGGTAGGCAGACTGATAGACCTCCATATCCCCTGTCAGGGCGCTGTGGATGCTGCGGGCGATCTTATCGATGCGCTCTAAAAACTCCTGGCGGCGCTCGATGATAAAGGCCCCGTAGAGGGTCAACTGCTCGTCCCAGGGGGCTAGGCTGGCCGGATTATCCCGGCTCTCTCGCAAATCCCTCAGAAGACGGTTGCGCTGCTCCACGACCCGCTTGTAGCAGGCCAGTTGATAGCAATACTGCGGGCTGATCTGCGAGATCTCCAGATTCAGAAAGCGCCGCCGCAGGGCAGGCTCGCCCCGGATGATATCGATATCCTCCAGGCCGAAGAAAACCGTGTTGACCTCGCCCACCAGGTCGGAAACCCGCTGCCTTCTTACCGTGTTGATGCGGATGCCCTTCTGAGGAGGGCGGAAGATCACCTCCACAGATACATCTTCCCGCTTTTCGCGCACCACCTCGGCGGCCACCGTGCCGTATTCCTGCCCGACCCGGATCAATTCCTGCTCTCGGGACGCCCTGAGCGATTTGGTCGTTGCCAGGATATAAATGCCTTCCAGCAGATTGCTCTTCCCCTGGGCGTTGTCGCCCACCAGGATATTCAAGCCCTTCCCTGGATAGAAGTCCAGCATCTCATAGTTTCGGAAATCCCGGAAGACCAGCCGCTCGATATACATTCAGTCGGTATCCTCAAATCCAACAGGAGGGTAGGGGAGCTGCCCCGCCTCATCCGCCGCGTTCCGAAGGCCGCCGTTTTCTTAGCCCGGGGCGAAAGCGATCATACGCCTGACGGAGCGGCCTTTGCATCCGGTTCGGCGCACACCTCGCGGACGATCCGGGCGTTTTCCGCTACCTGGCTGCGGTATTTGGGGAACATCCCGACAATCACCGCATCGGTGGGCTTGATGCGCTCGAAAGTATAGGAGAAGGTCTCCCGCGTCTGCTCCGGCATCCGGCAGTTGCGCCCGGCAGCAAGGATTTTGATCACCAGGCACGGCTTGGACACGGAACGGACCACCTTCAGCATCTTCTCCCGGTCCGCGTCCTCGAATTTTTCTTCGGTTCTCTGGCCGGATACGATCTGGCTCGCGCGCGTCCTCTTACTTAAATTATAGACCGAGCAGAGGTAAAAATCCAAATCCCACCCTCGCTCTTCCACATATTCGATCACTTCCGGGATATGAGACCCCATCCCGACCGCCACCCCGGTATCGCGCATGACTTTCAGCAATTCCTCGGCTTCATCGATGCGGCCCTCATGCCAGAGGTTGTCGGAACGGGAGCCGTGATGATAGGTGGCGATAGCCCCCGCCGCGGCGATCTGGCGGATGTTGGCCTTCAGGTCAGAAAGCTCGGAAGCGATCTGCGCGATCCACTGGAGCCTGCCCCCGGCGTTGCGGTACTCCCGCAGCATCCGCAGGATGTGGCGGTCTCCCCGGGACTGCATGGCGGTCAATCCCTGCCGCTCGCACTCGAAAAGAGTCGCCTTGATCTGCTCGTTGGTAAAGTAGTCCAGCATATCGCTGTCCCATTCCGGCGAGTAGTGGGAATTGCCGCTGAACGGGTTCCCCCCGATGATGAGCCGGGAGACTTCATTTTCTCCCAGCCGGACGGAAGGCAACGGGTTCATGGATGCGCTCCTTTCCTTTCGCCTGCAAGCGCAGGCGCTGCCTCTCGGGGATATGATACACAATACCACGATTCCGGCGCGAAGTCAAGGGCGAATCGAAATCTTTTTACAAACTATTGTTTGAAAAAGATAGGCTCTTGGGGTATACTTATGTCAAGCGGTGTATAGAAGAACTCCCCTGAGGATACAATGGTATCGAAAGGAGCTACCATGTGCGGACGATTCACCCTCAGAACCGACCCTTATACCCTGAAGATCGATTTCCCGGAGTTCGACTTCCCGGAGGAAATGGAAGCGCGTTACAATATCGCGCCTTCCCAGGAGGTGGCTGCCGTGGCGAACCGGGGAGACCATAGAGTGGAGCTTTTTCAGTGGGGGCTGATCCCCTCCTGGGCCAAAGATCCTGCCATCGGCAACCGGATGATCAATGCGCGTGCCGAATCGCTGGCCGAAAAGCCCGCCTTCCAGCGAGCCTACCGGAAGCGACGCTGTCTGATCCTGGCCGACGGTTTCTACGAGTGGAAGCAGGAAGAGGGCCGGAAGGGCAAAACGCCCATGTATATTCAAATGCGTTCCGGGGAGCCGTTCGCCTTCGGAGGCTTATGGGAAGTGTGGCATCCCGAAGGCGACCCGCCCGTCCACTCCTGCACGATCATCACCACATCGCCCAACGAGGTGATCGAGCCAATCCACAACCGGATGCCCCTCATCCTGGAGCGCCGCCACTACGCTCTATGGCTCGATCCCGAAGAGCAATCGTCTGACCGGCTGAACCCGCTCCTGAAGCCCTACCCCCCGGAAAGCATGGCCGCCTTCCCTGTCTCCCGGCTGGTCAACGACCCGAAAAACAATCTGGAAGCCTGTATTTTGCCGGAAGGCCGCTCGTTCTCGTGAAGGGGGAAGCCGATGGCATTCGATCCTCAATCCGGCCGGCGCGAAATGGCCCTCCGCATCTTCTGCGTCCGCCCCCCACAGCCACAGAAGGCCGGGGCGGAGTTCGGCCTGCAAGCAAAAGACCACCGGCTAACCGCAGGTTCTCTTCAGCCCGATGGATCCCTGCTCTTCGAAACCCGGGCGCAGGTCAGGCCGCATCCCGAAAACGGGCTGGTCGATTTCGCCGGCCCCTTCATCCACGGCAGGCTGGGCCAGAGATTTCTCTATCTGAGCCTTCGCTCCGACCCGGCTCTGCCCGGCGTCTACGAGCGGCGCATGAAAGTGCCTTTGCCTTCAATAGCCTGGGAGCCACTTCACCGAGCCTCGCAGGAGGGATGCTCCCTGTCAGGAGCCGTGCAGGGAACCGGAAAGGACGGCGGCCTGAACTGTGGGTCAGTCCGTTTGCTGGGGGGCGGCTGGAGCGTGGAAGGGTAGGGGGCATACCCGCCTGGCTTGCTGGCGTCTACCCCCCGATAGCCTCCATCGCCTGCCGGGCATTCTCATCCTGATCGTTTTTACGCAGGAGTTCGGAGAGCGCCTTTTTTCCCTTCTCCCACCCTTCCGGTCAGAGCCAGCAGGATGCCCAGGTTCACCTTGAGGTCATGCGCCTCGTCTCTGGATAGACCGTTCCGGTTCCGGTCGGCGCGGCTCAAATGCCTGCCTGCAAGATCGAGAAGGCGGGGATCGTCGCTTCGCCTCATCAGGAGGGAAGCATATGGCAGAGCGGTGTGAGGATCGTCCGGGGCCAGTTCCACGGCGGCCCGGGCCTGGTCTTCCGCCTGCCCCATTTCACCCATCCTTATATAGGCGTTGGCGAGAATCCGGTGGGATTAAACCGTATCTTCATGATGCAATCGCTCCTCGTAGATGGCTGCAAGGTCATCGAAGTCTTCTTCCTGGCTGAGAAAGGCCGCCAGCGCGCGCCAGGCGTCATCCAGCGAGGGATCGAGAACGACCGAGCGGCGGAGGCTGGCCTTGCTGCGGGCAGGATCGTTGAGGGCCAGATACAAGAGGCAATTTCGTCCTATCAGGGCGTTTGCGCGATCAAGGATGTTGCGAGGAACCGGGCAGGCCCGCGCTATCCCCAGAAGCGGTATATCTGCAAGCCGAAGACGAGGCCGATGATGTTGAGGATGCCGCCGACCAGAAATTCGCCCAGGACGAGGCCCAGGAAGAAGGGGAGGGCGCGGCGGTATCCCTGAAGGCCCAGGGAGCGGAGGATGAGGAATTTGGAGAGCCAGGCGATAAAGAGAGAGAGCCACATCAGGTGCATGGCCCACGAGCTGGACACCGCGAAGCCGACCGGCTGTAAGGGCCACCAGATAAAGGTGACCCGCATGACGGTCAAAAACATGGTAAAGAGGAACCCTGCCACCGTGAAAGAAGCGGCCCAGGCGTCGGGGCGGGTGGGAAGGGTGATCCAACTGCTCAGGCGGTTGTAAGGCTCCCATCCGAAGTAGACAGAAGGGCCGACGATCTTGCCGGTCGCTGCGCCGAGCTGATAATAGACGTGCAGCAGCGCCCAGAAAGCGCAGAAGGAACCCCACAGGCTGGCGACAAGCATCCACCACATGAAGCGCCTGGGGGAAAAGTCACCCCATTCGGCCATCTTCAGGCCCTCCAGTTGGTGCGGCATGGGATGGGTGCGGTAGGCCCTGTTGAAGCCCCAGGCGAGCGAGAAAAAGGCCAGCGCCTTGCTGGGGATGTTCTGCGTTCCCCCGATGCGGCTGATCATCTGGTCCGGCCCGGCGTAATGGAGGTCGTGGGCCGGAGAGCCGAGTTCCGCCCGCATCCGCGTGATCGCCACCGCCAGCATGAAATAGATCACCATAAAGAGAACGGCGATCTCGAAGGGCATCCCGCCGTAGATTCCGAAGGCTACCACCCCGACAAATCCCCCCACCACCCCGACCACGGCGGCGCGGTAGGACATCGGCTCATCCCTGTCGTCCACCTGGAAGCGCAGCCCGACCGCTTTTTTGAGTACTTCTTTCAGATAATTGCGGGCCAGCCAGAGGGCGAAGACGCAGACCCCCAGATAGGCCCCGGTGGACTGGTCGTTGATATAAGGAAAGTCGGGCTTGCCCTCGTTCCAGCCGTAGGCGGAGGTAAGCACCTGCTGTAATTTCCAGAACCAGTAGAAAAACCAGCAGCTAAAAGAGAGTTCGGTGGGCAGCAGGAACCCCAGGCCGATCACGAACGGGACAAAATGAAGGGGCGTCCAGCCGATAGCGTTCCAGGGGCGGTCGACCAGATAGGTTTGCAGATTCAGCTCCCGGAGAGGGATGGAAGGAATGGAGGGGATATTGGCATGGAGGGCGTTGATCAGGTTGAGAACGCCCGCGAGGGCGAACCCGATCCACATCGTCCGGCTTTTGAAGAGGGTGAAATTCGGGTCGGTCATCTGGAAGGGTAGTTGGATGATCGGGAAGGTCAGCCGCTCCCTGTCCGACCACTGCTTCCGGAGGATGACATTCAGGCACATCATGATATAGATCAAAACCATGAAAAAGCCGGTCCAGATGAGGACGGGCCGAATCCAGGCTTTGATGAAATGCCAGTGGTAGAGGCTTGTCCCCCCCAGGAAATAGCCTTTCAGGACGGTTTTTTGGGCATCGTCCTGAAGCATCAGCCAGCGCGGAAGATGCTTGAAGAACTGGGCCTCCCACTTGTTTTCCGGGGTGGCGTACCAGAAAGGATGGGTCAGGTCGGCGATGAGGACCTGGTACATATCGTGGCCGACCATGCAAGACCCCAGGCTGAGGAGCGTGAAGATCACGATCAACTCGCCCTGCGTGAACACCCAGCGCGGGCGGTAGCGCACCAGCAGGGCGTTGATGCCGATCAGGGCGGAGAGGCAGAAGATGACATTGAAGAAAAGGGAGGTGGTGGTGGGGTGGCCCGCATAACGCACGATCTCGGTATGAACGATCCAGAGGGCGTTCAGGGGGATCAGGATCAGGGAGATAACGACGGCCCGGGCGGTGACGGCGCGTTTCCGGCCAACCGGAGGCTTTTCCTGGAGGGAGGCGAGTTGTTCGGCGTCCTGGGGTTTTGCATCCATTATGGAATCGGTCACCGTTGAGCAGGGCGGGATGAATTGTCTTTGTTGAATTTAGCATAGGTTGGTCGCTTCTGTCAAGCGCGAGCGGCTTTTTGCCTCATCCGGGCGGCTGCTCCCCGATGGTAAGCTGGCGCAAATCATCGAGGATGCGGAGGGTGGTATCGATAGCCTGTGCCTCCGCGACCGCTTCCGCCCTCATCTGCGCGATTTGCCGGTCGATCAGGGCGTCCTCTTCGCCCCCGCCGAAGAAAAGGGAATAAGGCATCTCCGGATATCGCTCGACATGGGCGTACCGGGAACGGATCTCCCGGAGGAGATCCCTGGCGTCCTCGATCCTCCGAATCAGTTCCTGCCTGTCCACTTGAACCTCCTTTTTGGTAGAACGCATACGCTTCGCGTTCAATATCGGCGATCCTCCTCTGAGGACTTTTGATTATGTTATACCCTTATCGATGGTTAATAGTCAATCAGCGAAGGCACTAAACATAACGGCTTACAAAGATTCTCCTGTTCCTATTTTCTTTTATTCTTCTCTATCAATAGGCCAATAGAGGAAAAGTAATTGACAGGAAAGCTAACGAGGTTGTATAATGAGTGTGGTTATCATGAAGCCTTATATCTGCGATGCTTCATGATGGCACGCTCATTAAGGGAGGCACTATAGATGAATACACCAGTCTTTAGTAAAAGGCGGGCACGCAACTACATCGGGGCAGGGCGTGTCCTGAATGACCTGTTTTTAGGGGAACTGGAGACCCAGATCATGGATATCATCTGGGAACTCGGTCGGCCTGTCACCCCGCCGGAGATCTTCGAGATCATGTATCCCAAGCGCAAGATCGCCTACATCACGGT
>JADLDR010000001.1 GCA_020846535.1 Armatimonadota bacterium | reverse complement strand
TCCTCGCGCCCCTACGGCAGAGAACGGGACTGGCCCCGGGCTAGATGGCAACTTGGGTTAATATTATAGATGGGAGATTTTTCGAAAAATGATTCGACAACATATGAAATTAGCTTCACTTCCTTCACTTTGGCGTACCATTCCCACGCTCCGAACTCTCCTATGCCCTAACCCCTACTCCCTACATCATACCCTTGAACCGCCCTGCTGGCGGTCAGTCTAAATTTTCAGAACGATTTTTTATTGCAAAGGATAGGGCCTCATGGATCAGCGGGTTATAGAGGGGATTGTGGCCTGGCTGCCGGTCGTACTGGGTGGCCTGATGGCGGTCTACAGCGTCAGCGTCATTCGCCTCATCCTGCCGGTTTCTTCGGAGCGCGCAGAGCCAGGCGGGGCTTCGGGATTTTACCGGGCGGCCCTGGCGGCAGGCGTGCTGGCGGTTCCGGCGTTCGGGCTGTCGCTCCGGGCGGAGGCAGGCGGCTGGTGGGCCGGCTCCGCCTGGCTGTGGGGCGTTCTGACAGGGGTCGGGATCGTCCTACTGCTGATGAGAAGCGGTTCGCGAGGCCCCCTCTCAGGCATCGAGGCTCCTCCGATGCTGACCGTGGGCGGGCTTCTCGGCGGGCTGGCTCTGGGGCTGCTTGCGGTCGCCCTGCCGTGGAGCATCGCTCCCGACCGGGCGGACGCGCTGCCACTGGCAGCCGCCGCAGGGCTGTGCTTCACCCTCTGGCTGCACCGCGCCGCCCGGTCCGGCAGTCCGGACGGCTTTATCCCTCACAGCCGGGACGCGGTAGGCGTCTCCGCGCTCCTGATAACCGCCGCCATCCTGATCGGGCGACAGCGGTACGAGGGGAACCAGGTCGGCATCGGGCTTCCGGCGGCCATCGTTTCGATCTATCTATGCCTGGCCCTCCCCCTGCCCTGGCTCCTCTTGAGAACCCCTCGCCCGGTTTTCGCCCTCCTGTTGCTGTCCGGCATCGCCGGGGGCGTCGAAGCCTTCGCCTCTCTGCGCCTTTTCAACAATTGGCTCCCCGCGGGCTGCCTCATTCTCGGCCACCTGACCGGACTCCTGATCCTGCTAACCCTCCTGTCCTACCCGTCCCGAACGCGAAACAGGGCGCTGGTGGCTGCCCTCCTCGCCTTCGGAGCCGCTCTCGCCTTCCGGCTGCTGGGCGCATACGGCATCGCCCTGTCCGGTCTCGGCCTGCTGCCCCTGTTGATCGTCATTTCCATCCCGCCCAGGCTTCGCGAATCGTTCGGACCGGTCACCCTGCGATCCCTTTCCGCATGGACGACCCTGGTCTTCTTCCGCGTCCTGATCGAAGAGATGAACCTCAGCCGCTCCGTCAATCTCTCCGACCCCTACCCTTTCCTGGGCATCCTGGCGGGCGCTCTCCTGCCCCTGCTGCTGGCTTCTTTCGCCGCGCCTCCCTCCCTGGGGCGGATTTTCGGGATCGGCACCGCCGCGGTGGCTCTTCCCACGCTATTAGGCTTCTTCTGGAAGCTGGAAGGCTCAGCAGGCTTTCTGATGGGGGCCACCCTGGCCCAGTTCATGCTGCTCTTTATGCCGGAGCCCGGAGATAGCGCCGCTCCGGACGCGTCTACCTTTTCCCCGGAAGCCGCCTCCTTTCTGGTCGGGCCTCTCAGCCTGGCCGCCCTGCGCCTGGCCCCTGCTGCCGCCGATCTGTCCTCCGAAGCGACCCGCGCCCAGAAATCGTGGGCCATGCTGGCTGCAGCTCTCCTCGCCGTTGCCGCTTATCTCATCGCCTCTCTGATCGCCCGGCGGTGTCCTTCGGGTGATATCGCATAAACGGCCTGATTCTGAAGGGATGCAATCCGGGTAAATCCCCTCGATTTTTTCAAATCTCGAAAAAAAGTTGCCATCCTATGCGTTTCTGTGCTATTATAGAAGAGCATCAGGAAACATAGGGGAACACAAGCCCCCCTTCCAGAGACATGATATGGCAGGCAAAATCGATCACAAGCGCATGAAGAACAGCAACAAGGCGGTCATCCTCGACCTGATCCGCAGGGAGGGCTGTTCGTCCCGGCAGGAGATGATCGGGCAGACGAGCCTCAGCGCGGGGGCGGTCAGCATGCTGGTGGAGGAATTGATCGCCGATGGCTGGCTGGTGGAGGAGAAAACGTTCCCGGCTCCCCGGCAGCGGACGGGCAGCGGTCGCCACCGCGTCCCGATCAAGCTGAATCCCGGCAGCGCCTATATCATCGGCTGTGAGGCCGACAGCGACCGGGTGGAAGGCATTCTCATCGATATCACCGAAAAGAAGCGCGGCTGGTGCGAGCGGCTCGCGGCGGATGTGTTCGATGCCGGCCAGGTGATAGAACACCTGCAATCCATCATCCTCTGCCTGCTCGATAAAGCACCCGAGCGGGATAGGGTTCGGGGCATCGCGGTTTCCGTTCCGGGTTACGTCGACCGGGACGCGGGGGTCGGGGTGCAATGCTCCCGGGTTCCCGGTTGGCGCGATATCCCGGTGCGCCGCATCCTGGAGGGACGGTTCGGCCTTCCCGTGGAGATCGATAACACGGCCCGGATGCGGGCGCTGGCCGAAACGCGCTACGGGTTGGGCCAGGAAACGCGCAATTTGATGTACATCCATGTCGGCCCGGGCATCGGAGCCGGGATGATTTTCGGGGGCAGGCTGTTTCGGGGCGCGAGCGGGTCGGGCGGGGAAATCGGGCACATGATCATCAGCCCGCACGGGCCGGTCTGCTCCTGCGGTAACCGGGGCTGCCTCCAGGCCGTCGCCTCCATCCCTGCCATCGAGCGAAAAGCCCGCGAGACGCTTCACCGCGATATCCTCACCCGCATGGCAGATCTGTCAGAAGGCAATGCCTCCTCCCTGCATTTTCCCCAGATCGTCCAGGCCGCCCGAGAAGGCGATAAGGTGGCCCTGACGCTGGTCGAGGAGGCGGCGGTCGCCCTGGGCCTGAGCGTCACCAACACCGTTCATCTGCTGAACCCGGAGGTGGTCGTTCTGGGCGGCCCGATCACCCTCCTGGGCAGCTTGCTTCTGGAAACTGTCCGCCGGGTCGTCCGCACGCACGCCATCTGGGAAACAAGCTTCGCCCTCAAGATCGAGATGTCGTGCCTGGAAGAAGACATCGGAGCACGCGGCGCGGCGGCCCTGGGCCTCGAAACCCTGCTCCACACCGAATTTCCCAACGGAGTGGAGCGGTAGAGTTCGTTCTCACCCATTGGCAGTCCAGCACACCCAAAGGGCGCGGAGAGGATTCCGCGCCCTTTTTCACGGCAAACAACCGCTTCAATGACCGGGGAAGGGCAACCCATCGGGCCGCCCTATAAGCCAGCCCCTAATGCCAATATCAGGCGCAAGCCCTGATTATCTTGCTCTCGGGCAGGTGTCGGCATACGGGCAGGTCGCGCAATTCTTCCCCTGCGGGCAGGTTGTAGCGGCCTTGCCCTGGCCTATCCGGGTGTGCATCCCGGCCCCCCGGCCCATCTGCCCTTGGCCTGTGCCCATCATGGGACAATTGCCCCGCCCCCGGCCCTGTCCGCCGCTCTGCATCATCCGCTGTTTCAGGCTGCGGTTTTTGACCTGCAAATCATGCAGTTTCGTTCTCAACGCATCGATTTCCGACTGTTTGGACTTGACGGTCTGGGAGGGCGCTTTGGCCGCCTGAAGGTCTTTGAGTTCCACCTGGTTCTCACGGATTTCGCTGTGCAGCATCGAGACTTTCTCCACAAACGCTTTCTGCCCGGCATCGGACGGGTTGACCCGGGCCCACCAGCCTCCGGCATTGGGGTTGGCTCCGTTCATACCGTAAGGACATCCCCGGCTCTGCGCCCCGTATCCTTTACCGGCCCCGCGCCCCTGGGCGAATATCAGGGTCACCGTCAACGTAAAGAGCAGACCGCCCATGGCAAGCGTTTTCCAGAATCTTCGCATCGTTCATCCTCCTTCAAAAATATCGAGAAGCGTTTCCTTGTTTCTTTGTATCGGACTATCGATTGATAGCATTCGAGAGGGGCGGCCAGATGCAAGAGTGAAGCGGCGGGATTTTGCTATTTTTAACCCAAGTTGCCCCCTGGCCCGGGGCCAGTCCCGTTTTCCGCTGTAGGGGCGCGATGCATCGCGTCTTGCCAGGCCGTTAGGCGCGATGCATCGCACCCCTACCCCGCATCGATCTCCATTCGGGTAGGGAGCAACTTGGGTTATTTTCGGCTTATACCTTGCATAGCGTTATAGAGTTTCATACCAGAGGAGCAGGCGGAATGACCGTGCATTCAAAAACCTAGATAAGTAATATTTGCGCCCGAAATAGATTATAGAGACTGTGGGGGAACTGTGCGGAAGGCTCAGGGAGAGATGCCATCCTTGCCGGTGATCAGCCTCGCCCTGCGGTTGCAGGTGAAATAGTTGAGCGCCCACTGGATGAAGACCAGAAGGCGGTTATCGAAGCCGACCAGGTACATCAGGTGGATAAAGAGCCATAGGAGCCAGGCCAGAAAGCCGCCGAAGCGGAGCCTGCCGAAATCCGCCACCGCGGCGGCCCGCCCGATGGTCGCCAGGCTGCCCTTATGGGTGTAGCGGAAGGGAGGGAGGCTGCGGCCCGCAAGGCGGGCGAGGATCAGGCGGGCGGCGTAGTGCCCCTCCTGCATGGCGACCGGGGCCACGCCGGGCAGAGGAGCGCCGGTCTGGTGGCTGAAGCACGCCAGATCGCCGATCACGAAGATTTCCGGGCGACCGGGCACGGTGAGATCGGGTTCTACCACGACGCGCCCGGACCGATCCAGCGCCGCGCCCGCCCGGCTTGCCAGGATCGCACCCAGCGGGGAGCCTTTCACCCCAGCGGCCCAGAGAACCGTGCGAGCCGAGATGCGCTCCGTGACCTCACCGCGGCGGACAGTCACGATGCCCGGCTCGATATCGCTCACCACAGACCCGGTGCGGACAGTCGCGCCCAGCCGCTCCAGCGATCTTGCCGCCTGTTCGGATAATTCCGGAGGGTATGCGGGCAGCACGCGGCCGGCCCCCTCCAGCAAAAAGATGCGGGCTTCGGAAGGATCGATGGCGCGGAAATTGTTCTTTAAGGTATGATGCGCCAGTTCCGATATCGCGCCTGCCAGTTCCACCCCGGTGGGGCCGCCCCCGACCACCACAAAGGACAGCCAGGCTTCCCGGCCGGCCGGGTCGCGCTCCGCCTTCTCGAAGGCCATCAGAATACGGGTGCGGATTGCGGTCGCGTCCTCGATGGTCTTCAGCCCCGGCGCGAGCGCCTCCCAGCGGTCGCTGCCGAAATAATGGTGGCTCGCCCCGGTCGAGACGATCAGAGCATCATAGCCTATCGTCTCGTTTTGAAGGACGACCTGCCGGTGGCCGGGGTCTATATCCACGACCTCGCCCATCAGGACGCGGATGTTCTTTTGCCGTTTGAGGATCGCCCGCAGAGGGGCCGCGATATCGGCGGGGGAAAGCCCCCCGGTCGCCACCTGATAGAGCAGCGGCTGGAAAAGATGAAAGTTGCGCCGGTCGATCAGCGTCACCTGCACGGGCGCTCCGCCCAGCGCCTTCGCCGCATACAGCCCCCCGAACCCTCCCCCGATAATGACGACATGATCATGATAAGGTTGCCGCATAAGCCTCTCCTATCCATCCGCCATCGGCGTAAATTCATTATCAGGTTAAAGATAACAATCGCGATTCCCTTCGAGGCTCAGTCCGGAGGCGAAATAAAAGGGTTTACCGCGTCACCACCGTTCCCATCCTGACGACCTCGAAGTTGCGGCCCTTGACCCGGGACAGGGCGGAGAGTTCCTCATCGTTCCAGCGGGAGTCGGGAGCGCCGGAGATATACCAGTTGGAGCCGTTGTCAGCCACGAACATCCCGTATTTCTTGAGGGCGACCAGGATGGCGCGCACGTTCGGGGGAAAGCCGGAGATATCGAATCCTGCCTTCAGGCGGACGCGCATGCCCATCGGGGGCAGGTTGGGGTCGGTCAGGCTGCTGGCGAAATGGCGGGCCGGGGAGACGTAGGCGCGGCGCGTACGGGATACGGTAAAGCGCAAGGCATGGCGGATATCTTTTTGGATCGCCACCTCGTCATAACGCACCAGGCCCGGAAAGATGGGCAGCCCGGCGGCATCGGCGGAAGTCCACCCGGCGGGGCGCAGCTTGTTGGAGTTCAGGTCGAAGACGGCTCCGGAACCGGCCCGCCAGCTTGCGCCCCCGTTCTGCGGATAGGCGGCGTAAAGCTCGTAGAGCCTGGCGTTATCCCGGTCGATGACCAGCACATGCCGGTCCCCCGTAGAGGCGGATCCCCCTTCGATAGGCGCGCCGGGCGGGATCGGATAGGGGCCGGGATCGCTTTCATCAGCGTATTCGAAAGAGACGGGCACTTTCTTCTGGCTGCCGGAGACCACCACATAGGGAATCCCGATAGGCGCTCCGTTCCAGACCGTCCCGAAATCGGGATGCAGCCCTCTATCGAGTCCGATGCTGGCGATCAGGGCATCGGAATTGGGATCGACCGGCATCCCGGAGACATCCTGGTTCCACGGGTTGTCGGGCGGAAAGACCTTCAAACCGGCCTGGGCGGGCTTGTTATCCGGCGGCGGAGGCACGCTCCCTCCTCCACCCCCGCATCCGCCCGCGATCCCGATGCACAATAGGATGAAAGCGGCTATTCCTCTGATATGCACAGGCTCCTCCTGAAGATCATAACGTTCTATAGAGTTATTCCACAGAACGCCTCTCCGCTTCTTCAGGAGGTTGAGAGCGCATGCCTTAAGGCTTCCTCCAGGACAGGGTAGCGGAAGGTGTAGCCGGTTGCCAGCAGGCGGGAGGGTTCCACGCGGGCGCTGGACAGGAGGAGAGCGTCTGCCATCTCGCCTAAGACCAGGCGAAGCGCGAGGGCGGGCGCATGAAAGAAAGCGGGCCGGCCCAGCACCCGGCTCAATGTGCGGGTAAACTCCGCATTGGTGGCCGGGTGGGGCGAAACAGCGTTGACAGGCCCCTGGAGGGCTTCCGTCGCGAGCGCGTGGGAGATGGAGCCGATCAGGTCGTTCATGGAGACCCAGCTCCAGTACTGGCGACCGCTGCCCATGTTTCCCCCTGCGCCCAGCCGGAAGGGCAGGAGCATCTTTGCCAGAGCGCCCCCTTCAGGAGTAAGGACAATGCCGAAACGCAGGATCGCCACCCGGATGCCGCTCTCGGAGGCGGGCGTCGTAGCGGCCTCCCATTCGCAGGCCACATCCGCCAGGAACCCCTTGCCGGGGCCGCTGTCCTCGCGCAGAGTTTCGTCTCCCCGGTCGCCGTAATAACCGATGGCGGAGGCGGACACCATCACTTTCGGAGGTCTTTCCAGGCGTGAGACCGCTCCGGCAAGGAGCTGCGTTCCCCGGACGCGGCTGTCGCAGATCCGCTTTTTGGCTTCCGGTGTCCACCGCTGGGCGATATTTTCCCCGGCCAGGTGGACAACCGCATCAAAGCCTTCCAGCGCCCCTTCGTCAATGGTCCCGGCCTCCGGATCCCACCGGACGCCGTTTGCCCCTGCTTTCCCCCGCCTCAAAGGAACGGCTTCATGGCCTCCGACGGTGAGAAAGAGTGTCAGTTTCGAACCGACCAGCCCGGTTGCCCCGCTGACCAGAATTTTCATGGATGAGCCTCCTCGTAGAAATATGTCAAAGCACCGCACAGTCTACCTATCCCCGCCGAAGCCCAGCGGGGGCTGGGGGCGGCCCTACCGATCACCCGTTCATGCGCCAGATGGCGAGATTCAGGGCGGAGGCGTAAGTCACCCAGAGGGGATAGGGGATCAGCAGCGCTCCGGCAAGCGGCAGTGTTTTTCAGAACAAAAAGAGGGTGGCGGCAATCGCCAGCCAGAGCAAGACGATCTCGCCGAAGGCCGCCCCGGTCACCTCCAGGCCGAAGAAGATGACCGACCAGAGGGTATTCAGGATGAGCTGCGCCGCGAACGCCCCCAGCGAGAGCGACGCCCCGGCCAGCCCCTCCTTGCGCCAGACCAGCCTAGCGGAGACGGCCATCATCAGATAGAGAACCGTCCAGGCTGGGCCGAAGGCGGAATCGGACGGTTTTCATCCGGGCTTTCCAGGGCCTGATACCATATGCCTATCGTCGAAGCGGTAAACAGGGATCCTATACCGGCTGCCCCGAAGCAGATAGCGATGAAGACTGCCAAAGACAACACCTGGCGCGCGATAGACATTCGCGACAGCCTCCTGAAACGAGTTCGAAGCCCTGACAACCCAGCTTCCTGGCATTTTGTACATTAATACAAGTTTCTCCGCCTGCCGGTTCCAGAAGCAGGCAGGCCAAATGCGGAAAATCGTGGGAATATGGGAAAGGCATGTCGAAATATAGAACACAAACCTACCTCCCGGAGGCTGCCATGTGGCTTGTTCTATTCCTTCTCGCCCTTGCGATCTGGCCCCAGCCGCGCGAGCTGGCGCGGAAAACAGAAGCGATCCTGAAACTGCCTGTCCGCATCGAGGCGGCTGCCGGGCTGGAAGGGCCTGCCCGCCTGCTGAGGCGCGAGATGGCCCGCCTGTTCGGAGTTTCAGCCGTGAGACCGGGAGGGGGAACGCGCATCGCGCTCAAGCTGGTTCCCCAATCGCTTCCCCGTCCGGAGGAGTACATCCTGGAAACCACCGGCAGCCGCATCGACCTCCGGGCGCATGACGGCCAGGGGGCATATTGGGCCGTGCATTCCCTGATTCAATGGCTCGGTTCCGGAGAGGTCAGGCGGCTGCCGCAGGGTTTTGCGGTTCCAGGGGTCAGGATGCGCGACTGGCCGGAACCGGGCTTCCGGGGCTTCATGACACAGGGGCCGTGGAGCGGCACGGTGGAGGAATTGAAGCGCAACCTGGATTTGCAGGCCCGCATGAAGATCCGCTATTTCGCCCTGGAGTTCGGCCCCCGGGTGATCTTCGATTTCGATCCTTCTATAGCCCGGGGGATGAAGCTGACGAAGGCCCGGGCGAAATCGGTGATCGATTACGGGCGGAGCCTCGGCCTGGAGCCGGTAGGCTATTTGAACATGCTCGGCCACCTGGAGCGAGCCTACGAAAAGCCGCCCTACACAGGCCACGGCGGCATCATGATCCAGAACCTCGAAAGCTACGATAAGTTTGTCTTCCCCGTCCTTTCCGAAATGCTGGAGATCTACGGCCCGGTCCGGTATTTCCACTGCGGGATGGATGAAGCCTGGGACCTCTTCACCTGGTTCTCGGAGCAGGGCATGAGCGGTTCCTCCCTGCTGGCGCGGCACCTCCGCCTGGTGCGGGATTTCTTCAGGGCGCGGGGCATCAGGATGGTGATTTGGCACGATATGTTCGTCGCTCCCGAACTGGAGAAGGAGTTGGGCGCTCAGGTCGGCCCCGCGAACGGAGGCCCGCCCCGCAACACCGCCTCCGCCCTGGACGATGTCCCCGGTGATATCGTCCTGGACTACTGGTTCTACGATCCTCTGGAGAAATACCCCGCCCTGGACTACCTGAAGCGCAAGGGGTTCGAGATGTGGGCCAGCCCGTGGCAGACCCCCTTCAGCCTGGTGCGCTACGCCCGGGAGCGGAACGTGCCGTCTTTCGGAACTCTCTGGGCCGGCCCGCCCGATGTGTTCTATTCCCATGCCTTCAATCCGGTCACAGCCTTCTACGCTCAGGCCGCCTGGAACCCATCGGCAGCCCCCGATAGCGTTCACCCGGAGCCTCGGATCGCGCCCGCCGCGAAGGAGGCCACCGCCGCCGAACTCTGGGGCCGCCGTACACTCGCCTTTCCCTCCTCCCATGCCCTGCTGCTCAGGCCGGGCAGACCCGGCAACATAACCCGCCTGGCCTGGCCGAAGCAAGTATCCGCAGCCAGGGAACAATACAGCGGCGTTCCGTTCGATTTCACGTCTCCCGCCCTCTTTCCTCCCCTCCCGGGGCGCAGCAAGCCTCTGGAGCGGGGGAGCGAAGCCTCCTATGTCGCGCTGCCCGGCGGCGAGAAGCTGCCCCTGGACGGCTTCAACACAGGCCGGGGCGAGGATCAACTGATCCTTTACGCCGCGCCGCAAAGCGCCACCGGCACCAATATCTACGGGACGGAGGTTTCGGTCTCCGCAGGCGGGAAGGTTCTGGAAGTGAGCGATTACGGCGGGGGCGATATGCCCGTTCCCTCCGGCGGATTCGTCCTGTCGGCCCACTCCGGCCCTGACGGTGCCCGGGCCAGGCGGCTCCTGGGCCTGCGCCCCGGGGAGCGGGTGGCGGTCTTCGACAAAGAGGGCAACTGGCTCGGAGGCTATCGGAGCGGCCTGGGCGAAGTTCCCGCCGAACAAGCCGCCCGTCTGCTGTCGGAACGCAAGTGGAGCGTCTCGATAGGGCCTCCCTGCTCCGCCCTCTACCTGGCCGCCGCCTCCGAAAGCAGCCTGACCCCGGGCGCGCTTCTGGGCAGCTTTCATATCCGGTTCGCGGACGGTTCCTTGGAAGCGGTTCCAATCCGCTACGCCCTCGAAGCCCTTTCCGTCGAGAACCCGGACCTGCCCCACACATCCAGCCCTTCTGTCTGGCTCATCCGCCGCCCGACCGCCCCTCGGCAGGCCCTCGTCCGAGAATGGCTCAATCCCAGGCCGGACGTGCCCATCCGCCGCCTGGAGTTCGAGCCGTCCGAAGCCAGCCTGGACGCAGGCTGCCGCATCCTGTCCGTCACCGCGGCGGCCCGCCCGCCCAAAGGAAAAAGAGAGAGCCGGAGCGAATAAGAGAATGTTTTGAGCTTCAAGAAGACGCCCGCACCCTTCCCATGAGGTAATAGAATTTACATGTCCGCATCGGATGAACTCTACCGGCAATTTTCAGGGGGCTGCCCGGCTTTCGGCATGGCCCCTTTCTGGTTCTGGAACGGCCCCCTGGAGACGGAAGAGATTCGCCGTCAGATCGGCCTGATGGCGGAGGCCCGGCTGCCCGGCTTCACCATCAGCGGGCGAACTCCTCTGGAAGTTCCCTATCTGTCCGACGCCTGGATGGAAGCTGTCCGGATCGCCTGTGAGGAAGCCCGGAGGAAGGGAATATCCGTCTGGATTTACGATGAATACAACTGTCCCAGCGGGCGGGCAGGCGGGCTTGTCCTCAAAAGCCGTCCCCACCTGGCCCAGAAATTCCTCATCGCCCGCGAAGCGGAATATCGAGAGGATTTCCTGGAGGAACTGCCGGAGGAGGGGCTGCTGGCCGTTTTCGCCTGCGACCGCGCAGGGGATGCGCTTCAGGGATTCCGGAATATCACCCCCGCTATCGAGCGGTCCCGCCGGGAGGGCAACCCGCCTCCCTTGCGTCCCCGGACGCGCCTGATGGTCTTTACGGCGGAAAGCTCCCTGGCCCTGGCCCCCGCCGACCGGAAAGCGGAAACCAATATCGATGCCCTCGATCCGGAAGCCGTCTCCGCTTTTATAGAGATCACCTATGAGGCCTATCACCGGGCCGTCAGGGAGTATTTCGGCGAAACTCTGGTCGGCTTCTTCACCGATGAGCCGGGGTCGTTTCCGGCGTATCTCGATGATCTTCCCCCGATGCGCCTGCCCTGGACGCCCGGCCTGCCCGCAGCGTTCGAGCGAATGCACGGCTACAGCCTTCCGGACAAACTGCCCGTCCTTTTCCTGGATCACCCCGCCTCCGCAGGCGTTCGCCAGGACTTCGGGCAGGCTATCACCCATCTCTTCCGCACAGCCTATATCGACCGGCTGCATGACTGGTGCCGGGAGCGCGGCGTCCTCCTGACCGGGCATTTCATCTGCGAGACACCTCTGCGCTGGCAGATCGCCAGCAACGGGGCGATCATGCCTTTGCTGGGCGGGTTGGACTGGCCGGGCATTGACTCGGCGGGCGCGGAGGTGTCGCCCTCCCAGAAGCGGGACGCCCTGGTGGAAGTCAAAATGGCGGCCAGCGCGGCCCGGCAGTCGGGCAAGCAGCGCGTGATGAGCGAGATATTCAGCCGCAGGGGATGGCACCAGCCCCTCTCGGGCCGCAAGCTCGATCAGGACTGGGAGAGCGCCCTGGGCATCAATTATTTCGTGCCCCACGCCCTTTATTATACCATCCGGGGCCAGGCCAAGCGCATCAAGCCCCTGACCGACTTCTACCAGCAGCCCTTTTGGAAATATTACGGCCATATGGCCGAATACTTCGCCCGGGTGGGATTCGCGCTGAGCCAGGGAGAGCGCCGGGCCGATATCCTGCTGCTCATGCCGACCGACAGCCTCCAGGCCACCCAGCGCCCGCAGGATATGCCCTGGCGCTCGGACCCTCACCGCTGGCTGAGCGAGGAGTTCACCGCCATATCCGCCGCCCTGACCGCTGCCCATCTGGATCACGACTACGGCGATGAAACCCT